>JBCCHQ010000061.1:0-31369 GCA_039028735.1 Planctomycetota bacterium | reverse complement strand
GCCACCACTTCAATCAACTTGAAGTTGTCACCGTTTTGCATACCGCGACCACCGGAAATAACCGCGTGACTGCGCAGCTCGAAGGAATGCGCTACCTGCGAGCTGCGTCCGAATCGCTCGAGTCCAATCCTCGATTGTCACTGTTGCTGGCCGTCGAGGGCGCGCAGCGCAACCCGGGCCCGGAGGCGCGCAATGCCTTGTACGCCGCGCTGGCGCCGGCTTTGGCGGCGGAGCGCGAGCTGCCGGGGCTGGCTGGGCACACTGATTGGGTGCGGCGGGCACGCTTCGACGCTACCGGAAGTAGGCTCGTCTCCGTGGCGAGAGACGGCACGGCTCGGATCTTCGAAGGCGATTCTGCACTGGCTACCTTACGCGGCCACCAGTCCGAAGTTCTGGACGGGTGCCTGGATCCTACTGGGCAGCGTGCCGTCACAGGGTCCTACGATGGCACGGCGCGCCTGTGGGACACGGCTACTGCTGCCACGTTGCAACGACTCGACTGCGGGAGCCCGGTCTACTTCGCGCGTTTCGTGGCCGCCGGTGCGCAGGTGGTGACCGCCTCTACCGATGGCATGGTGCGTGTCTGGAGCGTCGCGGATGGCAGCCTGTTGGCAGCCGCGTTGCTGTTGCCAGCCTTGGACTTCTCTAGCATGCGGCTGCTTTACCGTGATGTCGCGCAGCTGGCCCTTTCGCCTGACGGGCAACTGCTTGCTGCGGTCGGTAGCGATGGAAAGCTGCGCTGCTGGGAGGCTACGCAGCTACGTGAGGTGTGGAGCGTGTCGCTGGGGTCCGTACGGCAGGCGAACTTCGTCGAGTTTGCCCCTGATGGCTCCGCGCTGGCGATCGCAGCGCTACAAGGTCCCCAGAAGCTGTTCGTTGTCAGCGCCGATGGCACGCATCGGCTGCAGCTGCCGCAAGCGGAAGTGCTGGTGGCAGTGAACGCGTTGAGCTGGAGCAGGTCCGGGCAACAGCTCGCAGTGGCGGATGGCAACAGCGTATTGGTCTACGACGTGGCCAGCGCACAGCTTGCTGCACGGCTGGTTGCTCCCGTCGGCAGCCCGCACTCGTTGTGCTTTGCAAACGACGATCAGTTGGTCTGTCGTGGACTGCGCAGCGGAGTGGTCGAGTTGTGGGATATTGCAACGGCCACGAAGCAACGAGAACTGATCGGACACGATGCACCGCTCCACTGGTTGACCGCCAACGCTGCTGGAACCCAATTGGTCACCGCCGGAGAGGATTCACGCGTTCGCAGGTGGGCTGTCGGCGAGTCAGGGTCGTCGGTGCAGCTGACAGCTGCAGCGAACAAACGAAGCGCAATGTTTCTGACGGCAACCGAGTACGCAGCCTGCGGCGAGGCGGTGACGATCGTTGCTCCGGATCAGGCGCCGCGAGAGCTCCCGATCAGAGCCCGTTTCGTTGCTCGCGTCGCAGATGAAGAGCTCCTCGTCGTGACGCGAAACACAATCGACGTCTGGCCACGAGGCGCAGCTCGCCCAACCAATCTCGTGACCGATCCCGATGCGATTCGTTGCGCAGCAATCACCGACGATCAGCGTCGAATTGGTGTTGGGACGACATCTGACAAGGGGCTTGCTGGTCGCGTGGTACTGTACGATCGGCAGCGCGGGACGACGATTACCTGGGCGGCTCATGCAGGGCCGATTCGCGACATTGCGTTCGATGCTCAAGGAGAGCGCGTTGCGACCGCCTCTCTGGACCGCAGCGTCGGAGTTTGGTCGACGGATACGGGAGAGTGTGAGTGGCGCCTGCAAGGTCACTCCGCAGATGTCCGTTCCGTTGCGTTTCACCCACGCCGGGCGTTGCTCGTCAGCGGTGGTTGGGATGGCACAGTCCTACTGTGGAATCTGAAGGACGGTAGCGTGACGCGGCAGTGGCGCGCCCACACGACGTCGGTAGAGGCGCTGGAGTGGGCACCCGATGGGGCAGAGCTGTGCAGCGTCGCCTACGGTGGCGAGGTGCGGTTCTGGGACTCTTCGAATCGCTGCGTGTCGCTGCAGAGCTGTGATCAGAGTATTACCTCCGCCGACCTGTCCCCAGACGGGACGTCGATCTTGTTGGTAACTTTGGATGGAAGAGTGCACTGCAGTCCCTATCCGCCCGACGCTGCCGCGCAGGCCCTTTGTCCAGATCCGAAGTTCTATGCCCGTGAGCTGCGAGCGCTGCAGTTCCCGGTGGATGCGCCGACACTTCCCACCACGAGCGAGTTGGACCACTTGCAGCAGACCCTCGACGTATGGTCGCGCCTGCGCGAACCTGCTCGATCCAGTGCCGAAGCCGCGGACGTGTTGACCGCGGCACAGGCCTTGTCCGGCTCGTTGCAGGAACCTCGTTTCATGGCGTTGTTGGTTGCGATTGCGCACTACAGAGCTGCCGCGTTCCCGGAAGCGATCGAACAGCTGCAGGCGATCGCCGACGCCGCGCAGGCAGCCCAGGCGCCGGTGGACCCACTCGCTCATGCCTTCCTTGCGTTGGCGCTGCGGGCGGTGGGCGCGAGCGACGCGCAGGTCGACAAGCACAAGCTGCTCGCGAAGGCTGCTGCTTCCCGAACGTTGCCGGGGGAGCACGATGTCGATCGTATCCTGCGAGAACTCGACGTTGCACCGCGCTGAGCGTAGGTCGCTGCTTGGAGGCCGGTCTCTAGGGACAGGCGCCTATGACGCAATCGAGGCCGCTGCCGCCGGGGTCGAGGCCGCAGAGCGGGAACGGCGCGGGCGGATCACTGCTCAGTGGGTTGCAGAACAACCGACAGAGCTGATCGAAGACGTCGGTGATCGTCACCGATTCGGAGTCATTGAAGTCCATCGCATCGAGGCAAAGCCCGGGGCCGTCGGCAAACAAGTAGTTCAATGTCGCGATCGCGTCAGCAAGATCGACGCTCCCGTCGCCGTTCGCGTCGCCGCGAATGTGGTTGGGATCACTGATACGAAACACGTTGTTCGTAGTGCGTCCGGTGACAAACACGGCAGACCCCAACGTCGCAATGTTCGATGGCCCGTCGAGCGTGTTCCCGCTGCCATCGCCGCTGCTGTTCATGGCGATCTCAATGTCGCCCAATGGCGTGACTTTGAAGACACGCGAGTTGCTGAAGCTGGCGACATAGAGGTTGCCGGCCGCATCTAGGTTGATTCCCGCAGCGCCGGAGAGCGGATTGCCACTGCTGTCCCCCGCGGGGCCGATGACCTCCGTGACGGTGCCGCCGGGAGTCCGCTTCAAGACGTTTGATGAAGTGAATGAGCTGACGAAGAGGTTGTCGTCTGCGTCCAGGGAAACATCGAGAGGGAACAGCATCGCAGCGCCCAAATCGTCTCCAGCGGCGTCGAGAATCTCGGTGACAACACCAGCGGGGGTGATCATGAACACATTGTTGGAGCACTTGCAGGCGACATAGACGTTGTTCTGGGTGTCGATCGCTAGCGACTCGGGGCAGTCGGCGATGTTGCCGCCGCCGTCGCCGCTGTCATCCAGCACCTGTGTGATGACCCCACCGGGGGTGATCTTCAGCACGTTGTCGGTCGTTTCGGCCGCGACGTAGGCGTTGCCGAGGCTATCGACGGCGACGTCTCGGCTATTAGTGAGGAAACCACCGCCGCCGCCGAACGTGTCTACGATCTCTGTGATCTGACCACTGGGTGTGATCTTGAAACAGTTGCTAGACTGGTTGCCGACGACGTACAGATTGCCGGCGGCGTCCAATGCCATCCCCTCGGCGGTGAGGAGGCTGTTGCTACCGTCGCCGGACGAGTCGATGATCTCAGTGACTTGGCCTGCCGCAGTGATCTTGAAAACGTTCGAGAACCCGTTCGCGAACACGTTGCCGTTGTTGTCGACGACCACATGCCGGGGCAGGCTCAGGGCCGTCATTCCATCGCCGGTGGAATCCAAGATTTCGACGATGGTCTGAGATGCGACCGGAGTAACAAACAGTAGCGTGAGACAACACAGCGCAGCGCGGCTGCGTACGTAGGTTTGCTGTGAACTTGCTGGATTCTGCATGAGCCCTCCTCTGAGTGCGACTCACAGTGGCCCAGCCAAGGAGTAGCCGCAAGTACTTTCGGGTGAGATCAGCGTCGACGAGCCACAATCTCTACCATCGGCGGGGTTAACAAGAAGGCTCCTGGAGTCTTCTCACGCTGTAGCCATTCGTCTTCGAATTGCTGCCGGTCGTCTTCGGTCAACAACCCCATCTCGATCAGTCGCGGGATATAGCCGAAGAAGAAACGGCGTGGCCAGTGCCACAGCAGCGAATCTGGCCGAGCAGACTCGATCAGCGTGTCAATGTGTTCGACTTCGAAGCCGCGTTCCTCCAAGAGTTGAGGCAGAACACCGCCGATTTCGAGATTGCCTCCACTTTGCGTCCAGCTATCGAAGACCGCGTGCACGGCGCGATCGAGGGCAGGACCGCGCGGGGCCAGCGTCAACGCGCGATAGTGGTAGTAATCGACGATGGCCAGGGACGCGCCAGGCTTCAACGCTTTAGCTAGGTGTTCGATGAGCTGCGTGGGTTGCGACAAGAAGCAGAAGATCCAACGTGCGTAGGCACCGTCGTAGGTTGCTGGCTCGAGCTCGATGCTCTCCACCTGGCCTTCACGGACATCGACCTGCGAGAGGGAAGCCCTCTCGGTTTCGTTGCGTAGATGGTTGAGGAAGCGCGGCGACTCGTCGATGGCAACGATACGCCCTTCTTCGCCGACGATGTGGGCGAGATCGATCGTGGCGTAACCGGGGCCGCAGCCGACATCGAGCAGCTGTTGTCCCGGAGCGAACTGCGCACGATGCCAGAGCGCATGACTGGCCTCTCCCCAAACGCGATGTTGAAAGCCGAGTCGATGCAACTCATCGGTGTCGCACCCAAGCAGATACTCGTTGTTCTCACTGCTGGCGGCCATCAAAAAGTCTCCTCTGAGTTACGGGCAGCGAGAATCAGGCTAGTGCGCAGCTCGTGCAATTGAGCCTCTAGGCCGACCGGGTACTCGTGAGGGTGGACGAAGCGTTTCACACCGTCATGGAACTGTTCGAGCTGTTGCTGCACTCGGGCTTGCGTCGTCGGGAGTGGCGGTGAGTCGTACACGCGAGCACCGTCGCGAAAGACAGGCACGAGCAAGTCCTCGTAGTCTGTATTGGGGGCCAAGGTTTTGCGGCGGGTGCCGTCCATAGGATCAATGATCGTGCAGTCTGGATCGATGCCTGTCGTTTCGTCCCAGATCGCGTCACCAACGAAGCCGGATTCGTCGCGAAAGCGTCGCACCTGTAACACGCCGGGGGTCGTGATCTTGGCGCGCTGTTCTGCGAGCTTGATTCGGTGCTGCCAATCTGCGCAACCTGCTGGCCGTACGGCCGACAACTTGTAGACGCCGCCCAATGAAGGCTGATCGAAGGCAGTCGCTAAACGAGTGCCGACACCCCAGAGCGCGATCGTGCCGCCTTGTTCTTTCAGGCTGGCAATAATGTGCTCATCGATGTCGTTGCTGGCGACGATGATCGCGTCTTCGAAACCGGCTTCGTCCAGAAGTTGACGTGCTTGCTTGCTGAGGTACGCGAGATCCCCAGAGTCCAAGCGAACGCCGACCATCTTGTGACCGTTGTCGCGGAGCCACTTGCCGACACGGATTGCTTTGCGGACGCCGTTGAGCGTGTCATACGTGTCGACCAGGAAGATGCAGTTGTTCGGCATGGCTTGTGCGTACTCGCGAAACGACTCTTCTTCGTCGTCGAATGACATCACCCAGCTGTGGGCGTGCGTGCCTTTGACTGGGATGCCGTAGTGCAGCCCAGCGAGCACATTGGACGTAGCTGCGCAGCCACCCACATAGGCGGCACGGCTAGCAGCGAGTGCGCCGTCGATTCCTTGGGCGCGGCGCAATCCAAACTCGAGAACTGGTTCGCCCCTCGTCGCGAGGCAGATCCGTGCCGCCTTCGTTGCGACCAAAGTCTGAAAGTTCAGGAGGTTCAGCATGGGCGTTTCAAGCAGCTGGCATTGGTCGATGGGACCGCGTACGCGCAGCAGCGGCTCTTGTGGGAAGACTGCGGTGCCTTCGCGCACGGCATCCACGTCGCAGCAGAACTTCATATCTCGCAGGTGTTCGAGGAAGGCGTCTTCGAACAGAGGCGTTGCGTCGTTCCCCTGAAGCGTGGCCAAGTACTGGAGGTCATCGTCGTGAAAGCGAAACTGCTCGATGAAGTCCATCGCGTTCTGGAGGCCGCAAGCGATTGTGAAGCCGCCCTCGAACGGGTGCTTGCGGAAGTACAGATGAAACACCGACTCCATCGTATGACGGCCCGTCTTCCAATAGCCATACGCCATCGTCAGCTGATAGAGGTCGGTGAGCAAAGCAAGCGACGTCTCGTAGACACGCTGGAGGCCGGATCGAGGTGGCACGGAGTCTCCTTCCAGGAACCCGTCACGATACCGGAGCGGCCTCCGAGTGCAAACCGGGAACTAGCTCATGGCGCGACGACGGAGCGGGAAGTTGTCGGCGCGAAGATTCACGGGTGGACCTGGAGCTGTGAACGTCTAGAATCGGAAGCCTCCCTCCTGGACACGACCACCGTCGCAGGGCGGTAGTGCAAGGCTTCGCATGGCGTATCTTCTGACCCGCAACCGCGAGCAAGACTTCTGCGCGCGTATTCGGCTGCCAGCTGGTCCGGCAGTCGTGGGGCGGTCGTCGAAGTCGACCATCCGTATCGAGGATCGGTCGGTATCGAAGGTGCACGCCACGATCGAGCCGCTGGCCGATGGTCGATTCCGAGTCGAGGACATGGGATCGCGTAACGGCGTCGTCCATGCTGGGCGGCGTCGCAAGCGCGTCGTTGTCGAGGTCGGCGAAGAAGTCCGGCTTGGCGAAGTGGTCGTCACGTTCTGTGGCGATGGTGCTGAGACGATGCCGATCCCGGAACGCGTGCCGCGGCCGACGCCAAGCGACTTCGAAACCTCGCTCGAGCGCGACTCGCAGGCACCGACAGCGAGCGGCCTGTGGACGCGATCAGAGCGTTGGGCTCTGGTCCTGTTTGGCGCCGTCGCGTTGGCGTTGGGCGCGGGCGTGTGGTGGTTGTCGCGTCCGGCGGCCCCTGACGACGCAGCGACCGTGGCTGGGAATCCGAGCGGCAGCGAATCCTCGTCTGCGAGCGAACCAGTGGCCGAGGTCGTGCCGTCGCTGGAGCCGCTGTTGGCGCTGCCTCCGGAGCGCATCCGTCGGTTGCGACGCGTTTGGTTGGGGATGTACGGGCGGATTCCAAGTCGCGGCGAACTCCGCGCCGCGCAGTCGCAGAAGATCGATGATCTGCTGCTTGCGGCCCGGAGCAGCGACGAGTTCTGGCGTTGGCGAGCGTGGTGCAACATCGGGCACGCGGCGCTCGATGAGGAGATTCTGTGCGCGGCCCCGACCGACCTTCCGCAGTGGTTAGCTCTGCTGCGGAAAGTTGGGGCAGCGGAGTGGCCCGGCGACGCAGCGCCACTTCCCGACAACAGTGGCGATGACCGCGCGTATCGCGGTTGGCTGTTGCAACTTCTCGATGACCCGGAGAAGCCGATGGGAGCGGCGACGTTCGCACGATCGGTGTGGACGGCCGCCCGCGACTCAGCGCCGAGCCTCGCCGCGGACCGCGTATTGCTGCGCCGTTTCGGTGGGGGACTGCCGCCGCTCGGGGCGCGGGGTTTGACCCGGACGCTCGTGCACGCGCCGGATGTCCTGGGGGTGCGGGTTCCAACGAACGCGGCGTGGGTGCAAGAGGTCCTCTACTGGCTGCTAGCGCGCAAGGTTCCGATCGCGTACGCGGAGGAACTGGCGGCCAAGATCGCGGACACGCCGCGGGTTCTGATCGAAGAGATCGTGCTTTCACGAGAGTTCGGAGCGGCACCTGCGGCGAGAATCGCGCAAGTGATGCCGCAAGGGCGTAAGGCGGGCGGCGTTCGCATCGACGCGTGGTGTGACTTTCCGGTACGGCAGCTCCTGCGTGACCCAGCAGCAGTGCCACGACTTTGGGCCAGGCTGTCGTCTGCGCTCGTTCAGATCTATCCGGTCGACACGGTCTGGGCGGATGTCGCGACGACCCGGCAGAACTCGCTCCCAGCCCGCTGGAGTCCGGGGGAAGTTTGTGTGTTCGATCGTGCGCCGCAGACAGATGTAGGTGCGGGCACGATTCGCATTGTCGATGGTGTCTTCACGCCAGAGCTGCGGGCCGTCGCCTCGTTGGTTGGGGATCCCGCAGTGCCGGCGCTCACAGACAAGGTGCGACAGCAGTTGCGCGAGTCCTTGACGTTGCGTTCTGTCGACGATGACTGGCTGGCTTGGCGCGATCGATTGCGGCTCGGAGGGTATCGCTTGTTGGGCGGGCACGCCGAAGGTGCTGTTCATACGCCGGCGGCGCGCGCGATCCTTGCAACTCAGGCCGAGTTCGACGCCAACCGCCAACAGATCGCGCACACCGCCGCATATGTTGGCGTGACCATACGCCAGTCGCCTGGCCAACCGGAACGCAGCTGGGAAGACTTCATGGCCGCGCTCGAGCTCTTGGCGGTACGCTTTCCCGACGTGCCCTACGACTTGTGGCTGTGGGGATCTCCTGATCCGCATGATGCAGCGCGCACAGGTGCGACCAGTGTCACCCAAGGAGTTCAAACGGTCCGGGTGCGCTGGGGTGGTTCGGTCGAGCGGGGTCGCGTGGTGCACGAGACTCTGCCGGCTCGCCAGCAGCATCCGGCGCTACGAAACTGGCAGCCTGCCCGGCCACCGAAAGAAGATTCGCCGACGGCGGGCACTTCCGTCGCAGCGGAAGGACAGCAGAAATGAAGCGTGGTGCTGTCCTAACTCTGCTGCTCTGGCTGGTGGTCGGCGGCGTCGCTGAGCCGCGGTGTGCCGCTGCCCAGGAGGACGCGGTCGGAGACCTCTTTGACGTCAGCGTGGAGATGGCGATCGAGAAGGGCGTGACGGCTTTGACTGCTGCCTTGAAAGCGCCCCCCGACGCTGCCCATCGCAGTGCCGGAATCGCTCTGCAGTATCCGCTGGGGATGCGAGCCTTGATGGCCTATGCCCTCGTCGAGTCAGGGGTATCGGTGAAGGCACCAGAGATCTTGCAGCTGTTCTCGGAGATGGAGCAGCTGCCGCTGAAGAACACCTATTCGGTCGCACTCTATGTGTTGGCGCTGGATGCCTGTTGGCGCCATGGCCACTTCGAAGAGTCCGAGCTGCGTGGTCTGCGCAAGCGCTTGCGGCGGTCGGTGCGTTGGCTGGTTGCGTCGCGGCAGAAGGGAGAGGGGATCTGGGGCTACACTCCTGTTCGGAGCAAGAAGCGCAACCTACACGAGTGGGTCGACTTTTCGATCACGCAGTTCGTTGCGTTGGCTCTCGGTGTAGGTGCGCAGCGCGGTGAGGCGGTGCCCAGCACGGTCTGGGAGGAGCTGTTGCGCGCCTATGAACAGCAAGGGGTGCCGATCGCCGAGGAAACTCGCATCCGTTGCGAGGGTCCAGGCTGGTGGGACCAACGCGGAGAGACATCGAAGAAGCCCGACGACGAGTTGGTATCGTTCGAAGGAGATGGTTTCGAGTTGCGCGGAGTGGCTGTCGGTTGGCCGTATCGGCCGCGCTGGAACTTGCCGCCGTGGAACATTCATCGCTACTCCTACAGCATGGTAGCTGCCGCCACTTCCTCGTTGGTCGTTGTGCGAGAAGCGATGGGGACGAAGGCGACGCGATCGACTCGTCGGCGTATCGATCGCTTGATCGTCGGTGGCATGCTGACGTTGGTGCGCGACTGGGGCACGCTGGGCCCCAGCCGCACGGATACGATTTGGCGCAACTACTTTTATACGATCTACTCGCTGGAGAAGGCACTGGACCTAGGCGGTGTGGAAACGCTCGGCGGGATCGATTGGTATCGCTCGCAAGCGCGAGTGCTGATCACCGATCAACGGGATGACGGGTCGTGGGGGAGAAACAGCCGTTCGCTGGCAGCAGATCGTGAGTTCGATACCGTGAGTACGGCCTTTGCGCTGTTGTTTCTCGGGCGCGCGACCAAGGCGCTGCGAGTGACTCCTGTTGTGCCTGTTGTTACCTTCGGCGGCAGCAATGACGATGATGACGCACCGACGAAAGTACACGTCGCACGGCTGGGCGGCATGGTCGATGTCCGCGAGGCTTTCGCCCGTCTGCAGAAGGAGCGTACGCGCGAGCTGCTGGACGTCGCCACCGAGATCGTGGGTGCCGTGCCCCCTTATCAGCGCCCCTATCTTCTCGACCAAGTCGCACAGTTGCGTAATGGCAGCGGTGATGCCGTCGATCGGTTCGCGCTACAGCGAGTCGAAGAGATCACAGGCCTCACTGGTACAACGGACCGTGAACGCCTGCGTGGGTGGATCTCGAGCTACAAGATCCTGCACCGATGGGGAAGTCGCCGCAGCGTAGCGGCCATTCCCGAGATCGGTCAGATGCTGACGGACGCGTCACCGCCCCTTGCTGTCGTTGCACTGACGACGCTCGAACGGATTGGGTCCCTGGATGCCGTCCCCCACTTGTTGGATGCCCTGCGTTCTCCCAGTGTCAAAGTGCGCGCGCGAGCGCACCGAGCGCTGCTGGCGTTGACCCTCGAGCCGTCGACACCATCCGTGACGATGGAAGCGGGACCGCTTTCTGCATGGTGGACGGCCCGTTGGCACGAGCGAGGTTCTGATCTGCGCGCGCGGCGCCAATGGGATGGGCTGCGCCAAGAACTCGAGCAAGCGGCAACCCCGGGAGACCGAGCACGGGTCCGCGCAGCGATCGTTGCGCTTGGGGAGTGGGTCCTACCGAAGGTCGACGCGATCTTGCAGCGCGACTCGTTTCTGTTCGACTGGATCTTGGTGCGGGAGGCCCTGACCGGAGAGCGTCGCGGAATCTAAGCGCGGAATCTAAGCGCGGAATATCTGAGCGCGGAATATCTGAGCGGGGCAGTCTGTTTGTGCACGCTTGCGCGGCAATCGCGGCGTCCTACGCTCACAAACAAACAGAAACGGGACGAACCTCACACCTGAAAGTGTAGGGCTCGTCCCGTTTGTCGTTACTGCGAGAGCGACTACTTGCCCTCGATCCCCAGCAGCTGGACCTGGAAGACCAGGACGCCGTTCGCGGGGATACCAGCGCGCGGCACGCCGCGGGCGCCGTAGCCCATCTCGGGGGGAATGACGAGGTAGCAGCTGCCACCCACCTGCATTTGACCGACGCCTTCGGTCCAGCCCTTGATCACTCCGTTCAGCGGGAACTTCGCCGGTACGCCGCGATCGACGGACGAGTCGAACTTCGTGCCTGTGACGAGCCAGCCAGTGTAGTGAACTTCGACGCGATCGGTCGGTTCTGGCGAGGCGCCATCTCCTTGCTCGGTCGTGACGATCCAAAGGCCGCTTTCGGTTTGACGAGCGTTCGACAGATCGACTTCTTTCTGCAGCAAGAGCGCACGAGCGGCGTCGATCTGCGGCTGCATCCCCTTCTTGGCGAGCTCTGCGGCCATCTCTTTGGCCTTCTTGTCTTCGAGTCCCTTCGTGGCGGCAACTTCGATCTTCTTGCGAAATGCGCCGCACTGCCCTGCGAAGCCGCCGATCTTGGTGCCGCACTGCTCCATCTTGGCGGCGTTCATTGCGCTCGCCTTGGCCGGGAAGCTCTTGTCGAGCGTGGCGTTCCAGCTATCGAGGTGCTTCTTGTTGGCCGTAAACAGGCTGGTGCAGTCGCCGAAGATCACGATCGACTTGATCTCGTCCCCTTGCTCGACTGCGTTGACGACGTCTTGCCCGCTGAGCACGCGACCGAAGACGCTGTGCTTGTCATCGAGGTGGGGCGTCGGGCCATGCGTGATGAAGAACTGACTCCCGTTAGTACGCTTGCCCGAGTTGGCCATCGACAAGACGCCAGGGCCGTCGTGGCGCAGGCCCGGATTGAACTCATCCTCGAACTTGTAGCCGGGACCGCCCATGCCGTTCCCTTGTGGATCACCGCCCTGGATCATGAAGTTGGCGATGACGCGATGGAACTTGAGACCATCGTAGTAGCCACGCTTGGCGAGGTTGGAAAAGCTCGCGACCGTGATCGGTGCAATGTCTGGGAACAGCTGGATGAAGATGTCGCCTCTGGTCGTCTCGACGACTGCGATCAGTTCGTTCTCGACACCCCCTGATTGGGCCATGGCTGGAGTCGCGGTCGCGACGATCGCCAATGCCAGTGCTAGTGTTCTCATTCGATGAGACCTTTCTGTTTCTTCTGTCCCGAAGTCTCTGTCGAGACCTATTCTGTCGAGACCCATGCGGGATTCTCGATTTCACGCGAAAAATTCAGCCAAGTAGCGTACGTCGGTGTCTCCCGGTACGCAAGGGTCAGGCCAGCTGGGAACAGGCTCTGCTGTCGACCAGTAAGTCGTTTTCTTATATTCGCTTACGTGGATCCCGTTCGGTGCTGGTGGACCCGAGTCCGGCCGCGCGCGACGCCGGATACTCCGTCTCTACGCAGTTGGGGTAGCTGCACTTCAAACGAGACTCCCCGAACGCAGCAGTTCGGCAACTAGGTGGCGATCGGCGTTACCCCCAGAAAGGACGATTGCGACACGCTTGTCCGCGAGAGCAATCTTCTTGAACAGAACCGCGGCTGCCGGCACGGCGCCGGTGGGTTCGACGATGCATTTCAGGTTGGAGATCAGCCGGTGCATTGTCGCGAGCACTTCATCCTCGCTGACGAGAACGATTCCGTTTGCGAGTGCTTGGACGACAGGAAATGTCAATCGACCAGGTTGTTGGGTGCGCATGCCGTCGGCAATCGTGTCCGGCGGATCGATCTTGACCCTTGTTCCCGACTGCAGTGACTGCCACCAGTCGTTGCTGCGTTCTGTCTCGACCCCCCAAATCTCGATGGCAGGCTTGCGTGCGCGTGCGATCGTTGCGCACCCTGACAAGAGGCCGCCACCGCCGACCGGAACGACAATCGCGTCGAGATCTGGGACTTCCTCGAGGAGCTCGAGTGCGACCGTTCCCTGTCCCGCCATGATGTGCGGGTGATCGAATGGGGGAACCAACGTGGCGCCCCGCTCTGTGGCAATTCGCCCTGCGATCTCTTCTCGGTCTTCCGTTTGGCGGTCGTACAGGATGACCTCCGCACCGAAGCCGCGCGTGCCCTCGAGCTTTGCGGGCGGTGCATCGGACGGCATGACGATCGTTGCACAGATCCCCAGCAGTTGCGCAGCACACGCGACCCCTTGGGCGTGATTTCCCGACGAGAAGCCAACGACACCGTTGGCACGATCGGCCGGTGTGAGTTGCGATAGAGTGTTGTAGGCGCCGCGAAACTTGAAGGCACCTCCCCGCTGGAAGCTCTCGCACTTGAAGAACACCCGACAGCCGGCGGCTTCATCGAAGGTCGGCGACTGCAGCACGGGCGTGCGCAACGCCACTCCGGCGAGACGCTGCGCCGCTGCCTCGACATCCTGGGGCGTAATGGCAAGCTTTGTCACGTTCCTCGTTTGCTGTCTGAGCGAAGCACTCTCTAGTGCTGCAATCGTACCGCGCGTGCCTGCTGGCGTGCGAGGCGCGCGAGGAGTTCCAGGCGACGCGTCACCAGTTCCCCGGCGTTGCGTCCGACGCACAGGGTGCGCTCATAGCGATAGATCGGCAAGTCGTAGTCGAGATCTGGCAGTAGATAGCCCAGCTCATCATTGGCAAGTCCGATCAACATTGTTGAACTACCGTCCATGGCCTCCTTGATGCGAAGGCCCAAGTCTGGAGTGATCTCCCCCGGTATCGATGCGATGCTGAGGGGTCCCAACTGCCAGAGATTGACCTCAGTTTCCAAGTATCCGGATCCGAACAGGTCGCGATCGATGATGCCGGTCCAGCGAGCGATGTCGTAGAGGGTGTTTTCTTGCGCGAGGAACAGCGGCGCGTGCCATGTGGCCAACAAGCCACTAGAGCTGTAGTTGTCGAGCTCGTGGATCGCGTTCAGGGCGACGCGGCTCAGATGAACGCCGATGCGTTCCACCTCGTGCCACTCGTACGCGGCGGGAATGCTGCGTGCCTCAGGAGAGACCAGTCCTCCCAGCGCGCCCGACACGTAGATGGCGGCGCCACCAATCGATCTTTCGATGCGTTTGCGTAGCCAATGGGGGTAGTCGGCACTCACCTGGGCATGGCTGCTACCAATGACTTCAGGATGGCACCCGAATTCGACAAGTGTGGCGATCGTGGCTTGCGTGTTCTGCTCATCGCGTGCTGTCGCGCGAAAGTGCACGATTACGCAGTCGCGATCCTCGATCCCTGGCCGCCGCAGGTTGCGTCCAATCCCAGAGGCGTTGACGATGATAGAGGTCGTGGCCATCTCTGCCGGCTGCAAGTTCCGCTCGGCTTCCCGGACCGCCTGGATGATGGCGTCCTTGACGCGTGCGAAATACTCGCCGTCGACGCCACCGACGAATGGAGGCCGGCCCCAAAGGCCTAGCGTATCGGGCGAGCTGTGCGTGTGCGTGCAAGCGATGATGGCATGGCCGGCGGGATATCCGAGCTCTTCGAAAATGGGCAGCAGCTCTTGGCGTTGGATACCGATCAAGTCCAGAGCCACCAGAGTGATCCGGAAGAAGCCCCGTGTGACGACGAGGGCGCGGACGCTCAAGGGATCGTGCACGCCATCGCTGCGTCTAGCGGTGTCGAAGCCGGCAAGCCAGAGATCGCGATCGGGAGTGATGTCGACGACCGCCGCGCCCGCATGCATGCGGTCCCCTTGCGATACGTCGAAAGATACCGGGATTCGGGCGGGCACTGGAGGACGCAAGAGTGAGCACCCGCACAACCAGCAGAGGCAAACCGATAGCCCGACGATTGGCGCGATTGGGCGCCGCGGTCGCGGCCGTGTGGTTGTTCGTTGCAGCATGGTCGCTTCCTTTACTCTCATTCTCGTCGACGTGACCTATCTGAACATGGTACATAGACCTTGCTCAGAAACCACGGAAGGAGCCCCCGATGCGCTGCCCAGCGTGTAGCTACGACAACGACGCGCACGAAGACTACTGCGCGGAGTGCGGCCACGATCTCGAAGCGAAAGCCGTCGCGGAGGGGGACAACACCGGGGGGGTCATTCCCTACAAGAACCCGCGGGCCCTCGGTGCCTACTACCTGGGGTTGTTTAGCATCTTTCCGCTGCTGGGCCTCTTCATGGGGATCGCTGCGCTTGTGCTCGGTCGCGGCGGTTTGAAGGCCGCGAAAGAGGAGCCCGTCATCAAGGGCACCGTACACGCCTACATCGGGATCGGCTGTGGTTCTGTCGGAGTGCTGTTGAACGCGGCGCTGATCGCGATCGTCATCATGGGCCTGGTCGCGAAGAACCAGTGAAGCCGCGTTCCTGTTTCTGACGCTCACACAGCAATTTTCCAAAAGACAGGAAGGCGCAGCTCCTCGACTGCGCGTTCGTGTCGATGCAGCCGGCACACCATATGCACGCGCCACTCGCCTCAATCACCGGAAAGGGAGAGAGAGACGATGATTGCCGTAACCGATGTCATGAGCCGAGCTGTAGCGACAGTTGGACCGACATGGACGCTCGCCGAACTCGCCGGGTTCTTGGCGGACGAGAAAGTACTGGGCGCGCCTGTCGTCGATGACGCGGGCAAGCTAGTCGGCGTCGTATCGACGACAGACCTCGTCGCGGCGATTGGTGACGATGGAGCCAGCTATGGGTCGGAACCGGTGTTTGGCGTCTTTGACGGCGCTGGTCGTTGGGAGCCGCTTTCTGCGCGGCTGTCGCGCGAACGTTTCGAAAATGGCGACACCAAGGTCGCCGATGTCATGACAACGGACCCCATCACGGCGACTCCAGACGCCAGCGTGGGGGAGGTTGCCGCCCTGCTCCTGGAGCATGGGATCCACCGCCTGATCATTACAAGCGACGGTCTCCTGCGCGGAATCGTGACGGCCACAGACCTGCTCGCGGCCCTCGTCGCCTACGGGGAGCGGGAAATCGCGTCACAGGTGTAGATCAACACCGGACTTGCGCGCGGTGACCGATCCCACTCAGCGTGGTATTCTTGAGATAGACGTCAGCGGGTTGTTGCCGCGGCGGACTCGAGAGGTTCGAGGGGGACGACCAACGTACGCACGCGTACCGCCTTCCGGTGCTGCGGAAAGCCCCGCTCATCGGCGCGAGAGGTGATGATCTTGTTCTTGATCTACCTACTACTGTTCGCAGCGCTTGCCGGCTGCTTTCTCTTTGCTGGCCGTGCTTTTCTCGCTTGGGTCGTGCCGACTGCTCTCGCCTTCCTTGGCTGGTGGTTCAGCACGCCGACGATGGCGTTGTTCGTGCCGGCGCTCTGCCTGTTTGTGGCGGCAGTCATCTTCGTGGGGTCCCCATTTCTGCGCCGACGCTTCGTCACCGGTACCGTGATGAAGAAACTGGGCGCAGCGATGCCGACGATGAGCGAGACCGAAAGAGTCGCTCTCGAAGCTGGGAGCGTCTGGTGGGACGGTGAGCTCTTCTCGGGCAAACCGAATTGGAAGAGCGTGTTCGACTTCCAAGTCCAGCCGCTCAATGCGGAAGAGCGTGCATTCCTCGACGGACCCGTCGAAGAGTTGTGCGCGATGCTCGATGACTTTCAGATCCAGCAAGATCAAGACCTGCCGCCAGAAGTGTGGTCGTTCCTGAAGGAGCACCGCTTCTTTGGCATGATCATCCCAAAGGAGCATGGCGGTCTCGGGTTCTCTGGCGCCGCTCACTCCGCCGTTGTTACGCGACTCTCCAGTGCCAGTGTCGCCGCGTCGGTGACGGTCATGGTGCCCAATTCTCTGGGACCTGCCGAGCTGTTGCTGCACTACGGCACCGACGAGCAGAAGGAATACTACCTCCATCGTTTGGCGGCCGGCGAGGAGATCCCCTGTTTTGCCCTGACCGAGCCCAACGCAGGCAGTGATGCGGCTTCGATCTCGAGCAACGGGATCGTGTGTCACGGTACTTTCGACGGCAAGGATGTCGTTGGCATCCGTCTCAACTGGAACAAGCGCTACATCACGCTGTCGCCGATCGCGACGGTACTAGGCTTGGCTTTCCAGCTGCGAGATCCAGAAGCGATCTTGGGCGACCAAGAAGATCTGGGCATCACGTGCGCGTTGATCCCTCACGACTTGCCGGGCGTCGAGCTCGGCAAGCGCCACGATCCGCTGCAGATCCCGTTCTTGAACGGTCCGACCGTCGGCGAGGACGTTTTCATTCCGCTGGACTTCATCATCGGTGGGCAGGCCCAAGCCGGCAAAGGGTGGCTGATGCTGATGCAGTGCCTCGCGGCCGGCCGCGGTATCTCGCTGCCGTCGCTGTCGACGGGGGCTGCGCAGATTGCAACCCGGACAGTCGGCACATACGGCAATATTCGCGAGCAGTTCAACGTGCCGATCGGCGCGTTCGAAGGCATTGACGAGCGCATCGCCCGAATCGCCGGATTGACCTACTCGATGAACGCGACGCGGGTGCTCAGCGCAGCCGCAGTCGATGCCGGGCACAAGCCGGCTGTCATCTCAGCGATCGCCAAGCACTACATGACTGAGTTGATGCGAGTGACGATCAACGATGCGATGGATGTCCAAGCCGGCGCCGCGATCTGCCGCGGACCGCGCAACGTTCTGGCCGGGGCTTATTCTGCGATTCCTGTTGGAATCACCGTTGAGGGAGCCAACATCCTCACGCGGACTTTGATTATCTATGGCCAGGGAGCGATCCGTTGCCACCCCTACATCCAGGAGCAGATGGCAGCTATCGCCGAGAACGACTTGCGTCGTTTCGACCGCGCGTTCTTTTGTCACGCGGGCTTCACGACCAGCAATCTGTTTCGCGCATTCGTCTACGGCATGACGAACGGGCGCCCTCTGCGATCTAGCGAGACGGGGTTGCCTGCAACCTACCTCGCGCAGCTGCAGCGCTATAGTGCTGCTTTCGTGACGTTGTCTGACGTCGCGATGGGGGTCCTCGGTGGTGCGTTGAAGCGGAAAGAGAAGATCAGTGGGCGCTTCGCGGACGCGTTGGGGTGGATGTATCTGTGCACTGCGACGTTGAAGCACTTCCGTGACTGCGGTTCGAAGAAGGCCGAAGAGCCGCTGCTGCAGTGGAGCTGCGAGTATGGGCTCTACCAAGTCGAGCAGGCGCTGCTCGGTGTGCTCGACAACTTTCCGGTGCGCCCGCTCGCCTGGGGTTTGCGTCGCCTGTGCTTCCCGCTGGGTGCACGGCGCCGACTCCCCAGCGATCGGTTGGGGAGTCAGGTTTCCCGTGCCGTACTGAGCGACAAAGAACTGCTGGAGAGTTTGTCCGGTGACATCTACATGCCGCCGGCTGACCGCGCCGGTTTGGGAGCGCTCAATGCGGCAGCTGACAAGGCGCGGGCTGCGTTGCTCGTAAAGAAGATCGTCTCCGATGCCGTGCGCGCCAAGAAGCTCGACAAGCAGCCACGGGCGACCTTGTACACGCGCGCGCTCGAAGCCGACGTCATCACCCGCGACGAGCTAGCGACGATCGAAGCTGCCAACGAGGCACGCAACGACGCGGTTCAAGTCGATGCATTCGGCGCTCCGCGGGAGCAACGCACCGGCGTGCACGCAACCTCGTAGCGCGTCGCTACCCTTGCGGGGGTGCGCCGCCGGCCCAGCACTCATACGAGCCAATGTCTTTGTTGCCAGCAGCTTTTATGTAGAGAAACAGCTGCATGCGGTAGGCCGTCAGCGTTTTGACGCCCATGTTCAGCAGCCCTTCTCCGAGCGTGCATGGCGTGCCCCAAGGCATCGTGATCTGCCGCGTCGCAAGATCTTCATCGCTGACAGCTGCGAGCGTCTCTTCGATCGCACTGATCTGGTGGTCCATCGCGGCGTCGTAGCCCGCGAGGTCGAGGTTGTTGGCGCTGCCATAGAGGTCGGCGGCGTGATCCCAGTTCCCGTTGACGGCGTAGATGCACGGCGACAGGGCAGCAACGCTGAGGTAGCCGAGCAACTCACGCATCGAGCGCTGCTCCGGTCCGGGAACATACTCATAGGCGCCTTCTGGGATGCAGGTCTTCAGGTGTTTGATGATCTCTGCTTCGTGACGCATCGACGCGATCAGCTGGCCCTTGTTGACGCCCGCGGTGTTGCTCATGGCTTGGCCTCCGGCTGCTCGACTACTCCGAACTCCTGATCGACCAACCACGTCTCGCCTTCGAGAAAGAGCCGAATCTGGCTCTCGCGACCGCTCGGATGCCGACGGCGGAACAAGCGAAAATCACCCAGGATCAGCGGTGGTGGGATCAACTTCGAGCGTGCAGCATCGTCGAAGTCGTAGGGATTCTGTTCGTGGATCGCTCCAAAGATCGCTGCAAACGCATCGCGCGGCTTCATCGACTTGAGCATCTGCGGATCGAGGCCATGGAGTATGTCCTCGTTCTTTGCCTCCAGGGCTTGCTGGAAACTACGCTTCGACTTCGAAGACAAGAGGTCGTAGACCGAGCCGAATTCGCGCGCGGCGAACGCCTGGTAGTAGCTCTCGTAGCTCTCCGAGGCCTCCGAGCTCGCCTGGTAGTCCGGGGCTCCCAGCCCCAAGAGGCCGCAGCCGGAGGTCGTGATCAAGGCCGCTACTGACAACGGGTACAGAAACCAACGCAAGCTCATGGATGAACCTTTCTGCGTTCGTGGATGTGCGTGATCCAGCGCAGGACTTCTCTCTTAGCAAGATAGTCGAGACGCGGTCGCGCCGTCGCGCCTCTTTTGGAGCATTTCGCGGTGGCTCGTCTACTCGAGGACGCCTCCGGGCTCGAGTTCGGCGACTTGAATCGGCAGGGTCCCGATTGCTTCACGCAGAGCCTGCGGCGTCCCGGTCAACGCCGGGAACGTGCCGTAGTGCATGGGCAGCACCATTTTGGCGTTCAGCAGGTGTGCTGCCTTTGCTGCTTCTCGTGGTCCCATCGTGAAGAGATCCCCGATGGGTAAGATCGCCAGCAGCGGCGCGTGCATCTCGCCGATCAGCTGCATGTCTCCGAACACACAAGTATCTCCCGCGAAGTAGAATCGGAATTCATTCTCGCACTCGACGACGAACCCTGCTGGCTCGCCGCCGTAGATCATCTGATCGCCATCGATGATTCCCGAGGAGTGGAATGCGTTCGTCATCGTGATCATGAAGTCGCAGGCTTCGACCGTGCCACCCTTGTTCATTTGCACGATGTTCTCGAGCCCCTTCGACTGGAAGTAGTGACCGATCTCGAAGTTGCAGACGATCTGTGGCTTGTACTTCTGCGCTACGGCTTCGACGCTCGAGATATGGTCGAAGTGGCCGTGCGAGACAAGAATGAGGTCGACGTCGCCCGGATCGTAGAACTCCTTCGGGCACATCGGGTTTCCTTCGAGCCACGGGTCGATCAACATGCGGCTTCCGCTTGGAGCCTCGACCAGGAAGGTGGAGTGTCCCAACCACGTGAAGCGCGTTTCTTTGCCGAGATAGGTCGTCATGATTTTGCTTCCTTTCGTGACGCAGCAAGGCGGCAAGGATGGGCGAAGTGGGGAGCGGATTGCAAGAGGCTCGCGGTTGGCCGGGGGGTCTCGATTCGGGTGGCAGGGAGCGAAGCTGCATTGTACAACCAGCCTTTGGGGACGATTGCCGACGAATGGGTGAGGTCATGACGAATATTCCGGTTTTCGACGGGCACAACGACACGCTCCTCGATATCCACCTGGACCGACGAGACACGGGGCGGACGTTTTTCGATCGGAGCGAGCATGGGCACATTGACCTACCGCGGGCGCGTGAAGGTGGCTTTGGCGGTGGGATCTTTGCGATCTTTGTGCCACCGGAGGAGGAGCGGCCTGATTCGATCGTCAAGCGTACGGAGGCCGGTTACGAGTGGCCGCCGTCCCCGCCGATCGATACCGACTACGCGACGCGTCTGACCGACGCGGTGATCGCTCGGATGGAGGGAATCCTCGAGGCGAGTAACGGCGCAGTCGAACTGGTGCGCGACGCAGTTCAGCTACAGCGCTGTCTCGACAGCGGCGTCCTCGCGATGATCTTGCATTTTGAGGGTGCAGAAGCGTTGGGCACCGACCTCGACATGCTGGACCGCTACTACGATCGCGGGCTCCGTTCGCTGGGACTGGTCTGGAGCCGGCCGAATGCGTTTGCCGATGGCGTGCCGTTCTGCTTCCCAGCGAGTCCGGATACCGGCGATGGACTGACGCCTCTCGGTTTCGATCTCGTCAAACGCTGCGATGAACTTGGTGTCGCGATCGACCTGTCACACCTCAACGAGAAGGGTTTCTGGGATGTACAGAAGAGCTCGCGCAACCCATTGATCGCGAGCCATTCGAATGCCCATGCTTTGTGTGCATCGACACGTAACTTGACCGACGAACAGCTCGATGCCATCGGCGACAGCAATGGACTGGTTGGCATCAACTACGCCGTACCGTTCTTGCGCGAAGACGGCAAGCGCATTCCTGAGACACCGCTCACCGACATCGTCCGCCACGCCACCTACATCGCCGAGCGCATTGGCATCGACAAGGTCGGCCTTGGTTCGGATTTCGACGGCGCCGAGGTGTCGTCTGAGCTCGGTGACGTGACCGGTTTGCCGAAGCTGCTCGATGAGTTCCGTGCCGCCGGCTATGGCGACGACGACCTGCGCAAGATCTGCCACGAGAATTGGGTGCGGGTGCTCACGACTGTTTGGCAGTAGCCCGAACCTCTGGGTCCAGCGGTAACGGGGGGGCTCCTGGGACCACTTCCAGTCCCGGCTAAGGGCAGCGATTGCAAAATCGGGAGGATTGTCGCGCCAATCCAGCCGTTCGCGAGGCGAGGGCTGGTTTGACGGCGCCATCGTGCTACACTGGCGGCAGTAATTGGGCTCGCAGGATTCCTGCACAAGACAACTCGAACTTCGCGCAAATCCTGCCCGAAATCTGTTTCCGCTACGGAGCTGGTTCCATGCTGAAGGAACTTCTCGTCGCGTGCGCGCTGATTGCCCCTGTGGCGACTGCGTCCGCGCAGAGTGTGTCGTTCGTCGATGTCACGCAATCGGCGGGGGTGTGGGGATCGTACTTCCTGCCAGGCAAGGAGATTCCCGGGGGTGGCGCGGTCGTCGACGTCAACAACGATGGCTTTCAGGACATCTTCGTCCTGGGTGGCTACTCGAGCGATCGACTGTTCATGAACGACGGCGATGGCACGTTCACCGAGTCGGCACTCGCTTGGGGAGTTTCGTGGTCGCACCGTGGCGTTGGTGTAGCCGTCGGCGACTACAACAACGATGGTTGGATGGACCTGTACGTTACGAGCTTCGGACCGGCAGCCTCCTTGGGCCAACATCGCCTCTACCGTAATGAAGGCGGCACCCACTTTACTGACCAAGCTGTGCTAGCTGGCGTCAACGCAACGTCGGCGCTGGTTCCTGATGGCTATGGCGCTGCATTCGGTGACTACGATCTCGATGGTGACCTGGACCTGTTCGTGGGCGGTTGGGAGTCGTTCGACGGCAATCGACTGTTTCAGAACCAAGGCAACGGGACGTTCGTCGACGTGACGGCGACGGCACTCGGTCCAATAGCGTCGTACACGTTTTCCCCTCGCTTCGTCGACATGAACGATGACTTCTATCCGGAGCTGCTGCTGGCCGCAGATTTTGCAACCAGCCGCTACTTTCGCAACGACGGCTTCGGCGGCTTCGTCGACGATACGAACGCTACTGGCACCGGGCTCGATCACAACGGTATGGGACACACGGTCGCCGATTACAATGGCGATGGCCTCTTGGATTGGTATGTGACTTCGATCTTCGCCAACGGGTTGTTGTGGCCTACCGTCCCCGGGACCGGCAACATGCTCTACATGCAGCAACCGGATCAAACGTTCCTCGAAACAGCCACGCCCGCCAATGTCGACGACGGCGGCTGGGGGTGGGGCACGGTCTCGATCGACTTCGACCATGACGGCTTCGTGGACATCGTCGAGACCAATGGCTTCGACGACGACGTCCAGTTCGAGAACGAGCAGAGCTACGCGTTTCGCAACAACGGATTGGGCGTGTTCACCGACGTCTCGGTTGCGACCGGCATCGCCAATCACAACCTACAAGGGCGTGGCCTGGCGTCGTTCGACTACGACAACGATGGCGATCAAGATCTCGTCTTCTTCGCCAACAACGATCTCACCAAGCTCTATCGCTGCGATCTAACGGGCCCTGATCAACACTGGCTGCGGGTGTTCTTGAATACCGCGGGTACCAGTCTGGCGCCCAACGGCGTTGGTAGCCGGGTCCGGGTGCGCGCCTTGGGCGTACAGCAAGTGCGGTCGGTCGACGGCGGCTGCAACTACCTCAGCCAGAGCGAGCTCTCGGCGCACTTCGGGCTTGGAGCTGCAACGATGGCTCAAGAAGTGCGCGTGGAGTGGTCGAACGGCATCGTTACCGCTCTCGACAATGTGGCTGTGGACCAGACGCTAACCATCGCTCCCGGAGCGTTCACGTTTCGGCGTGGCGATGTCAACGGCGACAATGCGGTGAACCTCGCCGACGCAATTGCCGCGCTGGTGGCAGTTTTTGGTGGCGGCACGCCAGTGCCATGCCTCCGGGCGTGTGACACGAACGCCGATAGCTTGGTGGATGTGTCCGATCCGATCTTCTTGTTGAATGGACTCTTCAACGCCGGGGCGAGTGATCTCATCGGCGAGTGTGTCTACGGTGACACCCCCGGGACGCTGCCTTGCTCGATCGGTTCGGCCTGTCCATAAGACGCGCCCAGCTAGGCCGACCGCGTTTGCCCAGGTTGGACTAGCGAGCCGGGGCCACCGCCGCCCTTCCACGGTCGCCGTCCTTGGTCTCGACTTCGATCCAGAACTGCGCTGACGCGGGGGCGTCCTTCTTGACCTCGACGTGGGCGTGATAAATGCCCGAATCCTGCTTGTCGGCGAGTGCCTTCATCGCGCCCCGACCGGACTCGTCGCCGTACCAAACGCGCACTGCCGTGGCGGCACCCTGATCCGCGAGTTCCACCTCCACGTGGGCCTCCTTGCCAAGCTCGAGCTTACCGAATTGGAACACCGTGGCTTTGGCACTGCCGGCGGTGATGGATCCAATCTGCTGTCGCTCGCCATGCATGTCTGTATCGCCTGAGCCATGGTCGTGACCATCGCCAGCCTCGTGACTATGACCGCCAGGTCCATGGTCGTGGCCGTGCCCGTTGTCGCCACCGGAACAACCAGCGAAGCAGAGGACGCCAGAGCAGAGTAGCGAAAGTAGGATCAATTGACGCATTGGAGTGCCTTTCGTTTCACGTTGCAGCCAACCTCGGCAAGCCACTTGGTTCGTCCTTCACTGGAGCGGCGGAATCGCGCGGCTAGGCCAGCAAGTCTTCGTGCTCTTCATTGCGCACGCTGCAGCCGCGACAGAACAGTAGATACCCCGCAGGAACGACAATCATGTTCAAAAGTGTCGAAGAGATCAATCCACCCAAGACAACGATGGCCAGCGGAGCCAGCAGCTCCGACCCAGGTTGGCCCAGCTGGAACGCCAACGGCAACAAACCAAGCGCCGCGCTGAGTGCGGTCATCAGCACTGGCACCAAGCGCTCCTCACTGCCACGTGAGACGGCCTCCTCGACGGTGATTTCCTCGTGTTCGATCAACCAACGGATGTGATTGACCAACAAGATTCCGTTACGCACCGCGATCCCGAACAAGGTGATGAAGCCGACCAAGCTGGCGATCGACACGACTGGCGCGATGTATCGCCCGCCGAATCCGAACAGGGCCAATAGGTTCCCGACCGGGGACGCTGACTCTGCAATGAACATCGCGAGGACACCACCGATCAACGCGAGGGGAAGGTTCAGCATGACAAGGAGCGCTGGTCGCACGCCGCCCAGTGCCACTTGCAAGAGCATCAACATGGCCGCGCCGATGAGCGCGCCCATCCATAGCAGCGTGCGGCTCGCTGACTGTTGCGCTTCGAACTGACCCGCGAACTCGACGGTACAGCCGTGGTCAGCGACGATTGGATCGACAACTTGGCGGATGTCTTCGACGGTGTCGCCAAGGTTGTATCCCGCCGCGATGTTGGCGGACACGACTGTCTTGCGTTGGGCGTTCTGACGCGAGATCAAGTTCGACGTTTGTTCCGGTCCGATGTCAGCGACTTCGTGCAGTCGCACCAGGGCTCCGTCGCGTCCGACCAACACGACCGCGCTGACGTCTTCGACGGTCGCGCGCTGGTCGGCGGCAAGGCGGACGACCAGATCGAAACGCCGCACGCCTTGGTTGATCACGGTGACGGTGTCGCCAAACAGTGCCCGTTTGACCTGCGCGCCCGCTTCTTCCGAACTCAGCCCGTAGCGTGCGAGATCGCCGAGACGAAAGTCGATAGCGAGGGTCTGAACCAGCACCTCCCGATTGGCGGCAACGTCACGCGTTCCGGGAACCTGCAGAAGCGCTGCCTCGACCTCAGCGGCGACTTTTCGTAGCACGGGCAGTTGTTCACCAAAGATGTTGATCGCGACCTGCGCCTTTGTCCCGGACATGACATGCGACAATCGGTGTGATATGGGCTGACCGATCATCGTCGTTACACCGGGGATGCCTCCCAACACCTCGTCGATCTGCTGCAGTACTGCGTCGGGGTCGGCGTCGGGCGCCATCCGGACTTCGACTTCGGAGTTGGAGGGCGGCTCAGCGTGCTCATCGCGCTCTGCGCGACCGCTGCGGGCCACTACGTGCTCGATCCCGTCGACTTCCAGGAGGCGTCGCTCGACGCCGAGCGCAACACGCTCGGACTCTTCGAGTGAAGTGCCGGGCGGCATCATTAGGAATAATGCGTAGGTACCTTCATTGAACTTGGGGAGGAAGCTGGATCCGAACGTGCTCGCAAAGAACAGAGTGACTCCCGTGAGCAGGCCGGCGCCGGCCAACGTCGCCTTCTTGCGCAACACACAGAATGCCAGGGTCGGACGATACAGCCGTTTCACCGCGCGGCTCAAGAAGCCATCCCCGTGTTGTTCTGCGGCTTTGCCACGCAACAGATACCAGCAAAGTGCCGGCGTCAGCGTCATGGCAACGACGAGCGAAGCCATGACGGACACCATGTACGTGAGCCCGAGCGGTCGGAAGAAGCGCCCTTCGAGACCGTCTAGGAACAGCAGTGGCACGAAAACGATGCAAATGATCAGCGTTGCGAACACGATCGACGCACGGATCTCGTTGGAAGCATCGAAGATGACACGCATGCGGCTGAGGCGCTGCTCATCGGGAAGTCGCGCGTTCTCGCCGATGCGACGATAGACGTTTTCGACGTCGATGATCGCGTCATCGACAAGGATGCCGATCGCCACGGCCAAACCGCCCAACGTCATCACGTTGAGGCTCATTCCGGAGACCCACATAATCAGTAAGGTAGCCGCAAGAGATACCGGCAGCGCGGTGAGCGTGATCACGGTCGTGCGCAGGTTCATTAAGAACAGGACTAGGATGATGGCTACGATGACGGTTGCCTCGAACAACACTCTCGTAACGTTGTTGACGCTCCGTTCTATGAAGTCAGACTGTCGAAACACATGCCGGTTCAAAGTGATCCCGGATGGCAGCGACGGCTCGACCTGATCGAGGAGCGCGTCGACCTCCTTGGTTAGTTGCAGCGTGTTCGTGCCGGGTGCCTTTTGAATGGACAGCACGACCGCTGGCTCGCCGTTGTCGGACGCTGCGCCGCGTCGCAACGCACCGGCCACCTTGACGTGGGCGAGATCAGCCACGGTGATTGGCGCCCCGCCTTGAATCGAGACCACCGTTGCCTCGATGTCCTCCACAGACCGCACGCGCCCGCTTTGGCGCAGCGGCAACTCGAGTCCCTGCACATTGACCAGGAACCCAGCGGTGTTGAGGTTGTGTGCCTTGCTGATCGCTACCGCAAGCTGCTCGGTCGTGATTCCGTAGAGCTGTAGTGCCTCTTGGCGCACCTCGACTTGATACTCAGGGAGGAAGCCGCCGATCGCTACGACTTGCGACACGCCCGACGTGGTCAGCAACCGGTTGCGTAGGTTGAATTCGGCGAAGGCGCGTACCTCCATGGGCGTGACAGCGTCGGAAGTACTCTTGAGTGCGATCAGCATGATCTCGCCGGTGATCGATGAGATCGGGGTCATCTGCACATGCACGTCGGCGGGCAAATCGTTCGTTACTGTGTCGAGGCGCTCTGCAACCATCTGTCGAGCACGGTAGATGTCTGTGCCCCAGCCGAATTCGGCCCAGACGATCGAGAGGCCCAGAGCGCTCGACGACCGTACGCGGCGCAGTCCAGGTAGCCCATTGACAGCACTCTCGACAGGAAACGAGATGTACTGCTCGACCTCCTCGGCCGTGAGGCCGCCAGCCTCGCTGATGACGGTGACTGTCGGTGCGTTCAGCTCGGGGAACACGTCGACGGGCATCTGACGCAGCGCGTACCAAGTCAACCCGACCAACAATGTGCAGCCGAACGTCACTAGTGCGGCGTTGTGCAGCGAGAGGGCGATGATCCGTCTCAGCATGCTCGGCTCCCGCCGCACCCATGGGACCGGGCCATCAATGGTCCTCCTCGTGCCAGGTACCGTCCGCGTGGAAGTGGCCGCCCTCGAGCTTGCGCGCGCTGGTGGCGAGCTTCAGTTCATAGATACCATCGATGACGACTTCATCCCCTTCAGCGAGCCCCGAGAGTACGCTGACCCAGCGCCCATCCGACACGCCGAGGTCGGCGACGACACGGATGACTTGATCTGGATCATCGGGCGCGCGCCGAAACAGCACAGTTTCGAGTCCGTCTTGGATGATAGCCCGCGTTGGAATGGCGAGTTCCTCGGTCGTTTGGCTGCCGCTCACAACCACGTCGGCCAACGCTGCGACGAAGGGTCGTACCCAGTCGCGCGATCCTTCGAAGTCGATGAAGACATCCATCGTTCGGCGCACTGGGTCTCCCGTGACGCCGATCCTGACGGTGCCAGGCAAGGCCGCATCGCGACGAACGGCGCCACGACCCTCTGGTGGCGCGATCGTCGCCGATTGGCCATCGCGAATGCGATCGAAGAGGTCCGCTTGCAGCGCGCGAGCTCGGAAACGGAGCACGTCGGGCTGTACGATGTGCACGACCTCAGTGCCTTCCGCTACCCAGGTGCCGGTGGCCGCATCGACTTCACGAACGATGCCATTGGCGACGGCGTACACCGGCACTCCTTGCAGTGACTGCCACTGGGCGCTGCCGTTCTCTTCCTGCTTGAGCTGCGCCGGGGTCAGCCCCGTCATGGAAGCCGCCTTTGCCAACAGCTGGTCGATACGACCGAGTGCTGCGTCTCTTTCCGCCTCCGCAGCGGCGACGTCGGCATCATAGACATCCCCGGCTGAGTCTGCCGAGCTGCTATCGCGTAGGCCGCGAGCTGCAGCCCGCGTGGCTAGAGCGCGAGCGACCTTGGCATCGAAAGCTGTGCGGTTGGCACGCGCGTCGGCCAGCTCGGTTTGCAAGCTGCGCCAACTGGGAGCGTTGACCTGCAGCAGTAGCTGCCCCTTCGTGATTTTGTCGAGGGGGCTGACGAGCACGGTGACGCGCCCTGCCGCAGGGAGCGGGTAGTGGTGTTGCGCTGACGGTAGAACCTCGAAGTGTCCTGGCAGTGTGACAGTTTCGGCCACAGGACGATACGTGGCGTTCGCAAACGTGATCCCGAGGTTGCGACGAACGACTGCCGGTATCGGAGTCCTGTTCGTCGGTACGGCCGCTGTCTCCTCCTCTTGCGTGGGGGCGGACCTTGGGGCGTTGCCACCGCAGCCGCAGCAAGCAAGGATCACGGCGATCAATAGGCTATGTGGAAGTCTCATGGCTGGTCCTTCTTCGAATCTGACGTCGTCGCGCGAGTCAGTGGGACCGAGAATGGACCCACAGCGGTTTGCAAGGCGAGCGTAGCGAGTCCTTCCTCCGCGCGTGCACGCAGGAGTTCGCGCCGTGCCGACAGCGCCCTCTCGACGGCGTCGGTCAACAACACTAGGTTGAGATCTCCGGACGCCGTCGAACGCCGGGCGTCCTGGAGTTGTGCGTTAGCGAGTGGTGCTAGTCGCTCTTCGAGAAAACGGCGCCGGTCGATCGCTGCCAAGACGCGCGCGTGTCCTTGGGTGATGCGTAACTGTTGAGTCAGCAGTGCTTCCTCAACCGCAGCTGCGGCGACGCGACGCTGCGCAATGCTGGTTGCGATCGCGCCACGGTTGCGGTTCCAGATCGGAATCGGCAAGACGTCGAGGCCAAACAACAGTCGCGAGTCGCCTGTTTCATCGCCCGCGCCAAGGCCAATCCGTACATCGGGATACTGGCGTCGAATCTCGAGCTCCACGCTCTGTTCTGCCACGGTGTAGGCGGCGAGCGCAGCGCGGACTCGTGGATGATCGGCGACTGCGGTTAGTGTTGGTCGATCTGCCGTTGCTGGCATCTCTGGTTGTAGCTGCCAGTCGTGTTGCGGGCTGAGCCCCAAGAGTGCGATGACTCGCAATCGCCGCGCGGTGCGCTGGGCCTTGACCGCGAGGAGCTGCTCTTGTCCTTGTGCTTCCTGCAGCAACAGCAAACGCTCTTCGAGAACGGTCATGGCTTGGGCCGCTTTGAAGCGTGCGCTGGCTTCGACCAGGGGTTCGAGGTCGGCGAGTGCTTGCTCGATCAGCGCGATCTCGGCGACCAACGCCGAGTAGTGCGTCCACTCCAGCTGCAGTTCCTTCAGCAGCGCCCACTCGGCGCCCAGTAGCGCTGCTTCCGCCTCGATGGCTTGCGAGTTGGCCAACCTTTGCGCGAGTGCGGGGCGTCCGGAGAGTGGAATCGTGATGCCAAGCGTGCCACCCCACAGCAAACGATCAGAGACGTTCGCAAGGATCTGACTGCCGTCGAGTTCGAGGTCTGGGTCCCTCCACTCCGCTGCGTACTCCGCGGCGACGGCCGGGAGACGTGTCTGCTGGCGAAGCACCCGCAGGCTAGGGTTGAAGAAGAGTAGCACGGCTTGTGCCTCACGCAGTGACACGCCGTTGCCGAGGTCGAAGCCGGCGGGGACTTTCGTCGCCAGCATGTCCTTCAGAGTTGCCGAGACTCCACGCGCATCTCGGTCGTGCCAGTCTCGTTGGATCTGCTCGACGTCGATCGGTTGGGGCCGATAGGACTGGCAGCCGTTCAGCGTCCACAGCAAGAGTGCAAAGGCACTCCATGAGCAGAGGTTCTCTCTCGGTCTGTACACGTGCGGTACCCGTTGTTTCCTGCTTGTTGCAGCTTCGGTGCTACAGGGGTCTAGTTCTCGTGAGTAGCTCGGCCGCAGTCTTTCGTTTTCCGCTTGCTCGTGATTGCGAGGCAATCCCGGATGGCGAACGAAATGAGGTGTGCAGAGGCCGGCCGTGATCATCGATGGGGACACGCCGATCAACGACGCCAGAGATTTGGGCGCCGCCAAGAGTCGGCGAGCAGCGGCAGTACTAGACGCGCAGCGGTGGTAGGAACGAACCGCATCGCCCGAACGGGGGCGGGTCGGGGGCTCGGTGGCGGCAAGCCTGCACGCGATCACTGAGAGGCCAGAGGGCACTAATGCCATAGCTGATCGCCGCGCCATGATTGGATGTCACGAGTGCCGCGCGAGCGGCCGGCGGAAACTCGTCACTGGCATTGATATCAATGCAAGTCTGCAGCGGGTGGGTCGCTCCGGCAGAGCCCGGTGCGTGCCCACAGGCGTGGTGCAACTTGCCGTGCTCATGGCTGTGGCAGTGATGGTGGTGGTGGCTCCCTTGCGACGACGGTGCAGCGTGGTGAGCCGCGTGAGCAGCGTGGGCCGTTGTCACTGCGAGGTCGCCGCACGGCTCGATGCATAGAACGGCTCCGGCGGGCAGCAACGCCTGCGGCAGCAGGACGGCTGTCAGGAAAAGCGCGCTCATGTGGTCGAGGTAGCGTTTCATGCAGCATTTCCGTCAAAGGCTGGTGGCCGTTGGCGTTGGAACCGAATGTCCACACTGGACCATCCCTCTGGATCGTATATCGGGCCCCAGAGCACGTCAATGAACGCAGCTTTGCCCCGGGCCACGGCGGCTTTGCTGCCGCCAACCATGCTCCGGCAGTGGGCTGCCGCTTCTCTCTGGCTCGGGATGGGGTGCGTAAGTGCCTCCCCGTAGGTCGCTTGCGTCCTTTTGTAGCAGGTTGGTGGGGCAAAGCCGTGGATCAGCATTGCGATGTAGCCCAATCCCGGGTCTGATGCCGCCGCCTTACAGCTCCAGGCGTCTTCTTGCCGATCATTCGCGGTGAAGCTCCATCAAGGAGAAGGTCAGTTTTGTCTGGAAACTGACCTAGTACCCGCATGGGGAGGTGAAACTTTCCATTAAATGAGTTAACCCAAAAATTT
>JBCCHQ010000060.1:0-31449 GCA_039028735.1 Planctomycetota bacterium | reverse complement strand
TTTAGATGGGTGGAAAGGGAAGTCCCAAAAGGGCATTCTCCCTTGACTATTCTTCTGCTTACTATTTTTGCCCACCACCGACGAGGCCACAGCCGACTTCACCGCCGACGGCTTCCCCGGCAACGACTTCACAGCCAGCGACTTCACAGCCAGCGACTTCACAGCCAGCGACTTCACAGCCAGCAACGGCGGCCACGCAACCGTTGTCGGAGGCGTTGACCGCGCACGTCAAGCAGCTCAGTGCGGCTTCTCTCGACGAACGACGCACCGCGTTGCAGGCGCTGCTTGGGTCGCGCGAGCCTGCCGTGATTCCGCACCTTTTCGCGGCGCTCGATGACGCGTCGGAGCTTGGCGATCAGATGCGGCAAGCGATCATCTACGGTGTGGTGCAAGCGTTTCCGGCGCAGGCCGCGCCGGCGCTGTTGGAACTTTGCGAACGGGGCAGCCTGCGGCAGCGGGAGGCGGCGACGTACGGCCTCGGCTTTGTCGCTGATCCCCGCGCCAATGACGCTCTGTGGCAAGCGGTGGGGAACCCCGAGCAGCGGATTCGACAAGCCGCTGTGTATTCGCTGCGGCAGACGACGCGCGCGTTGATCCGCGAAGCGACCGCCTACTGCAATCACCACAGCGAAGCGGGGCCCGCAGGTGGAGTCCCGCTGTGGCGTCGCAGCTGCGAGCGGCTGGTCGCTGCGATCGCTGCGCAAGAAGCGAAATCCAGTGGCGTGTCGACGGAGTTGGTGCAACTCGTGCGCAGGATGGCGGACGCGCGCACCGCACAACGTTTGCAAGCGGCGTACTGTGAGAAGCTCGGGATCGACTCTGCGCTCGGCGACTTGTTGCGCCGCGCAGGTCGAGCCAATTCACGGTGGCTCGGACGGCCACAGCCGCCGGAGGTCGCACGCGTCGAGTACCAGTTCGAGATGATCAATCTGGTTGCCGAGAAGGACAAGGCATTCCCGATTCGCACGCGTCCTGTCGACATGGAGCTGCTGCGTCTCGACGAGATCGCCGTGGATCGCGGCATCCGTTGGGTCATGCCCCTCGATGAGCTGCTGTTGTTCCCCGCTGCCGTCGCACCAAGGTTGGTCAACAACGGCGCCCCCGACGCGACGTCGAGCGAGTTGACGCTGCACTATCAAGTACCTCGCGGGGCCTCTCTGCTAGTCGGCATGGGCTCGATGAACATTACGTATTGGGAAGGACGGTCTCCGGTCGCGACGACCGGTGCGGTCGTGTTCGAACGCCAGCGCGCGGTGCCGCTACGTGAGACGCTGTACGACGCGGCTGGCGAGTCCGTCGCGGAGCTAGAGTTCTCGGGCTACCAGGCGTTGGATTCCGGCTGGGTGCCGACCGAGGTTCGGATCGAGATTCCCAACGCCCAGCCACGCAATCACCACCTCCGCTTCGATCTCCGCTACCGCGTGCACGACGGTGTCTGGTCACTGGTTGAAGGGCGCACTTCGAAGCTCGAAGGGGGCGCCGTCGAGTTGCTCGCTTTGGCCAGCATTCGTAATCTGGTCGTCGTCTCCAAGGAGCCGACGAGTCGCCCCCGAACCCAGCCGAAGTAGCTGCTCGCTAGCGCAGCGACCTACGGCGACAACAGCGGGTCGTCGATGCGCCAGGGCGTGCGCCAGGGGCTTCGCTGCTCGTAGCTGCGCAGCATGGCCAACAGCCCTGGCAGCAGTTCCGTGCGCCGCTGTTTCTCGACGGCGTCCATCGCGCTTCGAATCAGCGAGGCCGCCGCTTCGAACTGCCCCAGGTCGGCAAGCGCCATCGCGTGCGTTTCGATGTGCGTCACCGAGTTCTCGCGACTGCGCAACCAGCGAGCGAGCGTCTCGGCCCGGGCGCCGTCACGCAACCCCGCATGACTTTCGGGAGCCGCAGCGAGAATGCGGGCCAGGCCGGTTGCAATCCGAGTGTCTTGCGGCAGCGCGGCGTGGCTCTTGGCGAGCAGGCGGTGTGCGGCCGTCACGTCACCCAATCGTAGGTGGGTTAGCGCCAGCGCGAAGCGGGCGGTCGCATTCAAGGGCTGCAGGCGAATCACCTCCTCGTAGTGTCCGCGCGCATCGCGGAAGCGCCCCAGTCGCCTGAGCGCGTTGGCGAGGTTGAAGTGGCAGTCAGGGTTGTCGGTGTCTCGTTGCAGCGCCCGTTGGTAGTGCAGGACGGCATTGGCCGTCAGCTTCTTGCGTGCCAGGAAGGTTCCGTACGTGTAGTTTGCGACGGCGCCCTCAGGGTCGATTTCAAGGGCGCGCAGGTAGTGTGTCTCTGCTTCTTGATGGCGTTTCGCTGCGGAAGCGGGGTCGTGTGTTTGGTCACCCCAGCGTGCCAGTGCCGAAGCCAGGTTCATGTGCGTGCGCGCGTCCTCGGCTCCAGATTCGATCGCTTGACGAAAGTAGCCGACGGCCGTCTCGAACTCCCCGGCGCCGAAGTAGCGCAGGCCGAGGTCGTGATGCAGGCGATGGCCGCGGATGCGTGCTTCGACCGCGTCCAGCAGAGGATCGGGGAAGCCAGCACGTGCTTCGCCTTGACGCTGCATCCACTGGGCAGCCAGCTGCGGCTTCCCGAGCCCGCGGTAGGCGAGCCCCAACGAGTAGCACGCTTCCGTTGCCTTCGGCGTCCGCCGCAACGCGGCCTCGAGATGAGCCCGGGCTGCATCGTAGTCACCGCGTTGCAAAGCGATGCGCCCCAACCCGACGTCAGCGGCCGAGGTTTCCGGGGCCTCGACGAGAGCGGCTTGGAAGTGCCGAGCGGCATTTTCGAGGTCATGCTGCTCGAGCTCCAAGCGCGCGAGGTGAATCAACGTCGGCACGTCTGTTGGCTGCAGCTCGAGCGCTTTGCGAAAGGCCGCGAGCGCTGCGGCCGTGGCCCCGTCGTTGGCCAAGACATGGCCCCGGTAGTAGTGCCAACGTCGATCGTCGGGGGCGATTTCGGCAGCTCGTTCGAAGCAGCTCGCGGCAGCGCCGTTGAACTTGTAGGCCAGATAGGTCAGCCCCGCTTCGCCGAGAACTTTGGCGTCGCTGGTCGCTCGCTGCAGCTGCTTCTGCACCTCCTCGAGATGGGTGCGCACCGCAGGGTCGAGGCCGTGGAGCTGCGGAAACGCGATTGCGGCGGGGGGGGCTGCGACCGGTGTGCGATCGCAATGAAGCCCTGCGAGGAGCAGCCAGCACCCCAGGCCCAGCACGGCGAAGCGCTGTTTGCTGGGTGTTGCGGCCGTGTCCTTTGTCATTGCACGACCTCGCCGCGCCCCTGTTGGATAGTGTGCCAACGCTGCAGTGCTGGCACCGCAAAGCGTTCGGTCTGCTGCGCGTTCCAGTGCACTCGTAGCTCACGCACGCTGTGCTCACCCAGCCCCAGCAGTACCCGTGGGTCGTTCGAACTGCAGTAGCTTGCTGCCCGGCGGGCGCGGCGCCAAAGGCTCTGCCCGGTATTCAGGACCGCCTCGACGCGCGCGTCGTCGACAGTGCGTCCAGCAGTATTCTTGAGATGGAGGCCGATCCATGGGCGGCGATTGCCGGTCTGGTTCAACAACAAGCGGAGCGGCCCGTTGTTGTTGCAGACGACGACGTCGGTATCGCCATCGTTGTCGACATCGCCGAAGGCGGCACCACGACTGACTTCGGAGCGCTGCAAGACGGGCTCGGCAGTCGCCGAGATCTCCTCGAAACGTGCTGCGCCGACGCCGCGGAACAGTTGGTTGCGTTGGTGTAGCGGGAACGGGTCGCCGGCACTCGCCAACGCCTCGATCGTCTTGACAGCGCCGTTCGCGAGGAACAGGTCGAGGGTTCCGTCATTGTCGTAGTCGAACCACGCGGTCCCAAAGCCAGTCAGGGTACGACTGGGCACGCCGAGGCCCGACGCCATGCTATGGTCGTCGAACGTCCCTTTTCCATCGTTGAGATACAACGTGTTGGTTTCGCCGGTCAGGTGTGACATGAACAAGTCGTCGTCGCCGTCGCCATCGCAGTCGGCTGCGTCGATGCCCATACTGGCCTCGGCTTTGCCGTCGATGTTGAATGCACAGCCGGCAAGCAGTGCAGTGTTCTCGAACGTACCGTCCCCGCGGTTGATCCAGCACTGGTTGGCCGTGCCGTCATTGGCGACGTAGAGATCGACGGCGCCATCTCCGTTCAGGTCCGTCGCGACAACACCCAGCGCGCCGCCGTACTCGGCGGCGATCCTGCTTTGCGCGGAGACGTCGACGAACGTACCGTCGCCTTGGTTCTGCAGCAGGCGATCGGGGTACGGCCGAAAGCTCAGCGGGCCACAGTAGTCGAGGGCGCTGGTTTCGGAATAACACGGTTTGTGGGTTGCGAGGCGAAAGTCGACGTAGTTGCCAATGTACAGGTCCAAGTCACCGTCTTGGTCGTAGTCGACGAAACAGCTACTGGTGCTCCAACGCTCGTCGTTTGCGTGGCTCGTTGCGGTCACGTCTTCGAAGGTCCCGTCGCCACGATTTCGCCACAGCTGATTGGGCCCGAAGTTCGTCACATAGAGATCGAGCCAGCCGTCGCTGTCGTAGTCGCCGACGGCGACGCCCATCCCGTAGCCCGTCGCCGCATCGAGCCCGGTACCGACGGCGGGTTCGTAGCGCAGCTCTCCAGTCTCGATGAGAAGATTCTTGTATAGAACGTCGGATGGTGCGTTGGCCGTCGTCGGGAGTGGAGCTCCTTGCACCGCATAGAGGTCCAGGTCGCCGTCTGAGTCGTAGTCAAACAGCGCGCACCCAGCACCGACGATCTCACAGAAGTAACGTTGCCCCGACATGCCGTTGACGTGGACGAAGTCGAGGCCGCTGGCTACCTCTCGAAATACCGCAGATGGCGGCGGCGTTTCGACAGTACAGCCGCAGGTCAGCAGCAGGTAGGCAAGCCAGCACGCCAAAGACCCGTAGGCCCGTGACCAGTAGGCCAGTGACCCATAAGCCAGCGACCCATAAGCCAGCGACCAGGGGCGGGCGATCTCCCGAAACCGGGGCGAAAGGCCGCGGAAGAGGCAGTGTTCGCCGGATCCTGTATCTGGCTGCGCTGCAACCGACGCGCCGCGATTCGGTCGGGGGGTGGGTCGCGTTCGCGCGTAGGCGTCGGCGGGCCAAACATGCCGCAAGCTGGCGCTAAGTGCTTTTTCTGCAGTGGCTTGAGGCGGATGGAAAGGCGCCCGTCGCGCCACGCGCCCGCAAGCAGCGGCGTGCTGAAGTGGCTTGTCGGCAGGTTCGAAGGCCGGTGCCAGAAACGATGCCCGCAGCGGCATCTCTTTTGCTTGGTTCACGTTCTGCACGCGGCGAGCGTAGTAGGTTTTGACCGAATCGGAAAGAACCAACCACGCAGCTGTGTCTTTCTAATACGGCGCCTCTTTCGCGGGCTTTGACACGCTTGTGGCAAGCGCCGAAAAGAATGGTCTTCGTGACCGAATCGGGAGGGCCGCGGATTTCGCGGGAGTCGAATCATCGCGGGTCGGCCACAGTTGTTTGGTTTATCCTGTTGTCAAGGCGGGACTTCTGTAAGGTCTTCGGTCGCGAAGAGCCGATGACAGTATTGTCGGGATAGGGATGAGCAATGGAGCTACTGAATATGATGCGGGGACGGGGCCACGGGAGGCAACGGCCGGGCCTGTTGCTGCTGGGGTTGCTCGGCTTCTGTGTGTGCGTCTTGCCCGCAGCAGCATACGCCGACGTCTTCGAGTTGAAGGATGGCCGCACGGTTACCGGCACGGTCCTGTATGAATCGGACACATTCCTGAGTGTTCGTACCACGTCCGGCGAGATCGTGACGGTCGAGAGAGCTGAGATCGTCGAGCAACGCAAGAAGCAGGACAAGTACCAAGAGTATCTCACGCGAAAGAAGAAGGTCGCCAGCGACGACATTCCAGGGCACCTGGCGCTCGCCGATTGGTGTCTGACGAAGGAACTCTTCGAAGAGTCGCTGTTGCACCTGCGCAAGGTCCTCAGTGTGGATCCGCACCATGCGCAAGCCCGCGAGAAGCTCGGCTATGTGAAGATCAAAGGCGACTGGTACATCGAGGGATCGCCGGAAGCGGCAGCCGCGCGAGTCGCGAAGAAGACCGAGAAGGTGATCGCGCCGCCGATCGAGCTGCCCGACGACTACGTCGAAAAACGACGCAAGAAGCACAAGAAGAAGCCACGGACTAGCGGCGGCAGCTACGGCTCTGGGCCGCGTGTGTTCGTGCAGACGAAAGAGCGAGTCAGCGGCGATACGCCGGAGTTCTCGGTGGCGACCTACGAGATCAATTCTTTCCTGCGTACGCTGGACAAACCGTTCAGTTCGACTACGTCGAAGGAGAGCGCCGACTTCGTCGTCAAGATCTCGATCAACGTCAGCTTCCTGCGAACTCACATGTTCTACGGTCGTATCCCGATCTCGCATATCTTCAACTGTTCGGGATCGATGACGATGAAGGACAAGTCGACGGGGCGCACCGTCGCCCGCATTACGAACCTGCAGCTGCCGTTCTCGATGAGTGCCCGGCGCGACAAGAAGAGTGTTGCCGAAGCCGGCTATCACTGGATGGTTGGCAATCTGATGAACCGCGTCAGCAAGCTCTCCTACTTCAAGAAGCGCGGGGCCAAGGAGATCGAGGAGCCAAACTGGTAGTGGCGCATTCGAAGTCACGGAAACCGGCAGCTCGCTATCGCCTCCGTGTCGGCGGCTACCTGTTGTTGTGGCTGCTCGAAGGTGTCGGACAGTGCGGTTCACTGTTGTGGTTTCTGATCCGCCAACGCCGAGTGCGCACGTATTACCACGACTTGATTGCAGCGTCGGCCACAGCCGCCCGCTAGCGGAAGCGGTCAGGCCGGGCGAGCCCACAGTCGCACGGTATTGCGACGCGCCCAAGATGGTATAGTTTGGAACAGGCGTGAGGGTCGAGTGTGGTCGTGAGTGCCGACTGCGCGAAAGTGTACTGAGCACAAGTGTGTCGGTCGCAAAGTGTAACTGGAGGCAAGCCAGTGGCAGCGGAGTGTAGAAGCGAGTTCGCAATGACGAATCCCAGCAAGAAGCTACGCCGCTCTTCGAATCAGATAGTTGTCACACGGCGGCAACCAGCGCTTCTCGCTTGCGTTGCCGTAATGCTGTTGCTGCTCGCCGGCGGCTGCCGCTCGCAGGGGCAGAGCTTCCACAACAGTGGCCTCTGGTATCGCCCCGTGGGTTTGACGCTCGAACACCTCGGCGAGCATCGTAGTTCTTGGGAGCGGCTCGGGACGACGGCCGAACTCTTTCGCCGCGGTGAGCATGCCAGTGGCGTCTGGGAGGCCATTCAACACGGCTCCGCTGGCCAGGGTGGATTGTACGAGGCCAGCCGCACGCTGTTCTTCGACATGATCGGCCCTTACGACTTCTACGAACTCGACGAGACGTTCGGTCACTTCCGGTAGGTCCGCGCCTGCCGTCCCTCCTTCGCCCCGCCTGTTTGTGTTGCTGATGCCTCGCACGGGCTGATGCCCATCACTCCGGTTGCGCGATCCGCGCCAGCTTGCTATCTCGTAGGGGTGCGACGACGGTGGCGTCGGCGCCCGAAACCGAGGTCGAGCCGAGGAGTGGCTTTGAAGAAACTCGATGAACTGCTGCAGCAGCTGCAGCCCGGGACCCGCGTGTTGGTGCGCGGTGACCTCAACGTACCGTTGGTTGCTGCAGAGAGTGGCGGCATGGAGGTCGGTGACGATACGCGACTGCGCGCGATCGTGCCGACGATTGCCGCTTTGGTCGGCAAGGGTGCCGCAGTGATTCTGTGCTCGCATCTCGGGCGTCCCAAAGGGCCCGATCCGCAGTTCGGAATGGAGCCGGTTGCGCGAGCTCTGTCGGCGCTGCTCGATCAGCAGGTGCAGTTTCATGGGGACTGGTCGCCAGAAGACCCCAAGTCTGTAGAGGTCGCAGCTGGGAACGTTGCGCTGATCGACAATCTGCGCTTCCACGCAGGCGAGAAGAAGAACGACCCGCAGCTGGCGCGGGCACTTGCAGATCTCGCCGAAGTCTACGTCAACGATGCTTTCGGCACGCTGCATCGCGCTCACGCATCCGTCGTCGGCGTACCGCAACACCTCGCCAGCTACGCGGGCTACCTGGTCGTGCGAGAGCTCGAGGTCTTGGGCACGCTGCGTGACGCCCCGGAGCGTCCGTTCTGGGTCATCCTCGGTGGTGCGAAAGTCGCTGACAAGCTCGGCGTCGTCGAGAACCTACGCCACCGCGTCGACGGCTTCGTTGTCGGCGGGGGAATGGCGAACACGTTTCTCGCCGGTCTCGGCCATCCTGTTGGAGGATCGGCTGTGCAGGAGGACTGGCTGCCGAAACTGCGGGAACTCATCGAGGCGGGGGAACCGCCGCGTTGGGTCTTCCCCACGGACTTCGTTGCCGGCGATGCACTCCACAATCCGTCGTCGACCACGGTTGTATCGGTTGGCGACGAACCGGCGGCGGGTCTGTCCTTCTTCGACATCGGTCCGGAGACAACGGCAGCAGTCGTCGGTGAGCTGCAACGTGCCAAGACTGTGTTCTGGAACGGCCCGGTTGGGGTCTTCGAGGACGCCGCGTATGCCGACGGGACGAAAGCGATCGCATCGGCGCTGGCTTCCCATCGAGGCAACTGTGTCGTCGGTGGAGGCGACACGGCAGCTGCCGTACGTCGTTTCGGCGTTGCCGATGCGATGACGCACGTGTCGACGGGTGGGGGGGCGTCGTTGGAGTACTTGGAGGGAAAGTCGTTGCCCGGAATCGAGGCGCTCACGGATGCTTCCGTGGCTTATCCTGGCGATTGAGCTGTATCAGGGCGCACTCGTACTGTGGGTCCTCGCGGGGTGGGTGCGCTGGCCGGCCGCCGCGTCCACGGCCCCGACGACGCGCCGATGGTTCCTGCTGTTTGCAACACCGCTGCGTTGGCTGAGACAGACGTGGCCATTGCGTTTCGCGGGCGTGGACTATGCGCCCGTCTATCTGTTTGCACTGCTCGAGATCACGATTCGTACGCTCGAAGTTTGGGGAGAGACCTCTTGAATCGACGCAGCGTCGGCGCAGAGCTGGCCGAGACCCTCGCGACTGCAGCCCGCGAAGGGTTTGCGATCGGGGTGCCGGCCGACGATGCGGAACTGGAGGCGCTGTTTCGTCGCTTGATCCGTGAGCGTACGCCGGGGGACGCGGTGCTCGGTGAAGAGATCGCCGAGACGACGGGTTGGGATGGCCGCGGTTGGATCATCGATCCGATCGATGGCACCAACAACTACGTCGGCGGCGTGCCTTTCTATTGCGTCTCCATTGCCTACTTCGAAGAAGCGCAGCCGCGGCTGGGCTGGGTGGTGGATCCCGAGCGTCGTGAGACTTGGTTCGCAGCCGCGGGTGAAGGCGTTTGGTGTAACGGGAAGCGTGTTGCCGTGCTCGAAGAGTGCCGTTCCCCGAAGCCTCTCGTGATGGTTTCGTCGCGCTGGCGCAAGCGCCATCGGAGCGCAGCGGCCAAGCTGCGGGATCGCGTGCGTGACCGGACCTTCGGCGCGTTGGCTCTCGAGTGTGCTTGGGTTGCCGGCGGACGCGTCAGCGCCGGTGTTTGGGGGTCGGCACGAATCTGGGACCTTGCAGCCGGCGTGTTGTTGATCTCTGAAGGTGGGGGCTACGTCGAGAGCTGTAGCGGCGGTCCACTCGCGTTCTCACGAGACGGTGAGAAACTCCGCGAAGAGCGGATCTCGTTTCACGGTGGCGCGCCCGCGCTCCGCGAGCTTCTCGTTGAACACTGTCGCACCCAGTAGTGGTCCTGCTGGCCGTTGATGCCTCTTCGTAGCCTCTTCATAGCAATCTCGCCTCGACCTGAACGAACGATCCCGGCTAGAATCGATGGCAAGGGTGCGCAGCATCCTCAACGTGGGGGAGACCGGTCGACGGGAAGGGAGACGCCTTGGCGCAGGCATTGCACAAAGTTCGGATTCAACGGATCTACCCACCAAGTTCGAACGGTACAGCAGTGCTGGTCGGCAACGACGAGAAGACCTTCATCGTCTTCATCGGTCTCAACGAAGCCACTGCGCTCCTACGCGAGATGAAGAACGAGCCTGCCCCACGCCCGTTGACGCACGACTTGTTGCAATCGGTCTTTCTGGGTTTCGACGTTGGCGTCAAGCAGATCATCATTTCAGACATCGTCGACAACGCGTTCTGCGCGACGCTGATCCTCGAGCAACAGGGGCCCGGAGCATCGGAAGATCCCAATGGCCATCGGGCAGAAGTGCGTATCGACGCGCGGCCGAGCGATTGTTTCGTCCTCGCGCTCAAGAACGCGACGGATTTGTATGTCACCGCGGACGTGATGGAGCAGGTGCGCGATTTCTCGCAGTTGCTGGAGCAAGACGAGAGCGCCCTCGATGAGTTGGCTGGCGAGGAAGCCTTTGAGCGGGGGATGCAGGATGACGACGACTTGTTCGGCAATCCGCTGGAGGGGGACGAGATCGACGAAGGTGGCGACGAGAGCGAAGATGGCTCGCCCGATGATTTCGAGGGCGATTTTGGCAGCGAAGATTCGGGGCGTAGTCGATGAAGCCGAGGTCGATGAAATCAAAGCAGAGGCAACAGAAGGCGGGACCACGCAGCGCAGCCGCCGTGGTCATGGTGTGTCTGTCTTGCGTGGTCCTAGTCGCTGGGTGCTGCGCGACCGTGCCGCGTGCCGAGAAATACTTCGATCGGTCGAGCCCGCATCAGGCGTTACGGATGTTTCAGTACTCGATTGAAACGTCGCAGTACGATGCCGCCTATGCGTGCCTTGGTGCAGAGACTCGAGCCCAGTTTTCACCGACGAAGTTCAAGTTCGCGATCCGCTTTGCGGCGCTGGAAGAATGGGACGACCTGAGCCTCTATGACTTCATCGTCGAGGGAAGGCAGTACCCAAGTCTCGACGTTGCGCGCATTATCGGTGAGGGGTCTCACGGTGTGACCGTTGCGTACTTGCTCGATGACGAAGAAGGCACATCGGTCGAGCAGGCCGTTACGATGATCGAGGAGCAAGACGGCCTGTGGTCTCTGGACCTTCTGCGCATCAAGGGAGTGCACTTCCCGTGACGTCTGCTGAGTATCCCCCGCGCCTCGAATGCGCGACGCTGCCGACCCCAATCGAACGACTGGCGCGGTTCAGCGATGCTGTGGGTTGTGGTGTCGACGTTTGGGTAAAGCGCGACGACTTGACCGGATTCGCGCTCAGCGGCAACAAGATCCGCAAGTTGGAGTTCTCGTTCGGTCGCGCCCTCGCAGCGGGGGCGACCGGTTTCGTGACTTGTGGTGGCTACGATTCGAATCATTGTCGTGCGACTGCGTTTCTCGCCGCTCGGTTTGGGTTGCGCAGTCATCTCTTCTTGCGAACCGAGGATGGTGCCGCGCCCGAGCAGCTCAGCGGGAATACGCTTCTCGATCAATTGGTCGGAGCCGAGATCACATGGATCTCACGGCAACAGTATGCCGGTCGCAACGAGCTCATGGCCGAGTACGCGCAACGGGCTGCCGCTGCCGGTGAAGTGCTCGCTGTGATTCCCGAAGGCGCCTCCGACGAGATCGGTTCGTTCGGCTATGTGCACGCTGCGGCAGAACTCAACGAACAGCTGCGCCAGCAAGATCTTTCGGTGAGCCATGTCGTGCACGCAGTGGGTTCCGGCGGGACCACGGCCGGGTTGAGTGCGGGACGTGCCGTTCACGGCGGCGACTGGCGGATTCTAGGCGTTCCCGTTTGCGATGACGGGGCGTACTTTCGCGGACGCGTGGAGCCGATTCGGCACGAGATGGAGCGTTTCTCGGTTCCTGAGCTCGTCGGCGATGGGGGCATCGATTTCGCCGATGGCTACGGTGGCCGTGGCTACGGCCTGACGACGCCAGAAGAGCTGCGCGTTCTGCACGCGCTCTGTCGTTTGGAGGGGTTGCTGCTCGATCCGTGCTACACGGGCAAGGCGTTCGTCGGCTTGCTGCGCGAGATCCAGCAAGGGCGTTTCGCGGCGGGTAGCAAAGTGCTGTTCCTGCACACCGGTGGCGGCTTCTCGAACTACGCCTTTGCCGACGAGTGGCGCGAGCTGTTGGCCGAAGAGATTCCTGCCGACCCCCGGGACGCGCTCGCCTAAAGACTTGGCGAAGCCTTCAAATGCACTGTCAAAATGCAAACGGCACCGACATCAGATCGCGTTCCAGCGAGGAAGCGACGTGATATCGATGCCGCGGTGCAGGCGTGGTGACCTGTTACGTTGCTGACGTGCTGCTCTAGCGGAGCTTTTCCCAGTAGCGTTGTGGCATCTCGCGCGCGAGTTTCAACGCGCCGTTGGCGCCAGCGAAGACCGGCTCCTCGACGATGACGACGTTGCCGCCCCCGATCTCCTGCATGCCCGTTTCCAGCGCTTTGCGTAGTCCGTAGATCTGGGAGCCACCGCCGGAAACGACAACGTTGCTACGGATGCGATGCTGGAACTCTGGATCGAACGAAGAAACCAAAGTCTGAATCGCCTGCAGGATCTCCGGGATGATCATACCCACGGCCTGCTGCATCTGATCCGTAATATCGAGGTCGGTCGGCTTGCCGTTGACCGGAAAGCGCACGACAGCGCGATCACTCGCGGCTTCGATGGCACCGGAGAATCGCTCTTTCGCCTTCTTGATCATGTTCAGGTTGAACTGTGCGTGGGGGTACTTCACTTCGATCAGGCGCGCGAGCTCGGCATCGACATGATTGCCGGCCTTGTGCAGCGTAATCTCGTCATCGTCTTCCGGCAGTGTGCCGTGCAGTCGGCAGAGGTCGATCGTGCCGGCGCCGATGTCGATGACGATTGCGTCGTCCAGTGCTTCAATCCCATAGGCGACCGAGAACGGCTCGGAGACCACCATGACTCCGTCGAGGCCGGTTTCTTGGGCGACGTCGATGATGGCTTGCTTGTTTTCTTTGGTTGCCTTGGACGGCGCGCCGATCACCGCGTAGCGCAGTTGGTCGGTGCGTGGACGAGCCAGATCGATGAGGTGCTTGAGTAGTTCGGAAGCCGCCTTGCGGGCGTCGTCACGATCGGAACCGCCGAGCCCGGGGAAGCGGAGGTTGCCGTCTGCGAGCGGGTAGACCACATCGAGCGACAAACGGTGCTCCAGCGCGGAGTCGCCGAACAACGGTTGATCCCCGAACATCTTGTGCGACACGGTATCGCGTGGCCAGCCGACGACGCTGCCAACGGATTCGCGGCTCCCGTTCGAGGAGCTGATCGCACAGCGAGATGTGCCAAGGTCAATGCCGATGTAGCAGACGCCTTGTTCCTGGGTTACTGCATGTGCGCGCTGCGCCACATCCGATGGCGCGGTCGCGAAGTCTTGATCCGGCTTCTGAATCATTTGATAAGCCTTTCTGCTGGGCGATACCCGGCGGGGGCGCCTAGGTGTCTTCACGCCCCTGTAGTTCTCTGAGCTCCATGTTTGCCTGGAACAGCGCTGACAGGAGTTCCGATTTTCGTTCGTAGAGGGGGCTCTCTGGGTCCGGTCCCGCCCCATCGCTGTCCGGAGTCCCGGGAGCTGCGTCCGCCGGTCTCGACTCTTGAATCTGCGACACGAGGCGGTCGGTCGATTCGAGAGCACCGACGAGTTTTGCGATGCGCTGTTCGAGCAGCTGCAGCTGCGAGTGCTGTGACTCTTGCACCTGCTGGAGATCACTGCGCCAATCCTTCTGCAGCAGGTTCGAAATGTTCTGCGCCATCCGCTCTTCGAGCCCCTCGAGGTCTTGCGCTGGCGGCTGCGGCGGTGCCACTTCCGCTTGCGGGGCTGCCGGAGCCGGGGCGGTTGGTGCCGCCGGCGGTGGCGGTGGCGCTACCCTTCTGGGCGGCGGTGGGGGAGGTGGGGTCGCCGACTCCACCGGGTGTTCGAGCCCTTCCACGAGGAGCCGTGCGTATTCGAGCTCGGTAGCGTCGCGCAGTCGCTCCAGCACCGGTACCGGTAGGTCCAAGTCCCCCAGCTGTCTCCGCACCGCGCGATTGACCGCGACGCGGAGGACTTCTCCGAGCTGCGACTGGCTCAGGACCCGTACACGCTGGATCCCCTGTTGCTGCAGGTCGTCGATCGGGCGGACGTCTCCCGATTCTTCGAACGCGCCTCCGAGAGCGGCGTTTTCTGTTATCACCGACAATTCTCCCTTCGTTCCCCCACGGAGAACGTGCATTTTGATGAACGCGTCATGCTTTCAGATCGCAGTCGCGTTGCCAAGCTGGATTTGTGTCCGCCGGGCTCGCGATGAGCGTCCGGCGAGACCCCCGGAGACCCGGGGCTAGGAGAGTAGAGGCAAGGATCGGGCCCGCCGTATCGACGCAAGTCAGGGGTTGGATGGCGCACTGGGTCGGAGTTCCAAGTAGTTGTTTTCGAAGCCTTTGCGAGGGTGTCGTCGGACTCTCGTACGGAACCGAGACAGCAGCGTTCGGGGGGTGCGAACGGGGCGCCCCTTGTCCACCGGCTAGACGAATTGCGGATTGACAATCGGCAACCCGCTGATACGATTTGAGCCAGGCTTGGGCAGTGGAAAGCCTCGTTTTCCACTTCGAGCCGGCGAGGTTCTAGTAGCAACCGCCGAGTTCTCGACCCACGGGTCGATAGTCGAGAACGCGGGCCGAGACAAGTAACTGGTGTTGCTGTAGCGGCGATGAAGGCGGGTTCGCTTCTACCTTTGATGCTTTGAGCTGATGCAATCGTGACGTGGGTGGATACCATCCAGACCCTGTTTGTCGGGGAGGACGCCGGGTCTGACAGTGGTAGCTACGAAGTCTCGGTCTTCCAACAGTCTTCGCTTATGGAGCACCGGGCGTCCGCATGAAAGCAAGTTGAAGGGAACGCAACACCACCTCAAATGACGGCCTGCACAACCGTGCAGGTACGCTCTCCTTCTTTGGAACAATTGTATTTTCGAAGCTCGTTTCTTCGAAATTGGTTTTCTTCGAACGGGATCTGGGCTTCGAACAGAAATCTCGATTCATGACTCCCCCGCGGCGGGGGAAAAACTTGTGGGGCTGGGAAGCCCTAGATAGGGAATAGTGGCGAAATGAAGAAGTTTTTTGCTCTCCTCGGGCTGTTGCTCGCGACGTCGACGGTGTCGGCTCAGCAGGACGATCGTTACATCTTGAATATCGGTTCCGCCTCGCAGGCGACCGGTACGACGGTCGATCTGTCGGTCACGCTCGACTCCGTCACCGGTACGCTGGGCGCGCCCGTCAACCTGCAGGGCTGGTCGTACGGTGTCTGCTCCGATAGCCTCGTCGCCGACGTCACGAACGTCGTCGATGGTGCGCTGTCGGCGACCGTCAACAACGGCCTCCCGCCTGCGTTCAACTCGATCAACTTCGATCCGTGGATGAACGCCAACCCGCCGGTCCCGGCTGGCCCCGGCAACGGCTTCGCCGTCGGTGTCGTCGTCGACCTGTTCGGTATGTTCACGCTGGCTCCGGGTACCGCCTACGAGCTCAACGTCGCGACGTACAACATCGTCGGCGCCGCCGGTGACAGCACGTCCCTCGACTTCTGCGACACGCTGGCGAACCCGCCGGTCGAGACGCTGATGGTCGAGATGGGTGGCGCTTCGGCCATTCCGGTCCAGAACAGTGGTCTGATCGATATCCCGGTCGTCGTCGGCCCGATGCTGACGCTCAACGCCTCGGACGAGACCGGCAACGTCGGCTCGCAGGTCTCGGTCAGCGTCACGCTCGACCACGCCGGTGAGGATGTCGAAGGTTTCTCGTTCGGTCTGACGCACGACAGTGGTATCGCCACGCTCAACAGCATTGGCGAAGGTGCCGCCTCGCTGGCGACGAACACCGCCGGTGGCGCAGCGTTCTTCCACTCCGATTCCGCTCCGACCCTGCCCGCCGGTGTCAACGGTGGTGGTTTCGTTGGTGCTGTCATTAGCTTGGCTCCGCCGTTCGACGTGATCCCGGCCGCCATGGGTAGCGAGCTCGCTACGTTCACGTACGACGTAATCCTCGACGGCACGACGCCGGTCGAGTTCTCGGGCGCCGTCGGCGATCCGGCCGTCGCGATCATTGTCAGTGTCAACGGTGGCTCGCAAGCGCCGCTCAACGTTGCTGGCTCGATCACCGGTATCGCGGTCGTGGGCGACCTCTTCATTCGCGGTGACGCGAACGATGATGGCGCTGTCGACGTCTCCGACGTCGTCTACCTCGCCAAGGCGCTCTTTGGCGTTGGTCCGGCGCTCGCTTGCGACAACGCTGGTGACACGAACGACAACGACATGCTGGATGCGATCGAGGATCCGATGTTCCTCCTCATGTACCTGTTCCAGGGTGGCGTGGCTCCGGCTGCTCCGTTCCCGACCTGCGACCTCGACGGTACCCCGGGTACCCTCGCGTGCGCTGCCTCGCTCTGCCCGTAAGGGTTTGACGAGCGATATCACAGGCTCATGAAGCAGCCGAGTGGGCGACGTAGCCCGCTCGGCTGTTTTTTTGTGTCCACCGCTCTTTGTGCCCTCCGCGATGGCTCGGGCTGAGCCGGAGCAGCGATTGCGGAGGTTCGGAGCCTTCAGTGCGTGGCGTCCTCACAGGAGGCCTTTCGGGTCGACGAACGGAGCCGTGTTGCGGAAGCGGGACAAGTTGCCCGATCACCGCGTCGTCAAGGTCGTCAGCGTCAGCGTTTGTCATCGCCGATCGTGGTGGAGTCTGCAAAAAATCTAGAGCCGAATTGCAATAAGTCGGTAGGATGGGCGCAGGGTAATGTCCAACTCGAATTGGCTAGATTCGTCGCTCTGGAACCAGCTTCGCTCGGGCCGTGAATCGGCCGTAATGAACCGGTCTTAATGAACCGGTCGTGCACTGGCCGGGCTGCCCTAGAGCGGAACCGCGAAGGACAGGCGACGGTCGCCACAACGGCGAGCGACTCAACGCGAAGTTTTCGGCGAAACGAAAGGACTGGCAAGGATATGAAGCGCTTCCTTGGAATACTGGTTGCGACCCTCGTGACGACGGGGCTGTTTGCGCAAGACGATCGCTACACGATGATGGCCGACACCGTTATCGTCGACGTCGGCTTTGACGCGGTCATTCCGATCACGCTCGATTCCGTCACGGGAACGTTGGGCGCGCCCGACAACTTGACGAGTTGGTCGTATGGAATCTGCCACGACGACACCCTCGCGAGCATCGTCGACGTCGTGCACGGCACCGATGCGCTCGCCGCGAACCCACTGGGCCCGCCAGGCTTCAGCTCGATCAACACGACTTTTGGTGGGGGCTTTGCGCTGGCCATCATCATTGACTTGTTCGGGAACTTCTTCCTGAGCCCGGGAACCGATCTCGAGATCTCCGTTGCCACCTACAACCGCACGGCGCCTGGGCAGGTGCCGCTGGCTTTCTGTGGAACGATCGGCAATCCAGCCGTGGAAGTGCTGGTCGTGAACCAAGCCGGCGTGTCGGCGATTCCGCAAACGGTGGATGGCCTGCTCGATGAGATGGTCGTCGTGCCGCCGACGGAATTCATCCGTGGCGATGCCAACCAAGATTCTGTCTTGAACATCACTGACGTGATCTTTCTAGCCCTCTGGCTCTTTGGGGCGGGACCGGCTGGTGACTGCGAGTCGGCAGCGGACGTCAACGACAACGGTGCACTGGATCCACTCGAAGACGTGTTGGGTCTCGTGCAGTACCTGTTCCAAGCTGGCCCGGCGCCGGCTGCGCCGTTCCCGACGTGCGGCCCGGACGGCAACATGGACACGTTGACCTGCGACATGACCAGCTGCCCATAGCGGGCGAAGGCGGTGCGACCGCCCGGACTGCTGAGGGATCGACAAGAGTGGCAGGGTCTGAGGACCTCGCCACTCTTGTTTTCATTCCGGGACTCGTGGTCCCTTCCGTGGTGACGATCGCGCCGGACGCTTCGCCCGTTGGATGTTTGGCGCTGGTTGCGTGTCACGGTACCTATTCCTCTTTCCTTTCCGTGTGCCGGCGCTACGCTCGCTGAGCTTGAAGATGACAGGTTCGTGTTTCGGGACGCAAAGAGAGGGGTCATGGGGGAGAAGTGGAGTGGGCCGCGAGCGTGGCTGCTACTGCGCTTGCAAGAGCTCAGTGACGGGGTGGTCGGTGGAATGGACGCGCTGGCCGCCGGCGGGGGTCATCATCTTGCCGATCTGGAGGAGCTCGCCTCCGACGTCACCGTCGATAGCATGCTGTTTGAGCAGTTTCGCTCGAGCGCGGACACGATTGCCCAGATCGAGCGTGCGCTGCGCCGGATCGACGAAGGCTCGTACGAGGACTGCGAGGACTGCGACGAAGCGATCGGCGACGAGCGCCTTGCTGCGCTCCCCTTTGCGACGCAGTGCGTCGACTGCCGACGGCGAGCCGAGCAAGAAGAAGCTTCCTCAGGAATCTAGCCACTCGCGCTCGAAGTGGTTAGAGAATGACCAGGAGCTGCGGGTGGTCAGAAAGTGACGCTCGCTGCTAAGTCTCATAAAATAAACCCCTTAGATGCCTTTGGTGCTGTTGGGGTCGCATCTGAGCGGCCACATACTGTTCACTGCTGCGAGCTCGCCGAGTGCCAACAACTCCGCGCCGGTGTCCTTTACTCTATGCACGGAAAAGACTTACGGTAAACAGCTGGACGTCTCACTTTTTGGGAACACGCTTCGCTTTAGGGTCGGTGGGCTCTAAGGATGTGGGACTGAGGAGGTGGAGGTCCCCCCGCTGCGTGTGGGTGTGTGGTGGGGACCAGCTGGGTCTGTAGGCGTGGAAGGTTCTGTGAGCTCGCTCTCAGAGGCCTTCTGCGCCGAACAGCACCTAGTATGAAACAGGCTTACCTTACCCCTGTCTGCTTTACTTGCTTCATTTCTTTCCGAAGAGGACGCTTTCCCGAGCGTCCTTTTTTTTTGTCCCGGGCCGACTTCTCAAAACAGCAAAAAGTTGAGTTATTGGTTGTCGGGCTCTGGGTGCCCCGTATAATTTCTTTCGTCGAGAGGTCCAAGGTCCTGCCGTTCCAGCCCTTATGGGCCCTTCGAAGCTTGCTGTGCCAACTATCGAAAACCGATTTTCATTTTTTCTCCTCGTTTGTACCCCGCATGCTCCCGGGAGCATGCGGGGTTTTTTGATGGGCGCGAGCGGTCGCTGACCGCGTCGTTCGACGCTTTGCAAGCGGCGGGTTAAGCTTGGATGGACTCCCCTAACCATCTTTCTCTCCCTACTCTTGCAACGGTGGAAGCTCGTGGCGCGGGACTTGAAGCGGATTCGAGATCGACTGCGCGTGCAGGTAGCCCCCGATGGGCTGCAGGCCACGGTGGAACCCATCCGACGTGCGCCGCGGCAGGGAGTCAGTCCGCGGACCGTTGAGAAGCTCCTCGCAGAGCGGGGTGTAACGCACGGGATTCTCACCGAGGCCGTGCGCGAGTTCGTCGGCGAGTGGCGCCAAGGGCAGGGACGTCAGTGGATCGTCGCCCGAGGGGAGGCGCCAATCCCCGCGGTTCTTTCTGAGCTTCGCAGGGTGCACCCGCCGGCCCGCAGTGGCCGCGATCCAGTCGAGTTGCTCCCACTCTACGTTGCCGAACATGAGACGGTGTTTGCGCTGCGGTCGGGAGCGCCGGCGACGCCGGGCCGCACGGTATGCGGCGTAGTGATCCCTCCGCCACAACCCCCTCCTAGCGACACGCCGACCCCGGGTGAGGGCTTTGAAGTCGTCGGGCGAGTGTGGAAAGCGAGCCATAGCGGGTTCCTCGAGCACGCCGACGGCAACATCCGCGTGAGCCCTCAGTTGATCCACAAGTACGACCTACCGGCAGGTGAGTATCACTGGCACGGCGGCGCTCGCATCGATGGCAGTCTGCTCGAGGGGGTCCGCCTTCATGTCGATGGCGACCTGGCGTTGGGCGGTGAGATTGCGCAAGGCGTTCGGCTGCGGGTTGGCGGGGACGCCACCGTAGAGGGGGCCATTCGGGGTGAGGGGCGCACGCGAGTCGAAGTCGATGGACAGCTGGAATGTGCCGCCGTGCTCGACAGCTTCCTGTACGCGACCGCGGACGTCCGCGTGCGCACGCTCTGCCAAGGCACGACCGTCCGTACCTGTGGCCGCTTCCTGAACGATTTGCCGGGTGGGTTGGTTTCTTCGTCGCGTATCGACGCGGTTCGGGGCGCGATCCTCAACGACATCGTCCCCGGCAGCGGCCTACCGTCTGCAGTGCATGTCGGCACGTCGGAATGGCTCGACGACGAGTGGCAGGCAGTCGAAGCGGAGATCCAACGCTGGACGCGACACTACACGCATCTCTACGAGGAGTTCAGCGAACGCCACGCAAAGCTCGTCTCGCGACGCTCGGAGATCTATCGTCTTTCGGATGTGCAACGCCAGCAGTATGAACTCGAACATGCGCGGGTCACCGCCGAGCAAGAGCGCGTCGATCGCAACATCTCTCGCCTCCGCACACGCCAGTCCGTGTTGTTGCAATCGCGTTGCCGCGACGAGAAAGCGGTCGTCCAGGTCACCGGTGAGGCCACAGCAGGTGCGCTGTTCTCGATTCGCCGCGTGCCGCTAGCGGCTGGTTCGGAAGGGCTCCGAGAGGTCGTGTTGTCGCTCGCGCCCAGCCGCAACCGAGTGATTGCGATCCCACGCTCGATCTACGAGTCGTCGCTCGACGATCATCCTGCCGCCGACGAGGTTACCGACGAAGACGTGGCCATTCCTGAAGAGACGCTCGGCTAGCGAGCTCCGCTACGCATTGGGTGTTTTCACCAAAGATCCTGCAGAAACTGCAACACCACGGTCCTCCGACTGCCGATGTTTGAGAGTGGGGTGTGCCCACGCAGGGGCCCGATCCCTGCGGTGAGCGTGCCCGGCGCGCCGTCTGATCTGGCCAGGGGCGGTGGGGCGAGGTCGCAAACCCGCTGGGGTTGTGCTAGCGTCGTCTTGGGGGCCATGGCGGCGTCGCAACTGCGGTGATGCCAAAAAGGTGTCGTCTAGCGCTTGCTGGCGGCGGCAGAGCAACCTTGTTACGGGGGAGTTTCGAATGAAGCGTCGTGCGCTCATTACCGGGGTGACTGGACAGGACGGGTCGTACCTGGCCGAGCACCTCCTCGACCGAGACTATGAAGTCTTCGGCATGATTCGCCGAGCTTCGGTCGAGCGCTTCGAGCGAATCGATCACCTGCGCGATCGTATTCACATTGTGCACGGTGACCTGCTCGATCAGCTTTCCCTCGTGAACATCATGAAGGAGACGGAGCCGCACGAGGTCTACAACCTCGCTGCACAATCCTTCGTCCCGACCTCGTGGAAAGAGCCGGTCCTCACTGCTGACTACACAGCTGTGGGCGTGACGCGCATGCTAGAGGCAATTCGCTGCGTGGATCCGGCGATTCGCTTTTACCAGGCGTCTTCCAGCGAGATGTTCGGCAAGGTGCAGGAAGTCCCGCAGCGCGAGTCGACACCGTTCTATCCGAGAAGTCCGTACGGCGTCGCCAAGACATTCGGGCATTGGATCACAGTCAACTACCGCGAGTCGTACGACATGTACGCTTGCTCGGGTATCCTGTTCAACCACGAATCGCCGCGACGTGGTCACGAGTTCGTGACGCGTAAGGTGACCGACGGTGTCGCTCGGATCAAAATGGGGCTGGCCAAGGAGCTGCGCCTCGGGAATCTCGAAGCGAAACGCGATTGGGGTTTCGCTGGAGACTACGTCGATGCGATGTGGCGTATGCTGCAGCAGGACGCCCCGCGCGATTACGTCGTCGCGACTGGATCGACTCATTCCGTGCGCGACATGGTGCAGATCGCTTTTCAGCATGTCGGACTCGATTGGGAACAGTTCGTCACGATCGACCCACGCTTCGTGCGGCCTGCCGAAGTGGACCTGCTGGTTGGTGACCCTAGCCGCGCACGCGACGAGTTGGGGTGGGAACCGAAGACCACGTTCGAAGAGCTGATCCGCTGCATGGTCGATTCGGATCTGCGACTGCTCGAGCAACAGCAACGATTGCTGCGCGTCGCGCGGGACTGATTGCTTGCGCGTCGCGCGGGACTGATTGCTTGCGCGTCGCGCGGGACTAGGCGCCCGGACGCGACACGCCTTTCAATACTGTCTACAAACGCTGCCAGACGGAGCGCACGTGAGAGTTCTCGTAACCGGGGCCAACGGGTTCGTTGGCAAGCACCTCGTTGCTGCGCTCTCGAGTGCCGGTCACGACGTCGTGGCCACGTCGCGGTCGGGGGGCGACGGCAGCCAGCCGTTGGAGCTCCCTGACCTGGCCCGCGCCGAGGAGCTCTTGGACGAGCAGCGGCCGGATGCGATCTACCATCTTGCGGCCGTGGCCGAGGTGCCGAAGGCAGACAAGGACCCAGTGACGGCGTTTCGCAGCAACGTCGATGGCACTGTATCCCTGCTGGAGGGGGCCCGGCGAGCTCATCCGTCGACGCGGTTCTTCTTCGTGTCGTCGAGCAACGTTTACGGTGTCGTACCTGTCGCAGAGCAGCCGATTGCCGAGTGTCGCGGCTATGCACCAGCGGGCGTCTATGCCAGTAGTAAGGTGGCAGCAGAGTGTTGGGTGCGCTCCTACGCGAACCAACTGCAATCGCCACCCGTGATTCTGCGTCCGTTCAACCACGTCGGTCCGGGGCAGAGCCCAAGTTACGCGCTGCCGGCATTTGCGCGACAAATCGTCGAGATCGAGAATGGTGCGGAACCGATCGTACGGGTCGGTAACCTCGAGGTGCGGCGTGACATTTTGGATGTCCGAGACGTCACTCGAGCGTACGTAAGGCTACTGCAACAGCCGCAGCTCCCGCCGGTGCTCAACGTTTGCGCTGGCCGCAGCTACCTACTTTCCGAACTACTGGCTCAGCTGTGCGCCGCTTCGTCCGCGGACGTGCAAGTCGAAGTCGATCCAATGCGCCTGCGCGGCAACGATTTGACGCTGCTCGAGGGTGACGCGACACAGGTACGCGCTGCGTTGGAGTGGAGTCCACAGATCCCGATGCACGAAACGCTTCGTTCCCTACTGACCGATTGGCGCAGTCGCATGACGGCCAGTGGTTCAGCCACCGAGTGTCATGATCGGCAAGGGACCTAGATGAGTGAGTTTGTCGATTCGGTGGCGTTGGGGGTGTTGCAAGGCCTGACAGAGTTCCTTCCTGTCTCATCCAGTGGCCACTTGCAAGCGTTGAAGACGATGCAAGACTCACCGGAACTCGCCAGCAAGACGCTCGACATCTTCTTGCACTTCGCGACCCTGCTCGCCGTTTTTCTCGTGTTTCGTCGTGACTTCGTACAGCTTGCTCGCGGCTGTTTCGGCGGAGGGGAGCCGCGGCGGCGTCTCTTGCTTGTCTTGGTCGGTGCTGTGCCGGCGGGGGTCGTCGGGTTGATCATCAAGAAGTTCGATCTTCTCGAGGGGTTGGAGACCAGCTTCCCGTATCTGGTGCCGATCTGTTGGTTGCTGACGGCCGGTGCGTTGTGGTCGCTGCGCAAGCAAGTCGATGGGGCGCGCGAGATCGACTTGAAGCTCGCGCTATGGGTCGGCTGCTGGCAAGCGCTGGCGATCTTGCCCGGAGTGAGCCGGTCAGGAATCACAATTGTGTCGGCGCTGTGGCTCGGTTGTCGACGCGAGTCTGCAGCAACATTCTCGTTTCTGACCGCGACGCCGCTGATCCTCGGTGCGACCGTCCTCGAGATTCTCGATGTCTTCGGGAGTGAAGGCACCGGAATGGCTGCTGGTAGCGTTTGGCCCTATCTCGCCGGGGGCGTGGCAGCGTTCGTCACCGGTTTGGGGGCGTTGGTCTTGCTGCTGCGTATGCTCCGCGGTGGCGCGCTGCATCGCTGGGCGTTCTACCTCGTGCCGGTTGCCGTTGCGTACACTGCGTGGCTGCTGCTGCGCAACGGTGGAGCCTAGGCACCCTCACAGCGTCTATCGCCGGGTGCGGCCGAGGTGCAGAATCGGGGACGTCCCCGACTGCAAGCCGTCGGGGGCTACCGTGCGGACCGGCCGCAACCCGATCCCCAAGATGATCGCAATCGACACCAGGGAAGTCAGCAGCGACGAGCCACCGTAGCTGACGAAGGGGAGGGGTAGTCCAGTGACTGGCGCCAGTCCCATCGTCATTGCCAGGTTGACGAGCGTTTGAAAGGCCAAGTAGGTCGTCAGGCCGACAACCACAAGGCGGCCGAAGAACTCCTGGGTTCGCAAAGCGATGCCTGCACATGACACATACAGGCTCAGAAACAGCAGAACTACAGTCAGCGTGCCGAGGAGTCCCCATTCTTCACCGATGATCGCGAAGACGAAGTCATTGTGGTCCTCGGGCAAGTAGTTGAGGCGGTTCTGGGTTCCCTGATACAGGCCGCGCCCTGTGTCGCCACCGCTGCCGATGGCGATCAACGACTGGCGGATTTGATAGCCCCCGCTCGTCGCATCGGCGCCGGCCGGATCCCAGAAGACGCTGAGGCGACTCTTCTGATAGGGGTGCAGACCCATCCAGGCGATCGGGAGAAGCGCGACCATCGCTCCCATGATGCCGAGGATGCGCGTGGTGCTTGCGCCTGCGGCCCAATACATCGCGAAGAAGACCGGCACGAGTACGAGAGCGGTTCCGAGGTCCGGCTGGAGTACGATCAGGGCAACCGGGATCCCCATGACCAGAAAGGGGGCAATCCCTTGGGCGCTGGCATGGCGCGTCGCCCCGGATGGTTTCATGACCTTCGCGAGGAGTAGCACCGAGAAGACTTTCATCAGCTCCGCTGGTTGCAGTGCGAAGCCTGGAAGGTAGAACCAGCGGCTCGGCCCAGTGCGAACCACCTTCAATGCCAACAGCACAATCAGGAGGGTTACGCCGATTGTATAGAGTGGCGTGGCCCACTCTTCGAGGCGCCGGTAGTCGAGGCGCAGGAAGACCAGGAAGATGCCTACGCCGATCGCGATGCGGATCAGCTGTGCCTTGGCGTAGTATCCAGGGAAAGTGGTATCTCCGGCAGTGGATGCGGAGTGGATGAACAGCACGCCGATGCCAAGGAGTAGCGAGAGCAGTGCCATCGTCAAGAAGGATGGTGTGCGTGTGCTGCCAACAGTGGCCACTAGCGGTTCCCTTCCTGAGACAATAGCGGCAGCTGGCGATGTTCAGAGAGCCATTCGAGAATCGCGGCAGCGTACGGACCTGCGGCTTCACCGCCGTGAAGGTCTTGCTCTTCCAGCGCGATCGTGAAGGCGATGATTGGATCATCCACTGGCGCAAATCCCACGAGCCACGCGATGTCCTTGTTCCCTTGTACGGCGGTGCCGGTCTTTAGTGCACAAGAAAAGCGGCGCAACCCCAGGCCGGGTGCACTGGCGCTGCCGAAGCGGACGGTCCCTTCCATGCCGAGGATCACTTCCTCCCAGACCCATGGCGAAACTTCGAGGCGCTCGCCGGGTGCAGCTTCGTCGCGAGTGAGGTGCAGCACAGGTCGTACACCGCGATTGGCAATCGTGCAGACATATCGCAACACCTGCAGCGGCGTGGCGACGACGGACCCTTTGCCAATGGCTGCTGACTCGGCGTGAGTGATGCGGAACGGACGGCCGCGACCGAGGCCAGGTCCGGGTTCGCTCCCGAATCCAAACATACGACCCCAGCGGTCGATCCCGGAACTCTTCAATCGACGCCCTCCTAGCACGTAGAAGAACGTGTTGCACGAGCGCGCGATGGCCGTTTCGAGGTCGATGTCGGTCAGTGCCCGACTGTGGTTCCGGCAGCGCAAGTGGTTGCGATTGTTTGGATCGTAGAAACCCGTGCATTCGATGGTCTCGTCGCGCTCCAGCAGTCCTTCTTGGAGCGCCGCTGTTGCGAGCAGCATCTTGAACGTTGAACCGGGGGGGATCGGGGAACGCTGCGGGCGGCTGGTCATGGGGCTGCCGGGCTGCTGGCTGAGCACATCCCATTGCGAGCGCCAGTTTCCTGGATCGAAGCCGGGAAATGAACACCAACCAAGCACTTCTCCAGTCGCCGGAGTCGCAATCAGAATACTGCCGGCGACCGCTTCGCGATCTACGAACTCCTGCTGCAGCATCACGCACAGGTCACGATCCAGCGTTAGCGTGAGGTCCCGTCCAGGCACGACGGGTGCCTCGTCGAGGGGTGGGCCGCTCTCGCGCTGGAAGCGATCGACTTCGTGGATCGTTGCGCCAGCAGTCCCGCTGAGGTGAGATTCGAAGCGCCGTTCGAGGCCCGTCATGCCGACCTGGGCGTCATCGAAGTAGCTGCCGCCGCGAATGGCGAGGAACGTGCGAATGTCGCTGAGATCTGTGGAGCGGCGCAGCAGTTGGTGGTTCGCTTTCCATGATTCAATGTGAGTGGGGGTCGGTCGCCCTTGATAGCCGAGCAACTGTCCGACCACGACTCCTTCGGGATACGTACGCCGGCGTCCCTGCCGGATCTGCAGTCCCGGGTAGGTATCTGGGTTGTAAGAGACATCGACGACCGTTTCGAAGGAGACATCCTTGCAGAGGACACGCTCTTCCTCGAAAGCCCATTGCCGCGCCGTGCGGTTCTCGATGCTGCGCGCGCGTTGGTAGGGGAGCCACACGTGCTCGGTGTAGTAGTGGTCGAGGTCGGTTACGCCCGCGAGGCGAGCGAGGCGTAGCACGCCTACTTCTCCGGCGAAGATCTGCGCCGGTTCGACGAACAGCGCGCGATGCTCGGCACTGACGACAACTCCTGGAAAGCGATCGGGGTATTTTGCGATGGCTGCGTCGAGCGCAGCCAACCGTTCGGCCGCGACGCCACCGAGCCAAAGCTGGGCGCTGGGAGTGACCCCGACTGCGAACTGCGGACGCACGGCCGCTCGAATCCGATGCAGGCGGTGCACCAGGTAGTCCTCGCCGACTCGGCGATCATCGGGGAGCGATCCTTGTGCTGAGAGCGCCCTGGCAACGTAGCGAGTCGTTGTTCGCGCGTTCTCGACCCCCTGCAGAGAGTACGTCACTTCGTGCGTGGGAACATCCGTTGCGAGAGGACGCCCGGCTCGATCGTAGATACTTCCGCGAGGCGGAGAGATGTAGCGAATGCTACGCCGCACTGTCTCGGCCTGAACGTGATAGTGCGCCCACCGAAAGTGCTGGAGGTACACCAAGCGCGCGGCGATCCCGAAGAACGCAATCGCGACGAACAAGACCAAGAACTGAATCCGCGATCGGTGCAACTGATCCCTTCCCCCGCAAACACCCCCGACATCACTCGCTCATTATTCCACAGCCCCCCCTCGCCAATCCAGCTCCCCGCAAGGGTTACATCGGGTAGCGGTGGCTGCGCAGGAGGGGGGCGAAGAAGTCGAGGATTGGGAAGATGATGGCGGCTGCCAGCGTGCTGTAGAGCGCCGCGGTCGCCGTGGTGAGCCAGAGGTCGGCGCCGTAGTGGTTCGTCAGGAGATAGCCGTTGAGGGCCGTGCCGATTGCGATCGTGGAGGCGACGACGGGGAGGCGGCGGAAGGGGGTTCGGAGGTGCACCCAGCCGCGAAAGATGAATTGGGCTTCGACCATGACAATGAGAGGGAGCCAAGGCATCGGGAGCGTGTCGACGCTGCAGAACGAACGCAGCGCACCCAACACGATGACCACGCTGTAAACGCGCTGCCGGCGATCGATGGAAGCGAGCCACAGTATGAAGAGGATCGGCACGTCCGGAGTGGCGAGACGTTGGTCCCATAGCGGCCGGTAGATGAGATCCGTGAGCAAGCAGAGACTCATGAGGGCTGTGAGCGGTAGGAACTTCACTTGCCGCTCCTAGTCAGATTCGTTCGGGCCCGGCGGTAGCAGAACGGCGACTTCCGACAGGGCTCCGAAATCAACCGCGGCGACGATGCGCGTGTCCTGCGGCAGCGGCGCGACGGCATCGACAACACCCAGCGCTATGCCGCGCGGGAACACGCCGTCGCTGCCCGCCGTGATCAGGAGGTCACCGTCGATGAAACGTACGCGGTCTCTGAGAAACTGCGGGCGCAAGTTGCCCGGGCGAAAGGCGTCGCCGCGCGCAATCCCTTCGCCGGGGCGGCGGTGCAGGCGGAAGTGAGCGACGAACCCGACGTCGTCGGCGAAGTGCACACGGCAGTGATCGCTGTAGACCTTCGCGACCCGGCCCACGACACCGGTCGTTGCAACCACACCTTGGCCCTTGCGTACCCCGTCGCGTGCCCCGACATCCAGCACGCAGCTGTGCCGAGGGGGGCTGAGATCTGGAGTCGCGAGTCCTGTCATTGGTAGGTGACGCAGACGTGCCGGCAACGCCTTGTAGCCGCCGACCATCGAGTCGAGCTTGTCAGGAAGAGCTAGCCTTGCTTTCAACGCAGCGTTCTCTTGTTCGAGGAGCGCGACGCGTTGTCGGAGTGCGGCCGGCGAATCTGCCGACGGTGCCTCGCGTTGCAGGCCACTACGCAAGACCAGGCCGATCAACAGCAGCAGACCCCAAGTGCCGAAGCCAATGGCAGCGTTACGACGGCGAGCGCGGACGCGCACGGCGGCGCCTACAGATCATCCTCGACCGAGTCGAGGATCGAGGCGTATTGGTCGAGGCGTTCGAGGAAGATCGCCGTCCCGCGGGCCACGCACGTGAGCGGATCATCGGCCACGCGTACGGGCAGCCCGGTCTCGTCATGAATCAATCGATCGAGCCCACGCAAGAGCACGCCACCGCCACAGAGAACAATCCCGCGGTCGACGAGGTCGGCCGACAATTCGGGGTGTGTCTTCTCGAGGGTCGACTTGATTCCTTCGAGGATCGCCGTTACCGGTTCTTTCAGCGCCTCGCGGATCTCCTCGCTGGAGATCGTGACCGATCGCGGCAGGCACGAGATCAGGTCCCGTCCCCGCACTTCCATCTTCTTCTCTTGTTCCAGCGGGTATGCCGAGCCGATCTCCATCTTGACGCGCTCTGCGGTCAGCTCACCCAACAAGATGTTGTAGGTGCGACGGATGTACTGAATCACCGCGTCGTCCATGTCGTCGCCAGCCACGCGCAGCGAGACCGATGTGACGACGTCCGCCAGAGACAGCACGGCGATTTCAGTTGTGCCGCCACCGACGTCGACGACCATGTTGGCGACTGGCTCTTCGATCGGTAGCCCAACCCCGAGCCCGGCAGCGCGCGGTTCCTCGACGAGATAGACTTTGCGAGCGCCAGCACGTTCGGCCGAGTTGTACACGGCTCGCTTCTCGACGGCGGTGATGCCGCTGGGGATTGCGATGACGACCCGCGGGCTGAAGAAGCGGCGCCGATTGTGTACTTTCGTGATGAAGTAATTCAGCAGCGCTTCGGTCAGTTCGAAGTCGGCGATGACGCCATCCTTGAGAGGGCGTACCGCCTCGATCGAACCTGGGGTCTTTCCCAGCATCTGCTTGGCGACGTTGCCGACCGCGTTGCCGTCGAGGAGGACTTGGTTGGTGCCAGACTTGACCGCGACCACGGAAGGCTCCGACAGGACGATCCCCTCGCCGCGAACACAGACCAACGTGTTCGCTGTGCCGAGGTCGATCCCCATGTCTGTAGAGAAGAGGCCGTAGACCCGGTTCAGCAGGTTGAACATCCTCGGCAACGCACCGTTCTAAAGATCAAACGCTTTGGCAGCCGAGCCCAAGCGTGAACCCCGTGAAGTGGCAGGCGGTCAAGTAGCCCCAAGTCGGTCCCGAGGACGTTGATTCCCCCAAAAACATCGATCCCCAAGATCCGCGATCCCCTAAGAATCGTTGATCCGACAGCGTCCGGCACAGCGATGATTCCGGCGAGCGGGACCTCAAGAAGAGGGCTGCAGTATAACCCTGGACGACCACGTTTGGGAAGGGTGTGACGGCGCCGGCCGCCTCACCCCCGATGCGCCAGGCGGAGCGCCAGGCCGACCGCTGGGGTCTCCACAAAAAACAGCCCACTCGCGGTTGTCGCGAGTGGGCTGCTTTTTCTCAGAAGGTCAGGTTCAGCGAGGGGTTACCCGTCTTCGCTGTCCATGTCCTCGTCGTCGCCACCGGTCGCAGTGGGGACGTCGTCGATGGCGGTGTTCACGAGGGCCTGCATCTTCTTGAGCTTGCCCTTCTTGAACTTGACGACGCCATCGCTGTCCGCCTTCGAGCCGCCGTAGAACTCAGCGGCGCTCTCCGTCACTGGCTTTCCATCGACGCGAAGCTCTTTGAGTTCCATGCAGCCGAGGACCGCAGCGCCAATCATGGCGACCGCACAGACAGCGAGGAGCGTCGTCGCGATAGGGCTCGACGGGCGCTTCGGAATGATTTGATCGCTCATGGGGACCTAGCTTCCTACTCGGGTGGAGACCCGATCGCCCTGGCGGACCTGCTCACCATCCTCGACGAAGAGGACGCGGGCGCCAGCCATGTCATCCAGGACGTTCTGGACCTTGGCCTTGCCGATGAAGCGGTCGCCGCGATAGATCGTGAACTCATAGCCATGCTTGACCTCGTCGTCTGCACCAACGTCGAGAACCACGAGGTTCACGTCCGGGCTGACGGCGGCCACGACGCCACTGATCGGTGGCGGCGGCTTAATGGCGAACATGGTGCTGAAGTCGACGCCGTTGTCGATAGCAGCGGCGATCAACTCGCTCTTTTCCTGAAGTTCCTCACGAGCCGAAGCGAGCTCTTTGGACAGCTCCGAGCTCTGCTTGGCGAGCTGCTGCGCATCCAGCATCGCACGAGCACGACGCGTTTCGGCGTCTTGCTTGGCGTTCTGCGCGGCGACCTGATCGGCACGGGCGGCCTGCAGATCCTTCTCGAGGCGGTCGTTGCGAGCCACTTGCTCTTCGTATGCCGACTGACGATCTTGCAGATTCTGGTTCGTCGTCTTCAGCTGCGAATCCAGGTCCTTGAGGTTGTTGCTCAACGAGGCGATCTCGCCCTCAAGCTCGTTCCGCTTGGCCTGGAGCGAATCACGTTCCCCGCGAAGGGACGTGTTGTTGGTCTTCTGAACGCCGAGCTGATCGCGAAGCGTGCTATTTACGGTCGTGACCGCTTTCACATCGTTTTCGTACTGCTTCATCGCATGCTCGCTCGCCTCTTTCCAATTCTTCCGCGTCGTGAACAGCGTGCTACTCACTCCGACGAAGAACAATACCAGGACGAGGTTCAGAACGACAAGCACTTTTGCCAGAGCACTCATGCCTGCGTTTCCTCCCTTCTGAGAAAATGGGGCGCCCCACAGTTAGGGCTGCGTGTGGATGTCTGTCTAAGAGCTACAAGGATACAGAAGAAGTTCTATATCCGGTTACGCAAAGCTACAGGTGAAATGGTGCAGCTAGTTTGCGGATACAAACCAGCCCCACAGGGATCTTGGTGTTCTCTCCAATAGATGTCATGTCCGACAAAGATCTCTGCAGCGTCGACGCTGCGAAACCTACCCATACCCGCTCCGCGTATGCGAAGCCGTCGCCGAAGCGGCCTTCGGCGGGATCTGGTGACCATGTTTTGTTTGGGTTGTCGACGAAAGGGGGTCAGTTGGGTGGTGTTGTGAGGTTGGGTATGATCATTTTTAA
>JBCCHQ010000059.1:0-31464 GCA_039028735.1 Planctomycetota bacterium | reverse complement strand
TACTTAACTAAGTGGCATTCGTTAATGGATGGGTTCGTGCAGATAATATTGCGCAAGTTGCTAGCCAGTGTCGTAAAGGACATGTTGGGCGCCATCGATATGCTATCGTCCAAGCTGCCAGGTCTGACCTGCCGCAGCTTACGCCGCAACGCGTATACGCTATCCACTGACCCGACCCGGAACATTCCCCTAAATTCCCCCTTTCGGGTTGGGTCTCTTTTTCTGCCCTCGCTAGCGATAGCGGGGGCGGAAAAAGGTCCCTTTGATTGACTCCCCCCGACTCCGTTTAGCGCGTCCTCCAGGGCAGAAAAAGAGTTACTTTTTGGCCCGTCGCCTGACGGCATCGGAGCTTGGTGTTGGTTCGTGCGTTCCGGGGCTGTTGCTGGACGCTCGCTGCCTCTGCCGTTGTATGGCCTGAGGGCATCCGAGCTGGTCTGCCCTCGCTAGCGATAGCGGGGGCGGAAAAAGGTCCCTTTGATTGGCTCCCCCCGACTCCGTTTGGTGCGTCCTCCAGGGCAGAAAAAGAGTTATTTTTTGGCCCGTCGCCTGACGGCATCGGAGCTTGCTGTTGGGTTGTGGCGTTCCGGGGCTAAGCGCTGGAGTTGGTTGCCTCCCAAGGTTTCCTTTCACGACCTCCCACGACCGTTGCCTGACGAGCATCGGAGTTGGAATCTGCCTTTCGCTAGCGATAGCGGGGGCGGAAAAAGGTCCCTTTGATTGGCTCCCCCGACTCCGTTTGGCGCGTCCTCCAGGGTAAAAATGTCTTTGTTCCGTCGCCTGAGGGCATCGGAGCTGGTCTGCCCTCGCTAGCGATCGCGGCGCGGTTACACTCTCAACAGGCTCACTGCCAAGTTCAACTCGAGACTCTCCAACATCCGCTGGGCCACGGCTCTCCTCCGACTTACAACGTTAGCGGTTGCTGGCCGCAGGAGAGCGGCCTGTACCAACACCCAATTCTCTGTGGGGCTCGATTGAGCATAGCCGAGGACTAGCCTCTCCGCTTCACGTGCCCGAACCGCGGCCCGCAACAAGCTGCGAGTGCGCCCGCATCTCTGCTGAATCAGACGCCCGCACGTTCTTACCCTGACGGCATCGGATCTCTCAGTCTTGGCGTGCTTTCTGGAGTTCGTGCTGGAAGGGGTCGCCTGAGCTGGCTGTGTTCGATCTCGAAGGGGCGGAGAAGCTTCCCTGATGGCCTTCGACTAGGCTTACTGAACCGGCTCCGGTCGCTCCTTGCTTCGATCCAGCTACCACCAGCATCCTGCCTCACCGTGTGTTTCGCGCCGTAGATGCCCAGGCATGAGGCGACCGCTGCGATTCACCGGGTTCTCGACTCGACCTCGAGCCCAGCCCTCATCTCTCCCGTTTGCGACAACGCAACGGCTGGTCGCGGCTTGCGTGGTGCGCCTGCCTGGCTGATTGCCTCGACGCTTCCAGCTGCGCCCGTCCGGGTTGGCTGCCGGCGCTGCGGAGCGTGCTTTGTGGCGCTTGGGGCCTCTCAGAAGGATTTGAACTTTTGATTGTGGATAACTTTCTCTGCGTCGGTCTCGCGATCTCTTGTCACTGGGGGGCGATGGTTTGGCCTTGTCGGTGGCGGCGGGGGACATTTACAGAAAACTCACGCAATTGACGCGAAGTGGTGCTCCATCGCGTTACGGGATTGGCTATAATCGGTGCGTTATTAGGGTCTGACGACGCGCTTGTCCTGTTCTGTCGCAATCCGCAGGGTTGTCAATGTCATGGGCAAGTGGTCTAATTGCTGCTGATTCAATCATTGCGTTTGTGGAGGAGAGGAGCCGGGTCGCTCCTCGAGGGAATCTTCGCCTCTGAGCGGTCCGCACGGTAACGACCTCGCGGTGTTCGAGAGTTGTGGTTAGGCCAGCTGCGCTTTCGAAATCATCGCACGGGTAGGTCAGTGCCGGAGTGCTTGAAGGTGTCGCGGGAGGTGCAGCCCCACACCCGATTTTCCTCCTTGGATTATCGAGAGTTCCGTTTCGGTGTCAGTCGCTGACTTGTGCGTGCTCGGACCACGGGCGTGTGCTCGGAGTGGCTGCTGCAGGGGTGTGTTATGAGGACATTTGAGCGTCATTCTGGCCCGGCAGCCGAGGGGCTGCGGACGCTGCATCAGGAGCCTAGTCGAGCAACAAGAAGGCCGTCGCCAAAGCGGCTGTTGCTGATGGGCCTTTTCACTGCACTCTATATCCAGTCGCTCTGCACAGTCGGTACCCACGGTACGTCGCTGATGTTGTTGCTGCCGATCGCAGCAGCGGCTCAGGGGACCCGTGACCAGCGTCGCCGCGCTTGGGCCGGCTCGCAGAATGCGCGTAACATCGTCATGGTCGGTCGCAACGCCCGCACCCGGCGTCACATCGAGCTCTTGGCTCGGGACGACTCGGGGCCGGTTTCGGTGATCGGCGTGCTCGATAGTGCCCAGGTCGGGACTCCCGACGACGATTGCCGCGACCTTCTGACGCACTATCACGTCCCCGACCTCGGAGGTCTCGAGAACCTATCCGACGTCCTTCGCGGCTCCGCTGTCGACGAGGTTCTGGTCACGCTGCCGATCAAATCGTGCTACGACGACATCCAGAGCGCGGTTCGGACCTGCGAAGAGGCCGGCGTCGATGTGAGTCTCTGCGCTGATCTCTTCAACAGCAGCCTTGCTCGCCCGGGACAGCGTTTGGCGACCCCCGCGGCGCCACGAATCACTTACACCAGTGTGCCGTATCCCCGCTGGAAGCTCGCGATCAAGCGGACCGTCGACATCGTCGGCGCTCTCGTGGGATTGACGCTCTTCCTGCTGCCGATGCTGGTCATCGCGCTGGGCACGAAGTTGACATCCCGTGGCCCGGTCTTCTTCAGCCAGACTCGCGCCGGCCTGAAGAATCGACCCTTTCCGATCTTCAAGTTCCGCACGATGATCGTGAATGCCGAGGAGTTGAAGAAGGAGATCGAAGCCCTCAACGAGGTCGACGGCCCGGTCTTCAAGATCCGCCGAGACCCGCGAGTGACCCGTTTTGGCAGCTTTCTGCGCAAAACGAGCCTCGATGAGCTTCCGCAGCTGTTCAACGTCTTGCGCGGTGACATGAGCCTGGTGGGGCCGCGACCGCCGCTGCTGGCCGAGGTCGAGCAGTACGAGTGGTGGCAGAGGCGCCGGCTGGCAATGAAACCGGGATTGACCTGCATCTGGCAGGTCTCTGGGCGCAGCACGGTGACGTTCCGCGAGTGGATGCGGATGGACCTGCGCTACATTGACAACTGGTCGCTCTGGCTCGACGTGAAGCTGATCCTGCAGACGATTCCGGCCGTCTTGGTCGGCAAAGGCGCGGCCTGATCGGCCTCCGACCTCCCGCTGCTGGGGTACTGATCGTCTTGCTGCAGTTCGACTTAGCCGCCAGGCCCTCCGTCTGGCTCGAGAACCGGCTCGAGAACCGGCTCGCCACAAGTCGCCGTGACATCTGTGGACAACCTGCCCTTTCGTGGTGATGATGGCGGCTACGTTTTGAGTCTCGCCGCCAACAAGGTCACGGGGATCGATTCCATATGAGTGCAACTCAGTGTCCCCGCTGTCAGGCGGAGAACGAATCGGGACAGAGCTTCTGTCACCGCTGCGGCTACGGACTCGACCGCACCGGGCAGCTGTCTGCGATCGGTCGCCCGGCCCCAGAGTGGATCGGCGAGATCATCCGCGGCAAGTACAAGGTCCTCTCGGTCCTCGGCGAGGGGGGCTTTGGCACGGTCTTCAAGGTCGAGCTGATGCTGCTCGAGGATCGACGCTACTTTGCGTTGAAGCTGCTACACCCCGACCTCAGCCGCAACGAACAATTCCGCCGTCGCTTCCTCCGCGAGGCCGCGATGGCCATGGAGCTGGTGCACCCCAACGCGATCCCCGTCCGCGAGTTCGATCAGACCGATGACGAGCAGCTGTACTTCACGATGGACTACTGCAGCGGCGAACCGCTCAAGAACGTCCTGGCGCGCGAAGGCTTCCTGACGATCAATCGGGCGATCCCGCTGGTGTCGCAGATCCTCAGCGTGCTGGAAGCGGCGCACGAGAAGGGGATCATCCATCGCGATCTGAAGCCCGAGAACGTGTTCGTCGTGCGCGACGGGGGCGCGGACGAGCGGGCGTTGGTGGGTGACTTCGGTTTGGCGAAGTCGATCCGCGGAGACCATGAGCGGCAGCCGTCTGGATCCGATCTGACGAAGGGGGGCATCGTTGGCACCCCGAAGTACATGTCGCCGGAGCAAGCCAAGGGCGAACCGCTCGATGGGCGCAGCGACCTGTTCTCCGTCGGCGTCATGCTGTTTGAGATGATCACCGGCGAGATGCCACCGCGCCTCGAAGCGAAGGCGCGCTTCGCGAAGAACGGTGGCATGGAATCGCCGGCGCTCACGCGCCTCCGGGAGCTGATTCCACCGAACCTCGTGATTCCGCGCGCCGTCTTGGAAGTCGCGGCGCGAGCGCTGGAGCCGCGCCCTGCCGCGCGCTACCAAAGCGCTGCCGAGTTTCGCGAAGCCCTCGACATGTTGCCGACCTATACGCCGACCTACATCGATGCCGCGCCGCGGCGCCCGAAGAAGCGCCCGCGCCGGTGGGGTCGTCGAGTCGCAGTATTGTTGATCGTCGCCGCAGTTGCGGCGCTGTTCGTGCCCGATGTTCGAGAGAATGCACGCACCTGGATGTTGGCTGCGCTCGGCGAGGGGGGCGATCACAACGACCGCGCCACCAACGCCAAGAAGAACATGGGTGCCGGTGGGAGCGAAGTCGCGAACGCCGAACCGAGTGATTCCGACAATCCAGTTACCGAGCTAGACGATAGGCCAAAGCCGTCCGATACGCAGCCAAAGACCGAACCTCTCGCGGCTGGAGAAGACGGTAACGAACTGGGGCAACCGACCAACGCAGCGGCGCTGGGGGATCAGGCGCAACCCGAGAACGTGAGCAGTGACGGGGCGGGCTCGCCGACTGTCGCCGTGGTCCCAGCGACTGGACCGCGCGCAGAAGAGACGCCGAACGCACCGCCGCCGGCGCTGCAGCTGGCGGACTGGATCCCGTACGCAGTCGGTGATGAGATCCGCTATCGCACGCGAGTCTTTTCAGAAGACGGTGCGGAGATCGTGCGCGACGACCTCTCTACTTGCTTGATGCTGCGGTCGGAGAAGGAACGCGGGATTCTCGTCCGAGAGCGCAGCGTCGGGAACGGCGAAGGGGGACGTCAGCTGCAATGGTGGTGGCGTATCACCGACAAGGAGTTTGCGAAGCTGCGAGGGGAGGGGGAGGCAGCGTTCTCAGAGGTGCTGCTGCGTTGGCAAGGAGATGCACCGCAGCCTACCTGGGAACACAACGACTTCGTCTACACCGTGCGGCCAGCCCGTGAAAGTGTTCGCATCGCCGGAATGGTGTTCGAGGATTGCATCGTCGTCGTTGCCAAGAAGACCAACGCCGACGGAAGCAAAGTCGAGAAGCGCACGTACTACCGCCGCAACATTGGCGAGGTCGCGTTCCGGGTAGCGATCGATGGCGTGACTCGACTCGAGCGCTTTCAGGTGCGCCAGCCGTAGGTCGCGCGGGCGCTAACTTCTGGAGCTTATCCCGAAGGCAGCGTGCAGCCGCACGCCGGACAGATCTGGTCCGATCGCAACGGTCTCTTCCCGCAGTCTGGGCAGGGGTCACCGAAGCGAGCTTCGATCTCTGCTTCCTTCGCTGCCTCGACATGACGCCGTTGTGCATCGCCTGCCAACAGGGCCAGCAATTCGGTCGCCCTTTGGTCGGCGGCACGCTCACTCGCGATCGCGGCCGCTTGTTCGAGGACTCGTCGATCCTTCCCGCGATAGCGAAGAATCTCATCTTCGATCGCGCGCAGTTGAGCTAGGTAGCGGTCGAGCTCTTCGTCTTCCCCCGCGACAATCTGTGCGCTGCGATAGTGGCGTGCCAGCGCTGCGTTCAGATCGGGGTAGAAGCCGCCATTCGTGATCATTTCTGTCGCGAAGCTGAGCAGCTGCGGTTCGTTACCGTCGTACTCGGCCAGGGTGGTCTGCGTCTGCAGCAGCTGAGCGTCGACTTCGTCTTCGCGGTACGAAGCGGGCGTCGGTGCATACGACTGCTTCTGTTCGCGCCACTGCGCAAGAACCGTGTATGCAGGGGTGTATGAGTGTGACGGGTCGCCTTGCGCTGTCTGCAACGCCGGTGCGAGCGGGAACGTCGTATCTCCTTGCAGCAGCTGATCGATGCGACCGAGACGGAAGTCGACGAGGTAGTGGTCGCGCAGATGTTGCTCTGCGAGCGACAGCGTTTGTGCTTCTCGCAGCAGTCGCTCGCGTTCTTCTTGCTCCAGTTCTGGATTAGCCGCGAGCGCGACCAGGTCGTCAGCCAGCAAGCCACTCGACTCGGCGAGTAGCCGATCGCGCTCGCTGCTGCGTTCTTGTAGCTGCAGTGCGTTGATCCACTGCAAGAGCTCGGCGCGTGCAGGAGCGCGGCCCGCGGGGTCGTCTGGAAACAACAGCCAGTAGCCACGAGCTCTTTCTAGTGAGATCGCGGTGCGCGCTACTCGGTCATCGCGCAGCGGTGGCGTACCGAAGATCAACTCCAGCGCGCGGGTCTGCTCGGCGATTGGCAGCTGCGTTCGTTGGCGCCAGCGGTGGAACGCGGCCTGGGCGTTGGTCGGATCTGAGAGTCGCGAAGCTGCGACCGCGCGCCCCAGGAGGTGCGTTTCGGTCTCCGCGGAGCGGCAGAAGTCGCGCGCCTGCTGCCACAGCGTTACCGAACTGCCACGGTACTCCAGGAGCTGCTTCAGCGGTTGGCGGTCGTTGTCGAGCGCGAGGTGCCCTTGTTCCAACAGCGCGTAGATTTTCTTGTAGACGGGAGTGAACGCCAACTCGTCGCTGTCGAGGCGCAGTGCTAGCAGATAGCCTTCGAGCGACTCGGCGTTCACGCCGACGCGCGCCTCGCGCACGCTGGCGATCATGTGCGCGAGCGCTGGCTGCTGTTTGAAGCCTTGTGTCCTTGCGGCGACGAGGAAGCGCTGTGCTTCCTCGAAGAGCTGTTCATGGAACAAGCACAACCCTTTGCCGAACGACGACCGGCCATCGCCGGAAGCGAGCGTCAACGCTTCGCCGAAGTGGTGGCGGGCTTCGCGACACAGCGCCAGCTCGTTGGTGGCCTTGGTCGTCAGTACCGCGTCGATCTCGATCTGCTCGTGAAGGTCTTCGAGCAGCAGCGTTCCCAACGTCCGGTTGGCATCTGCACGCTGCAGTGAGGTCAGCTGCTCATGACTCAGCAACACATGGAGAACGTCTTGCGCTGCCGCGGATTGACGGAGCTCGACGAGGCACAGTACCTGCAGAATGCGAGAGCTGATCAGCGTCGGTTCGTCATCGGTGGCCGCTTCCGCCCGCTGAAAATCATCGAGGGCACTGGCCAGCGACTGGGCGCGCGCGGAGGGCTCTTGTTCAGCGGCGAGCTTCATGTAGCTCTCACCACGCGCCAGGAGCACCTCAGACGCATCCTTGTACTTCCCGAGGATGTCGGAATAGAAGATGATCGCGTTCGCGTGGCGATTCTCGGCCTCGGCGTTGCGCGCGCTGATGTAGAGATCATGCACGTCTTCGGGGAGCAGGGTGCTTTGGCAACCCAGCAATGCAACGGCGCCGAAGAGTAGAGCGGCTAGCGTTGTGCGGCACACTCTGTGGCTGATTGTTCTGTTGTTGACGGGCGTTCGCCGTGCAGTCTGTCTCTTCATCGCTCGTTTCTCATCGGTGTTTCCCCGCGCTTCGAGGCTAGCCCAGCGATAGCAGGAACTGGACGTTCTTGCCGCGTACCGTCCCGGCGTCACTTTGGATCGACTCGATCTCTGCCTGCACTTCGAGCACAGGGCTGCGTTCGAGCTTGTCTACGATGTCGGATGGGATGCGAAAGAAGATGACCCGGGCACTGTCGGCGTCGCCTGGGGCTACGCGCAGGTACCGGGGGAAGCTCTTCGTGCGATAGTCTGATTCCATCGCAAAGTTGAACTCCGCGATCTCTTGCCGTCCCACGAGGTAAGGGACAATCAGCGGCAGCCCGACGTAAGCCATGACCGGGGACGTCCGGACTTCGTCGATCACGGCGTCTGGATCCAGCGGCTTCAGCGCAGTCTCGACGCCCTCGAGTCGCAGCACCATCGCCTCGCGTCGCAAGATCGCAGTCCGCGAGCCGCTGTTCTCGACGTGCAAGACGACCGGGTAGAGGTCGCGTTCCTGCAGTTCGAAGAACAGGTGCGCTGCCGTCTCGGATGGGCGGCTGAGGAGGTCCGCCGACAGCACGAACCCCTCGCGCTGTTGGTGGAAAGGACGGGCATGCGCCGGGGTGTCTTCGAGCGGCATGGCTCGGTACGGCAGGCTACAGCCGGCCAGAGTGGTGATCGCGAGCGCGCTGAGGGCCAGTAGGGCCCCTCGGCGTGGCTGGGCTAGGCGCTGTCGAGGCTGCATTAAGTGCTCCTGTTGGCGTGGTTTACGTCTTCTAGGCAGCAAAGGCAATGGTCACCGGTGCCTAGGATACTGCCCGGATCGCCGCGGGGCTCCCCTGAGGGGGCGGTTCTGGTGCCATGGGCCAGATTCGCCCAAGTTGCCTTCGTGGCCGCACTGGCGGGACGCGTGCAGAGTCCCTACGATATGCTCTTCCACCAATGTATTCCAGGGGTCGGGATCCAGGAAATCAGGGCATAGCCCGGAAGGTGGCAGCGATGAGTGAGGCATCCTCTGGACCCGGGGGGTCCAAGGTTGCGCCCGCCAGTGCCGCGAGATTGATTGTCGAGTCCGGACCAGAATCGGGCCAAGAGTGCGACGTTCTCCGTTCCCCGTTTGTCATTGGACGGGACCGATCGGCGGACTTGTTCATCGATGACCGGTCGGCTTCACGGTCGCATGTGGCCCTGATCCTGCGCAACGCTCGCTGGATCCTGCAAGACCTCGGTGGGACGAACGCCCCAAAGATCCATGGCCGGCCAGTAGTCTCTGTGCCGCTTCTCGATGGCGATCAGATCCAAGTTGGCAAGACCCGGCTCCGCTTCGAGGCAGAAGGTTCCGCGTCGGACAGCAGTCCTGACGTCAGCGATGGCGAGTCGCTGGAGATTCCTGCTGATTCTCAGCAGATTTCACCACACCGCGCGCAGCAGTTGGCGGGGCGCCCCCTTTGGGAAGTGCTGGCGCGCTGGACCGACCTCCTGCGCAATCTCGACAAGCAGAACGAACTCCTCGAACGAGCCCTCGACGGTTGGCTGCAGGTGATCCCGGCGGAGCGTGTCGGCATCTACCGTTTGGACCCCGAAGTGGGGACCTTGACGCCGCTGGCCTCCCGCAATTTCGGCAAGGAGAACCCGGTCGACTTCTCGGAGACGATCGTCGCGAAGGCAATCAAGGATCGAGTGTCGAAGCTGTACTCGCCCGAGATCGATGGCGGCGCCGACGTCGCCCGTTCGCGATCGATGATTCGCAAACGAATCCGCACGGCCCTGTGCCTCCCGCTGTTGGCCGAGGGTGGAGTCTGGGGGATCGTCTACCTCGATCAGGTGTCCGATGATCGACCCCCGTTGTTGCCGGCCGATCTCGAACTCGGCAACTTGCTGGCGCAATGGGTCGCGGAAGCGCTCGAAAAGGCTGAGCGTTTCCAGGAACTCGACGAAGAGCTGGTGCGCCTCCGCGCCGACGAGACGAAGGATCCGATCCTCGTTGGCGAGAGTCGCGGCATTCGCGATGTGCGTCGCCGCATTCGCAAAGTCGCTTCTTCGGACGTGACGGTGTTGGTGGCGGGCGAGAGCGGTACCGGAAAAGAGCTTGTTGCAGCCGGCGTGCACCGTCTGTCGGGTCGCCGCGAAGCGCCGATCGTTGCGATCAATTGTGCGGCGATTCCCGAGAATCTGCTCGAGAGCGAACTCTTCGGTTACGCAGCACACTCGGGCATCCACGGCGCGGACCCCGCGGGGAAACCTGGGCGTTTCGAGCAGGCCAGCGGGGGCACGTTGTTCCTCGATGAGGTCGGTGAGTTGGCGGCGCCGTTGCAGGCCAAGCTCCTGCGAGTACTCGAAGAGCGGGTCGTCGATCGAATCGGCGGCCGTGAGTCGATCCCTGTCGACGTCCGGGTCGTTGCCGCGACGAATCGCGACTTGTACAAGGAAGTCGAGGCGGGTCGGTTCCGCGAAGACCTGTACTACCGCCTGCGCGTTTTTCCGATCGAGCTGCCACCCCTACGCGAACGTCCCGAGGATGTGTTACCGATCACGCAGCATCTCCTGGCGCAGATTGCGACCGGCAAGGTTCGCATTTCACCGCGCGCACAAGAGCTCCTTTGCAACTTTCCGTGGCCCGGCAACGTCCGGCAACTGAAGAATGCGTTGCTGGAAGCATTACTGGCCGGCGACGGGAAGACGATCAACCCGCGTGACCTGCCGTCCCTAGCCGATCCGACGACACTGACGTATCAGAGCTTACGAGAGATCGAGCGTCAGCATATCGTACGCGTGCTCGAGGCCGTGCAGTGGAACAAGAAGAAGGCTGCAGAGATGCTCGGGATCCATCGGTCGACGCTGTACGAGAAGATCAGCGAGCACAAACTCGAGCCGGTCGTCGCGCCCTCCAAGAGCTAGCGGCACAGCGCCATCAGTAGTTCGCGAGCAGCCTGGTGCCAGGTGCGATCGCGCACGTGCAGCTGCAGGTCTGCACCGATCGCTCGCGATGCCTCACGATTCTCGAAGTGCCAACGCATGCGCGTTGCGATCGCAGCGACATCGGGTCGCGCGATCTCATTTGGCTCCGTGGCCGACCAAGGCTGGTACGAACCACGTGGGTCCGCAGCGAGTTCGAACGGTACAAGGTCTGGGCTCTCGGGAAGAAACTCCACGGGGCCGCTCCACGCGGTCGTGACTACCGGCAACCCGCGCGCCGCCGCATCGAGGATCGCGAGCCCGAACGCTTCCCCCCAGCTCGGAGCCACGTAGAGGTCCGCTGCATCGAGGAAACTGTTGATTGCCGCATCTTCGACGACGGCCGCGGTGATGTCGACGCGCGGTGCAGCCGGGTCTCGCAGGCCTTCGTCACGCAACAGCCGTTCCCAACCGGGCAACTCGAAGTGTTGCGTGCGCCTGCGAGCGGCCGGGTCATAGGTCGTTTTGATGCGCAGCACGACCGGATCGGCGGCCGTGAAGGCCTGACGATACGCGCGCAGGAGCTCGGCGTGACCTTTGCGCCAGTGCGGTGCCCCGATCGTCGCCAGCGTGAAGGCTTCGCTATCTGCAGCAGCGACAGAGCCCGGCGCTGCGGGTTGATCATGGCCGTAGGGGACCACCAGCAGTTGTGATTGCGGCACGCCGCTGTGAATCGCGGCAGCGGCAACGAATTGGCTGGGGACGATGACGAAGTCGACGCCCTGGCTGAGTTGCTTGGCCCATTGCGCTGGGAAGCGCGTGCCCTCCCAGACGAACAGGTTGGCGCGCGTTGCGCCGTGCAGCCGCTGCAAGAGGGGGGGGTGCAGGAACCCGAGGCCGATGTCTGGCGCATCCCCGATGTCGTGGGGTTCAATGAGGTTGAGGCCGGCAGGGGTGGGGAACTCAGCGTCGTAGCCAAAGCCCCGGACATGAGTGGCGCGGACGTCGAGATCGAACTCAGCGGCAAGACGGACGCAGGCCGCGACGTAGCCACGACCCACGCGCGCCCAGCTGGCGGGAGATCGCAGCAGTCCCTGATAGAGAAGCGTTTTCGTGCGCACGCGATCCTGCTAGCGTCGGGTCGATTCGGAAGCTCGAGAGTTGGATGGAGGATAGGTGTCAGGGGACGGTTTTTGCAACCTGGTCGTCGCTCTTTTCGCAGAAGCGCGGCCGTTGATCGAGCGTTTGCACTTGGTCGAGGCTGGCGACGCTGCCCCCTTTCGCTTGTTCCAAGGCGATGGCGTGCGCCTCGTCGTGACTGGCGTTGGCCGCTTGCAGGCCGCAGCAGCTTGCGGCTACCTACACCGTGTCGGTGGCAGTGTGCGCGATGATGCTTGGCTGAACGTGGGCGTTGCCGGCCACGCAACGCTGGCACTCGGCAGCGTGCGTTGGGTGCAGTCTGTGCGTGAGGCGGCCGACAGTTCGGTCCCCAACCGTTGGTTTCCGCAGTGGGTGGGCGCGCCACTCTGTGCTGCGGCGCCGCTACTCACCGTCGATCGTCCGGTCGACTTCGCTGCTGGCACCGAAACAGCTGTCGACGATCGGCTCCCAAGCGAGCTGTACGACATGGAGTGCAGTGCGTTCATGGCTGTATGCAGCCGCGTCTCATCTCTGGAGTTGGTTCACGCAATCAAGGTAGTGTCTGACAACGGCGCTAGCGGCACTGCTGAGGTGACGCCGGCTCGCGTCACGGAGTGGATCCGCGCAGCCCTACCTGTGGTGGAACGTTGCGTCTACGACCTACGCGAGCTTGCCAGCGCGCAGCGGCGGGTTCTGGCTGCTCCCAGCGGAGAAGCAGAGCTACTGCAGCAGCATCGCTTCTCCGTGACGCAGCAGCGAGAGCTAACGCGACTACTGCGAAGATGGGATGCGTTGCAGGGGACCTCGGTACTCGAGTACGTTGCAGAATGCGCAGATGGACGGGCGGTCCTCAGTAGCCTTCGTACCGCGACCGAAGGGCAGCCCCTGTGATCGATCGCATCTACGTCGAGGACGACGTTCGAGACCACCCGCGCACTCGCGAAGTGCTCGAGCGCTTCAGCCATGCTGCAGTGATCCCCTGCGAACGTTACGGCGAGGTCTTCAACCGCGCAGCTCAGAACTTTCGACTGCAGAAGCGAAAGCCAGCGCTGATCCTTGCGCGCAAGTTCGAGAACTTCGTGTTGGAGACTCCGGCCGGATACGGCATTGGCGACCAGAAGAATTACTACTTCTCGCACATGCTCAACTGCCTCTACGATTGTCGCTATTGCTTCCTGCAGGGGATGTATCGTTCTGCGAACTACGTCTTGTTCGTGAACTTCGAGGACTTCGCGGACGCGATTCGCAACCAGGTGAAAGCCGATGAGGGAGTGCCTGCCACGTACTTCTCCGGCTACGACTGTGATTCCATGGTGTTCGAGTCGATCACTGGATTCGCGCGCATGTTCGTGCCGCTGTTTGCAGAGCTGCCGCACGCTCAATTGGAGCTGCGAACGAAAAGCGTCCAGACCAAGTTGTTTCAAGAGCTGCCCGTTGTCGAGGGAGTAGTTGTCGCCTGTAGTCTGACCCCAACGGAAACCGCCGCGCAGCTGGAGCACGGCGCGCCTCCGGTGGCTGCTCGCATCAAAGCGCTCGCTCGCATCGCGCAGCTCGGGTGGGCCGTCGGGCTGCGTTTCGACCCGCTGATCTACACGCGTGACTATCGCGATCAGTATCGTCGGTTGATGGACGAAGTGTTCGCGGCGATCCCGGCTGCGTCGGTGCATTCGGCCAGCTGGGGGGCCTTGCGCTATCCAAAGGGGATGCTGGATCGGATTACGCGGCTGTACCCGGACGAGCCTCTGTTCGCTGGTGCGTTGCAGGGGAAGCAGGCTACGGGTTCTTATCCCCCCGACGTCGAGGTGGAGATCGTCGACTACGTACGCGGTTTGCTGCACGAGCGTATGGACGCGAATCGCCTTTGTCCTTGTGGTTGACCTTACGTTGGTCATTCGGCGCCGGTGCGGTTGCAGCTCGCAGAGATGATCGTGCGCCGCCAGAAGCACTCGGACAAAGGGTTGCGGGTGCTCGCGACCGTGCAGCTCGATCAGCTCGACTCCGAGCAGAAGGCGCTCCACGAGGCGTTGATCACCGAAGCCCATCGGGCCAAGGAATCGGGCGCGTTGGAGTTCGCCGACGATAGCGAGGACGAACGCTGGTGACTGCTACGGTTCGACGTGGGCAAGGTCGCGCACAACATCGCGGAGTCCGACGACGACGCGAGCCATGCGCTCGTAGTCAAGCGTGTCGGGAGTATCGTGTAGCGTGTGGTAGTTGTTGTTGCGGAAGAAGGCTGTGTCAGTGACCATCGCGGCCGAGTAGCCGTGGTAGCTGAAGGCCCAATGATCGCTGTACTCGACGCCGGGTATGTTGCTGGGCAGGGCGGCCCCTTCGCTGGGGAACTGGGTCTTTTCACGGAACGCCCGGATGCACTGTCGAACCAGGCGGCGGTTGGAGTACGAGCCAACGAATGCGACGAAGTCGCCGGTACTCGGGTAGAGCCATTTGAGCGGCCACGGGTACTGCTGACTGTTTGGTTCGGTCGAGTAATAGCCCAGCATCTCCAGCGACAGCATCGCGACGATCTTCTCATCGCGTTCCTTGCAGCGGCCGGCATAGACCTCACTGCCCATGGCTCCCGGCTGCTGAAAGAACGGTGGCTCTTCGTTGACGAATGCTAGGAAGCGTATCGTCCGGGGCTGGGGTGTTCCCGCAAACACCCGCGCGAGCTCGAGGACGGCCGCCGTTCCGCTGGCGTTGTCGTCTGCCGACGTTCCGGTGTACGCGTCGTAGTGCGCTCCAATGACAATGATCTCTGCCGGTCGCACCGTGCCAAGCAGCTCTGCCTCGATGTTGCGGACGGTCGTGCCCCGGCACTCGTACTCGTGGTACTGCGGGGGGAGCCCAGCGGCCGCAAAGGAAGTGGTGAGGAACTGCTCTGCCACGCGGAGGCCTGGCATGTCCAGCTGGTTGCGCCCGCCGGCGGTTGTGCAAAGAGCGACAACGTCCGCTTCGAGGCGTGTTTGCGTTTCACGCGTCGTCGCGTCGAGGGCTGGCAGGGGGTCGCGATAGGAGCTGAGTGGCATCGCGATCATCAAGTTGTACAGGACCAGCATCGACCCGAGCGGAAGCGCCAGCAACAGACTGAATCGAATCCAGCCGCGCTTGGTCTGTGGGAGGATCGTGAAACGGCGGCCCTTCGGGGCGCTCGCATCGCCGGAATCTGCTGTAGTCAAAGCGCTCCTTCGCTTCTGCGGCTGCGTCGCGCGGCGGCGATGAGAAGTGTGCAGATTCTCGGGTGCGGCTTCAAGAGGGGCGCGGAACGTCCGATATAGACGATGTGTGAGTATCGGAGAACTACCGCAATTGAAAGGACGAGCGCTGATGACGGCTCGAATCGCGATCTTGGGACTGCTCTTGGTCAGTGTTGGTTGTGCTAGCTACTCTGCACCAGCCACTGGGGGGGCCAAGATCAATGGTGTCCGCGGGGGGCACATCGCTCCAACAGCGTCGCTGGTGCCGATCGATAGCGGTTTCTGCGTGACGGATATGACGCCGCGCGATGCGTTCGAGGCGCATGGCACGCCGACGCCCAGTATCTATGTCGACCCAGGCTACATCGTCGATGACGTTATCTTGGCGTACGTGACGGCCGACAATCGTGGTAAGCCGGCGATCGCCGTACAGTTCACCGACGCGGGCTCGAAGCAACTCGAGAACATCACGCGTCGCAACCTCGGTCGCGCCTTGACGGTCTATGTCGACGGCAAAGTCGTGGCGGCTACCCAGATTCAGTCGGTGATCACGGACGGTATGGCCGTCATTCAGGGAACGTTCACGGAAGCCCAGGCGCAGCAGATCGCCGACCTGATCAGCCGCTGGTAGTGCCGCGCTAAGACGCGGACGCCGCCGCACGTGCAGTCGGTGTGAACGGATCGACGTACAGGTTTCGCATCGTTGCTCCGGCAGCGAAGACTGCCTTGCGGGTCGCTTGCACAGCGCGGGGCGCGCCGCTCAGGAACACGCGCCACTCGCTTGGGTCGGGTACGTGATCGCGCCACGCCGTAGTGGGTGCCCCGACGACGGGTGCATATGCCACGTGGCGATGGCGGGCAGCGATGGAATGCAGTTCGTGTTCGTAGTAGAGACCCTCTGACGTTTCCCCGGCATGCACGACGACGATGGGCGCTCGATGCTTGTGGTTGAGCGCGTCCCGCAAGATCCCATACAAGGGCGCGAGTCCAGTTCCTACGCCCACCAGCAGGAGTGGCTGCTCTGGATCCCCGGGGAGATAGAACGACTCCCCCTGGGCGCTGCCCACGAGCAGCTGCTCTCCGACTTGGACGTCGTTGGCGATCCATGGCGAGACCTCGCCATCGGCAATCACCTGCACGTGTAGTTCCAAGTATCCGTCGGTCGGGATGCTGGCTAAGGAGTAGGGGCGTGAAGCACCGGCTGGGTGATGCACCGTCAAGTGCTGACCGGCGCGATAGTCATATTCGCTCTCTGGTGTGAGGCGAATCCGCACGGTTGCTGGAGCCAACTCGCTCTTCTCGACGACGGTGGCGACCACGGGAGCAGCAGGTTGCCTGACTTCGATGTCGGCGACGGGCTCGCAAACGCACGGCAGGAAGCCGCCGTCAGCGATCGCTGTCTCGCGCAGGCCGAACGTTGCTGCGCCGGGAAGTTCGTCTGTGATGCACCGTTGCTGGCAAACTCGGCAAGTACCCGATCGGCACAGGCTTGGTAGCTGCTGGCCGTTTCTCTCGAGGCACTCGAGCACCGACTCACCGGGCTGGCACTCGTACGCAGTGCCGCCGAAGAAGATCGTTGTCAAAACTAGCTAGACTCTCTAGTGGGACCCGAGGAAACGGTCGTGCGCCCCAGAACCTCGCCGCGTAGCCGCTCCATCAGCGTCATGACATCGCTGACTGTTTCGGAGGAAACGTCGAGATCCAGCATGGCATCTGTGAAGAGCTCGTTCATCACATCGAAGTGATAGTCGCCCAATCCACAATCGACCAAGTTCGAGTGTGCGGCGCCGAGCGTTCTCCCGGCATAGTTGTCAGGGCCACCCAAGACAGCGACGAGGAAGTTGCGGTGCAGCTGCGATTGCGCCTCGACATCTGCGTCGTCGAAGAAGCGCGCGACGCGGTCGTCGCGCAGCACCTTGCGGTAAAGCAGTTCCACAACGTCAGTAATCGCGTCGATGCCGCCCATGCGGTCGAACAGCGTCTCGTTCACCAAGAGTCTCCTGTCCTTGCCCCTCCCACGATTTGCGGGAGTTGTCAAAACGGGAGTGCTGAAAAGGAAGGTACGGAAGCATACCCGGCGATTCGATTTGCGGCCAACCACGCCGGCTGGCGCCGGGCCGCCGCAGGTCGTAAGTGATCCGGTTGGGCGCGGTTTGTGCCATTGAGTCTCAGCGAAGATCCTTTCGACGCGCTTCTGGCTAGCAGTAGCAGGAACGCGTGTGGAGAAAATGACTCAACGGGAAGCAGGCGCGTTCCGAATCGGAACGCTTGCCCACTTGGAGGAGCACCTATGTCGCGGATTCTCACCTTCTGCGTGATATCGCTGATGACACTTTGGCTGAGTCCAGCCACTGCCCAAGAACTCTGGTCCTGTCAGGCGCGTGCTGTCGATGACTCGCGCGTCCTGCTGGGGTGGAAGCCAGTGGCCGATGCGAGTGCGTATCGCGTGTATCGCACGACGAGCGTCGACGGCAACGTGGATGCTAGCGTCGACTTCATGGCCGCAGCGCCCGATCACTATCTCGACACTGGCCTGAACGAGAACGGCACGTACTTCTACCGCGTGGTGGCGGAGAGCGCCGCTGGCAACGTGTTGGCTGTGACGCCGGAAGTCTCGGCGACCACGGTTGCCGATACGAAGCCTGCCAGGCTGCTGTCAGCGCATGCGCCCAGCGGCACCAGCGTCGAGCTGATGTTCGACGAAGCCATCCTGTTGGGCGAGAGCGCGGCTGCGCAGTTCGAGATTCTGGGCACGCAGATCTTGGCCGCTACCCCGGGTGAGCTGCCAGGGCAAGTGATGCTGCAGACGAGTCAGCAGCCGGCAGGAGTGCCCACCGTCAAGGTGCGCGGCGTCCTCGACGAAGGTTTCACGCCGAACGCGACGACGACATCGGCGCGATTTGTGACGAGCGCCGCGCTGCTCTCTTCGTATCCTCTGAACGAAGGTGCCGGCGTCGATGCCTTCGACATGACGGGACACGGCAACAACGGCGCGATCTCCGGTGCCATGTGGGACCAAGAGACGCTGGTGTTCAACGGTGTCGATGGCCTAGTTGCTCTCCCCGAGACGCCGATCGGCGGCCGCACTCTGACGCTATCGGCCTGGGTGCGTGTGGACAGCTTTGGCAACGGCGACGGACGCATCCTTTCGAAGACGATGGGCAGCGCAGAGCAAGATCACATTTGGATGGTCGGCTTCATGCCCGACGTACTGGGGCACCGCTTGCGCTTCCGCGTACGTGCTGGCGGCACGACCAGTACCTTGGCCGCGAGCGGCGCGTTGATGCCCGCGTTCGAATGGGTCCACGTGGCCGTGACCTACGACGGCACTTGGATGCGCATCTATCAAAATGGCGCCGTCGTCGGGAGCATGATGAAGAACGGCGATCTGGACCCCGGCCTCGGAGTCCCGGCAGCCCTGGGGAATCAGCCGCAAATGGACCGCCCGCTCGCTGGCGCATTGCGTGATGCCCGCATCTACAGTCGTGCTCTCGACGCCGAAGAAGTCATGTTCATGGCCGCGCCTACGGCGAAGCCGATCGGTGATAGTGGTGCCGTCGAGTTCGGTGGCTCGACAGCGATCGCTGTACTCGAGAACGACGACCTGGGAACGCCGATCACTGGCGACCCTTGGATCGATATCGTGATGCCGCCGCTACACGGCACCGTTACGGTCGACGGAAATGGCGTTGTGCACTACCACCACCTCGGCACATCCATCGCGCCAGATCGCTTTACCTACATGTTGCGTAATCCAACCTTCCCGTCGTCGCAGAAGGCTACGGTCACGATCGAAGTCGCGACGACGCCGCTTTGGTCGAACGGGCTGGTGCTTCATCTCGATGCCGCTCAGGGTGTCGTCGCCGACGGCAACAGTGTGGTTTCCAGCTGGAACGACTTGTCCGGTGCCGGCAATGACCTCGACATGGTTGGAGCACCAGAGCACGTCATCGGTGTGCTGCGCGGTCGCCAGGTCGTGCACTTCGACACCGGCAGCTACGCGGCCAACAGTGGCCCGTTGGCTGGACTTCCCAGCGGTGGGGCGGATCGAACGATGATCGCCGTCGTACACTACGGTAGTGGTGGCGATGCGGTATCGATCGGGACGCCGATGTGCAGTGAAGCGCTGACGCTGGGCCGCGTGGAAGAACTAGGCGCACTGACTGTCGGCAACGGCTGCGGGCAGTTGATTGGTGCGCCGGTGCAGCAACGCGGTTGGGTTGTGCAGTCAGTGACGCTCGAAGCTGGCCAGGCGCGACTGTACGTGAACGGCGAGATGCTTGCTGTCGCTCCGGCAGCGTTGGCAACGACGATGGATGCGCTGACGATTGGTATGGGCAGCAACGTCGACGTCGCTGCCGTGCTCGTCTATGACTATCCGCTGTCGGAGGACACTCACGCGCTCGTCTACGAGCACCTGCGCCAGTTCTACTTCCTCGACGGTGACGGTACGCCGCAGTGCGAAACTGACTTCGTACGATCGCCGCGCGCCGGTTCGTCGCCGATTGCCGTGCTCGAGAATGACTATGCAGACCTTGGTATCGACGTGACCAGCGTGGCGATTGTCGACGCTCCGTCCTTTGGTTCGGCAACTGTGGACCCGGTGACCGGCGTCATCACCTACACGCACGCTGGCGCAACGCTGATGCCGGATCGTCTGACGTATGCGGTCCGCGACATGCTGGGCGTCCAGTCCTATCCGACAGAGGTGTGGATCGGTATCGACGGCTACGACTGCTCTCTCGCTCGCGAAGGGGTTGTGTTGCACCTCGACGCTGGCCGCGGGGTACAAACAGATGCGAGTGGCGCCGTTGTGGGTTGGCGCGATTCGACTTCCCTCGAGAACGACTTGATGGCGACTGGCTCGGCGCAGTTCCTGCCAGTGGCCGCGAACGGCCATGCTGCAGTCGCGTTGAACGGTGCCAGCCTACTGCGCAGTGGCGGATTGACCGGCTTCCCGGTCGGGGCTGCGGATCGGACACTCTTGGTTGTGGCTCGTTCGAATGCAGGCGTGGGTGCTGTTCGCTACGGTGATAGCGCCTGTGGCGCCGACTTCGGCGTGCAGCTGGGTAGTGTTTCCGTCGCCACGGGTTGCCCCCCGGTGGGTGCCGTAACGCAGGGAACGGGCTTCGGTGTCTTCGCGTTGGTGCTCGCGGGTGGGACTCACACGCTGCACGCCGACGGCAACCTGCTCGAAGCTGGAAGTATGGGGCTGCAGACCCCAGGAATGCGCTTCCTGATCGACGGTAGCGGTATCGACGTCGCCGAAGTGATTCTCTACGACCATGCCCTCACTGACCTCGAGCGCCAGCGCGCAGAGTCCTATCTGCGAGAGAAGTACGTCGACGGAATTTGTGATCCCCCTTGCCTGATGCCGCGCATCGTGGCGGACCTCATGGACACGACCGTGTGTGCCGGCGGCGACTTGCTGCTCGAGGTCGCGGCCACCGGTGACAGCATCGGCTACGAGTGGTACCGCGACGGTATGCTGGTTCCGGGTGCAAATGGTGCGACGTTGCTCGTCAATCCCGGCACGGCCGGCGATTCTGAGACGTACCAAGTGCGAGTTTCGAGCTTCTGTGGCGAGATCTGGTCGTCGATCGGGACGGTTCGGACGTTGCTGCCGGTCCAGTTCGTGACGGCGCCGGGTGACCACCATCTTTGTCCCGGAGACGTGGCTCTGCTGCAAGTGCAGGCCGTAGGTTCTGAACTTACCTACGAGTGGAGTGTCGACGGGGTCTTGTTGCCTGGCGTCACGGGTGCTTCCTTCGAGTTCGTCGCGACGGAGACTTCGCCGCCGCTCAGCACGTATTCTGTCGTCGTGCGTAACGGCTGTAGCCACGTGACGGTGCCGTCGTTCGTGGTCTGCGTCGAGCAAACGCCAGTGATTGCACAACAGCCCACGAGCCGCAGTGCCTGTGACGGCGATGACCTGACGCTGACGGTTGCCGTCGACGCACCGCTCCCCGTTGACTACCAGTGGTTCCGAGATGGTGTCCTGCTGCCAGGCGCCGTCCAGAGTGAGCTGACGCTGACCGGAGTAACGGCAGCAGACTCTGGTGGCTACACGGTGACGGTCATGAATACATGTGGTACTGCGACCAGCGAGCCGGCGCTCTTGATGGTCGGCCAAGCTCCTACCTTCGTCGTCGCCCCGACGGCGTCACCGCTGTGGTGCCCGGGCGACGTCATTGAGTTGAGCGGCGTCGTGTCGGGAGAGGGCAACCTGTATCAGTGGCTCCGCGACGACGTGGCCGTGCCGGGTGCGACGGAGGCGTCCTTGATGATCTCCCCGCTGACGCCTGCAGACTCGGGCGACTATGTCCTTACCGTCAGTAACGACTGTGGTGCCGTGGCCAGTCCGGCTGTAGCGATCACTGTGCGCGAGCCGCTGGCAATTGTAGAGCACCCGATCGGTGGCTCCTTCTGCGCGGGTGAGGGTACGATTCTCACGGCCGCCGCTACTGGTGCTGTAGAGAGTTGGCAGTGGCGCCACGACGGGGTTGCGATCCCCGGCGCAACTGCTCCGCAATTGGTATTGGGTGGGTTGCAGCTGACCGACAGCGGCGCGTACGACGTTGTCGCCACAGGCCCCTGTGGAAGCCTCACCAGCGACGCGGCGCCGATCGTCGTGTTCGGGATCCCGGAAGTGCTGCTGGGTTTGTCCGCCGTGACGACGTGCGAGGGCTTTGACGTCGAGCTGACCGTCCTCGCGAACGGTTCCGGTGACCTCGGATATCAGTGGCGCCGCAACGGCGTCAACGTCGCCGGCGCGACGGAGGCGACGTTGGTCCTTCTCGCGGTCACTGCGGCCGAGGCGGGTATCTATGACGTCGTAGTGACGAGTTCGTGCGGTGTCGCCACGGTTACAGGGGCACCTCTGACAGTGATCCCGCAGCAACAGTGCGACTGCAACGCGAACGGCGTGCTCGACGGTGATGATCTCGCCACTGGAGGTGCGACGGACTGCAACAACAACGGCGTGATCGACTCCTGTGACATCGCGGCCGGCACAAGTGTCGACGTCGACGGTGATGGAATTCCGGACGACTGCACTGGGCGCTTTGTGCGCGGTGACGTCAACGGCGATGACCTACACAGCCTCGTCGACGCAATCTTGCTGCTGGACTTCCTGTTCAGCCAGAACAGTCCCACGCCACTGAGCTGCCACGATGCTGCAGACTACAACGACGACGGCAACGTCAACTTGATCGACGTGATTGCCAACTTGATGTATGTCTTCAGTCTAGGTGGGCCAGCTCCCGCCGCACCGTTCCCGGCGTGTGGCGCGGATCCGACGCTGGACCTACTGGGGTGCGATCGCATGTCGTGCGAGTAGGGCGGGCGCCTACGTCCGCGGGAACGCGGACGTGTTGACGACGTCGCGTGCCTGCTGCAGGTGGCGTTGTTGGTGCGTGACGAGAATGCGTACACCGTCGCCCAGGTTGAAGCGCAGCAGGCGGGCGGCGGGTGACGGGTAGCGTACCTTGCTCAGCGAATAGCCATCGGCCCTGCCCATGAAGTCGAGGAGCTGCTGCTGCTCCTCGAGGTATTCCTCCAACGTATGCAAGTCTGCCCCGGCTGCCGCTGGAGCGAATGCCTTCGGCGCCTTCACCTTCATCTTGCCGCCCAGCGCCCGCACCAGGAATCGTCCCATGAGCGTCGGGCGGTGGGCAGCGTCACCTCCGGCTTGACCTTGGGCTCGAGTCTTCTCCAGCGCTTGCTCCATGGCGACCAAGTACTTCTCCCCAGTGACAAAGAGATGGTCGAAGACCTCGGCCACCGACCAACGGTCCGGCGCCGGCTTGAAACGCCGCTGGCTGTCGGTAAGGGGTACGAAAGCCTCTTCCACGGTCGCTATGACCTGGTGTTGGAGTTGCGCGTACTCTGCTAGTAGGGGGTGCTGAGGCGCTGTCATGTCGAGACCTTTCGGCTGCGGTGGTGCACTACGATGACCCAAAACGAGGTCCGCGTCGATCTGCTTTGTCGTTGCTTGCGGGAGCCCAAGCGCAAGGCTCGATGAAGCTTTCGGCGAGCGACCGCTGTTCCTGGTTTCCGCACTTTGCTAGAACAGCACAGCAATTTTCCGGAACAGCACAGCAATTGCTGGAACAGCACACCAATTACTGGAACAGCCTGGGCACTGCGACTGCCTGAAGCTGAAGTGCGAGAGGATCACGGCTGAGATGACCGAAGACTACGTGGCGCGGGCGATGGTGGACGCGGCCATCGTCGCGCTCGATGCCCGCAGTCTGATGCCGCTCCAGGAAGCTCGCGACCTGGTTCGGGCGTCGACGGTCTTCGCCAAGGGGCAGAGTCACGAGGTCGATTCGCACGTGGTCTTGGACAGTGACCTGCTGTGGGCAGCTCTCTTGTCGCTGGAAGACGCCGCTGAGTTCGTGCGTGAGGCCTCGAGGCTGCGCTGGGAGTTTCACCCGCGAGGCCACTACAACGTTGCTCCGGTGCAGCGCTATGGCGACGAGATCGAGGCGTGGCTACTCGCGCACGTGGGCGCCGACGGCTATCTGTTGAATGTTCCCTGGTGCGTGAAACCGTGCCTGTTGGAGATTGGTACCCAGAACATCTTTCGAGCTCTTTGGGGGACGCGCGGCATCTTGGAACGGCCGTTGGCAGCGCGCGTCGATGGAGCGGCGGCAGAGGCGCCCGCTCCGGCAGTGGTTGCTCCGGACGTCGAAGGGCTGTTGCACCGCTGGATCGTTCGCCATCATGCCGTGAGTTACGGTGAACTGGCCCGATTGGCCATCGCAGGGGACGAGCGCGGTACGCAGTTGTTTGTTTCGGCAGCGGCGAAGAGCCCGTCCGAGGTGGCGCAGCATGCTGCCGCGGCTGTCGGTGCAGATGCGGCGCAAATGCTGTCGCTGCAGCTGCAGGTGCCGACGCAGCTCGAACCAAGAGCGATCTTGCGGGTGCTCGATGATGCTGCCGAGTGGGAGGTCGATTCGGAGGGTTTCCCATGGCCGCTGTTTCGCACCGGAGTCGCCGGCCACTGGGAGTACCACGCGCTGCGTGTCGTCGCGGCGCGGAGTCTCAGCGGGGATCATTGGGGTGTTCTCTTCGAGCGCGTCACCGGCTGTGATCCAGAAGTGGCGACGGTTGACCTGTATCGCTACGGCAGCAACGTGCCGTCAGGGATGTGGATCGGCGCAGGGCCGTATCTTGGGCTAGGGGTGCCCGAAGAGTTGCTCGAGGAGGGGGAGTGGGGTCAGGCAGGGAGCGATGCAGACCGTGCAGTACTCGGCCCTGACGGCATGGTGTTTTGCGGCGAAGACACGGTACGCGCGCACGATCTGCGTCCGGGCCATACGACCGAACAGCACGGCGACCCGCGCGGTGCGATGACGATCCGGGCCTACCTCGCGCACTTTCCCGATGCGTTCTGGTGCCAAGATGAAGACGTCTTGCAGGCGCTTGCTCTCGGTAGCGACGCAGAGGTCGTTGTCGCCTCGACGTCGTTCGCCCACGTCACCGGACACGCGATGAGTCGCGACGAAGTCGAGGCTTCCGTCTGCTTTTCTCCCAGCGAGTCGAACACCTACCGCTCGCTGGCGCAGGCGATTTGCGACCGCGATGCGAGAGTCTTCGAACCAGGCGTCGCGAACACGGACTGGCGTCTACACGCGGTCTTCGAGGAGTAGCCACGACACACGGGGATCGCGATGCTGCGGATCATCTGGCGTGAGTACGAAGCGGCTTTCTCGGGGCTACCGGCAACTGCCTGGTGGCTGTCGGGTGTGTTGCTCGTCAACCGCGCGGGCACGATGGTGCTGCCATTCCTGACGCTCTACATCACGCAAGACCTCGAGCTGTCGAAGACCACGGCTGGCCTGCTGCTCGGAGCCTACGGCGTCGGCAGTGCCGCAGGGGCGCTACTGGGGGGGCGACTGAGCGATCGCTTCGGCCCGCGTCCGGTGATGTTGGTGAGCCTCGCGTTGTCTGCTGTCGGTTTCTGGGTCTTGAGCGAGCTGAAGACCGCACCGTCTCTGGCTTGGGGGCTCTTTGCCCTGGGAGTCGTGGCGGAAGCGTTCCGCCCCGCCAACGGGTCTGCGATTGCGACGACGTGTCCGCCGGAAAAGCACGGTCGTGCGTTTGCACTGCAGCGGTTGGCACTGAATGCGGGAATGACGATCGGGCCCGCGTGCGGCGGCTTTCTCGCTAAGATCTCGTACGACTGGCTGTTCATCGTCAACGGTGCCGCGGCGGTTGCGTCGCTGTTGTTTCTAAGCATCTGTGTTCCCAACTTGGCGCCCAGTCGTCAGCGCGAGTCCGCGGAGGCTGGCGCGCCCGCAGGGCGTTCCCCATGGGCGGACGGCACGTTCCTCTTCGTGATGCTGGCTGTGTTCCTGTCTTGCTACCCGTTCTTTCAACTCGTTCTGACGTCGCCGGTCTACTACAAAGAGTTCTACCTACTCGATGAGGTGGACATTGGCCTGCTGTTCGCGGTGAACACCGCGATCATTGTCTTGTTCGAGATGGTTTTGATTCATCGGGTGCGGGCGTTTTCGAAGCTGCGCGTCGCCGCCATAGGCTGCCTCTTTTTTGCGGTCGGGACTGCCATGATCCCGCTTGCGACCGGCTTTGTGTACGCCGTTTGCACGATCGCCGTCTGGACGATCGGGGAGATGTTGATCTCGCCTCTAGTGATGGCGTGGGTCGTGGAGCGCGCACCAGAGGGTGCCACGGGACGCTACCTGGGGGTCTTCTCGATGGCATTCTCGGTGGGGCAGGTCGTCGTTCCATACGCGGGACTCGCGCTGTATCAGAACGTGCATGCCGACGCCGTCTGGTACGTGGGCGCAGCGATTTGTGTCGTGATCACTCCGGTTTTTTGGTGGGCAGCCCGGCAGCGATGAGGGGCAGGTAGTCCCCGGCGCGGCCTCGTAGCGAGTAGTCGACTTCTGCAGACAGGTACGTCGACTCTGGGTTGACCTCGATCGTCAGCTTGCCTTCGGCGCCGGCGCGCAGGACTGGCTCAACGATGTATGGAAACAACGCTGTCGTTCCTACGCAGATCACGAGGTCGGGCAAGTTGTCGTTGAGTTGTTCCTGCATGCGGCCTAGTTCGGTGAGCGGCAACATCTCCTCGAACAGTACGACGTCCGGGCGCAAGATGCCGTCGCAGCGGTGGCAGCGTGGGGCGGCTTTGATCGTCACATAGAAGTCCCGATTCACCGTGCCACGGTCGTGGCAATTCATACACACCGTGCGCGAGATCGAACCGTGGATCTCGATGACGTTGCTGCTGCCGGCAGCAGCGTGCAGCCCGTCGACGTTCTGCGTGACGAGAACGAAACGATCCGCCCGCTGCTCGATCTCGACGATCGCCCGATGCCCGGTGTTCGGTTGGGCGTCCATCGCTTGCCGGGCGACTCCGGCCACCGCCAGCCACGTCCGGTCGGGATCCGTCTGGAGAGTTGCTCCGGTGAGGGCGTTGACAGTGCGGTCACCTTCGGACGGATCGTCGTACAATCCTCCTTGGCCGCGATAGGTCTGAATCCCGGACTCTTGGGAGATCCCGGCGCCGGTGATGATCCCGACGGTGGAGACCGCCGTCAGGGCGCGTTCGAGTGCTTCTGGGAGACGCAGCGTTTCTGTCATTTGAAGCCCGTGGTCACAATTTCCTTGGGGTTGCTCTGTTTGGGTCGCGCCGGGTTGAGTAGGGTTTGGCCATGCCGAACGGAATGATCTCGGTCGCCCTGGCGACTTACAACGGGGAACCTTATCTGCGCGCACAGCTCGACTCCATCTTTTCTCAGAGTTATTCCGAGCTGGAAGTCGTGGCAGTTGACGACGGATCCACCGATGCGACGGTGGCGATCCTCGAGGAGTATGCGGCCAAGTATCCGCTCGAGATCCACCGCAACGCCGAGAACCTCGGCTTCGTGCGGAACTTCGAGAAGGCCGTGTCCCTTTGTCGAGGGGACTTCGTTGCGCTCGCAGACCAAGATGACATCTGGTACCCGCAGAAGCTCGAGCGCCTGCGTCCTCTTCTCGATGACAACCTGCTGGTCTACTCGGACGCCGACCTGATCGACGAGCACGGGGCGAGCCTCGGTACCACTTTGCGGGATCTCTACGGAGGGCTGCGCTTCGTGCGAGGGAGCCATCCCCGTTCGTTCTTGTTGGCGGAGTGCGTGTCTGGCAACACGATGGTGATGCGCCGCGAACTGTTGGACCACGCATTGCCGATCCCCGACGGCGTGCCCTACCACGACATCTGGATCAGTTTCGTTGCGTCTGCGCGGGGCACGATCGACTACGTGGACAGCTCGCTACTGCAGTATCGGCGTCACACAGAGAGCATCACGGTCGACCAGGCCGCGCGCGAGTCCGAAGACACTCCGCGCAATTGGTTTCGCAAGCGCGCCCGGGCCGTCACTCGGCTACAGACGATGGCGGCGTGCCCGTCGCTGCGCCCGAACGATCGGCGCTTCGTCGATCGCTTGGCGGCCCTCGCCGGCGGGTTTCGGCGCCGCTGGTTCAGCGTGGCGCTGTTTTGGCTGGTATGGCGAAGCGGCGGTGAGCTGTTCGCTACCCGAACTCGGCCTCGAGTCTTGCCGCGAGCCTTGTTTCACGCGCGCGGTTACCGGCTGCACCGGTGGAAGCTACGACTTGCCCTGAAGCGCCGCCTGACCTTCTGGCGCCGGCCTCGATCTCTGTAAGTGTTTATTTTTGATATATTTGCGAGGTGTCGTCGCGGTCGTGCTGGGCGGGTGGCCCCTTGACACTGCCACGGTGCCACATTCTATTCCCCGTTCGTGTAGAACCCAGACTTCCCAGAAGGAGCTCCCGATGTTCGATGTGACGCCGCCACGGCGCCCGGTGTTTCTTGCGTGGATTTCGTGCGCACTCCTGGCGGGCCTGCTCGCTGGATGTACCGACTCGACGACCTCGACGACGGGTTCGGGGTCGGACTCGGCCACGAGCAGCACGGCCCCCGGTGGCGAGAAGGTGTTGCAGCTGCCGATGCGGTCGGCTGGGCCCCGGACCTTCGATCCGACCCTCGGGTCTTCGGTCTACGACAACCGCGCCATCGGCTGCGTCTACGAGACACTGCTCCAGTACAAATACTTGAAGCGTCCTCTCGAGCTGGAGCCGCTGCTCTTGGAGTCGATGCCGGAGCGGTCCGCGGACGGCCTCCTTTGGAAGTTCAAGCTCAAGGACAACGTCTTCTTCCACGACGACGCGTGCTTTGCGGACGGCAAAGGGCGCAAGGTTGTCTCCAAGGATGTTTTCAACTCCTGGCGACGTCTGGCCGACCCAGCGCAGGAGCTGCGCAACTGGTGGCTGGTCGAAGACTTGATCGAGGGATTCGATGAGTACAAGGACACGCAGGGGTCGAAGGTCGCAGCCGGCGGCAAGTTCGACTACGACGCGCCGGTCGCGGGCTTCATTACCGTCAACGATCGCGAGTTCCACGTCCGTCTGAAGAAGCCGGTAGTTCGTTTCGAGTGGACGCTCGCGATGTTCCAGCTCTCCGTCGTGCCGCTGGAGGCAGCGCAGAAGTACGGCGACAAGCTGGGGTTGCACCCGGTCGGCACCGGACCGTTCATCCTCAAGGAAGAGGCTGACTGGCAAAAGGGCGTGAAGATCACGTTCCACCGCAACCCGAACTACCACCACTGCGTGTATCCGTCGGAGCACATGCCAGAGGACGTACCGTTCGGGTTCCACGAGCCGGCGGGGACCAAGCTGCCGATCGCCGACAAGATCGTCATTACGATGTACCAGCAAGATCAGCCGATGTGGTTGAAGTTCCTGGCCATGGAGACCGGATACACGCAGGTACCGGCCGAGAACTTCGGCGAAGCGTTCTTGAAGCGTAAGCGAACGCTGCGAGACGAGTATGCCGAGGAAGGTCGTGTGGCCCACGCGATCAAGCTGTTGGATTTCATCTTCCGTGGCTTCAACATGGAGGATGCGATTCTCGGCGGATTCGATGAGAAGCGGCGCAAGTTGCGCAAGGCCATCACGATGGCGATCGATCTGCCCGAGTTCAACGACTCGTTCTACAACGGGATCAATAAGGTCTACGACGGTGTGATCCCGCCGGGGCTCCACGGCTATCCTCCCGACGGCCGTTCCCCGAAAGCGACGCCGGGGCCGAACCTCGAAGAGGCGCGCAAGCTTCTCGCCGAAGCTGGTTATCCCAACGGCGAGGGGCTGCCCCCGATCGAGTACTACTCGAGCAGTGGTGCAAACATCCCAGAGCAGGCCGAGATGCTGGAACGTCAGCTGGCCAAAGTTGGCATCAAGTTCAACAAGCACCTCGTCGAGTTTCCGACGTTGACGTCGTTCATGGATCAGAAGAAAGCGCAGATGTTCGGTTACGCTTGGTCGTCGGACTATCCCGATGGCGAGAACAACCTGGCGCTGTTCTACGGGCCGAACGAGTCTCCGGGGATCAATCACTTCAACTACAAGAACCCGAAGTACGATGAACTCTATCGTAAGATCCTCGTGACGCCGCCTTCGCCCGCGCGCACGAAGATCCTCGAGGAGATGCAGGAGATCTTGTGGCACGACCAGCCGTACGTCGGCTCGATGGCGCGCACACGCTACTATGTCGTGAACCCGTGGCTGAAGAACTTCAAGCCGACCGAGGATTTCGGCAACTGGTACAAGTATCTCGACCTCGACCCCACGAAGTTGCCGAGGCGGTAACCGTACATGTGGGGCTACATCGTTCGCAGAATCTTGATCAACATCCCGGTATTCCTCGGGATCTTGCTGGTCGTGTTCATCGCGCTGCGCTCGGGGCCGCCGCCCGAGGACGCGTATCTCGGCAAGCATTCGAGCGAAGAGCAAAAACGCTTGTTTCGCGAGAAGGCGGGCCTCGACAAGCCGCTCCTCGTGCAGTACGGGACTTTCGTCTGGAACGTCGTGAGGCTCGACTTCGAGGCCGAGAGCTGGGACCACCGCGGCAAGCGCGTCATCGACAAACTCAAGGACGCCGTGATGCCGACCTTATGGCTGACGGTGCCATCGCTCATCATTACGACGATCCTTGCCATCAGTATCGGCCTGATCTCATCGTTCTATCGCGGACGATTACCGGATCGAATACTAATGCTGATCGCTGTCCTTGGCATGTGTATCAGCTATCTCGTCTACATCATCTTCGGCCAATACTGGGGCGCAAGCTTGCTGAACGAGGCGATTGCACCGCGCAAACTGTTCGAGATCGAAGGCTACGAGCCGGGTATCTCCAACTGGTTTCGCTTCTGCATGCTGCCGGTAATGATCAATGTCATCGTCGCGCTGGGCTACGACACCCGCTACTACCGCGCCGTGATGGTCGAGGAGTGCAACCGCGACTACATTACAACTGCCGTCGCGAAGGGCGCTTCGACGCGCAAAGTGATGTTCGTCCATATGCTCAAGAACGCGATGATCCCGATCATCACGCGCATCATGATCACGCTACCGTTCCTGATCGCCGGCTCTCTGTTGATCGAGTACTACTTCAACATTCCGGGGATGGGGCGAGTGTTGATCTCTTCGATCCACTCGAAAGATTTTCCGGTGGTCGAGGTCTTCACGGCGATCTTTGCGGTCGTCTTCATTGCCACCAACATCCTGACCGACGTGCTGTATGCGTTGGTTGATCCGAGGGTGAGGCTGCAATGACGAAGAAGAACCTGACCATGGCGATCGTCGCCATCGTCGTCGGCGCGTTGCTGACGTTTCGCAGCCAAATTTGGGCCTACTTCGTCAACTTCGGACCGGACAGCCAGGTTCCTGACTGGCTGGTCTGGGCCGGTCTTGTCTTGGCCGCCATCTTCGTGTTCGCGCAACGATCAAAGATCGTCGAGTACCTCAAGACCCGCGAGATGCGCAAGCTGCGTCGCAGTCGGACGGCAATGTGCGCGCTGTTCGTCTGCGGTTTGTATCTGTGTGTTGGCATCGGCATTCTGGCGTTTGGATTGATCAACCTCGAAGAGACGGAGTTCCGCGTTGCGACGAACTCGCGACCCGGGTTCTTCCTCGAAGACACTCCAGAGAAGCGACTCGAGGCTGCGATGTGGTACCTCGACGCCGTGGAGAAGGCACTGAAGCGCAAAGACCCGGTCGGTGAGATGCGGGGGACGCTGCCTTACCGCGAACTCGCGGGGAGTCGCGAGACACTCGAGACCACGGTCAAAGAAGCCCAAGATATCTACCTTGACGAACTAGACCCGATCTCGAACCTCGACGAGCGGCCCGAGTTCGCGCCACGGATCGCACGCGTCGAGGAACTCGCCGCATCTCTGTTTGTCGAGCCGTCGGGGTGGAGTGGCTTCGTGCAGAACTTCCGGCTCGTGCTGGGCACCGACCGACAAGGGCGCTCGATTATCATGCGTGGCCTCTACTCGACAAAAGTGGCCGTGCAGATGGGGGTCGTGACCGCGATCATTACCGTGATCTTTGGAAGTCTGCTGGGCACGGCGGCCGCCTTCTTCGGTGGAATCGTCGATTGGTTGGTGATCTGGCTCTATTCTACTCTGTCGTCG
>JBCCHQ010000058.1:0-31873 GCA_039028735.1 Planctomycetota bacterium | reverse complement strand
GTCGCAGCTGTCCGGGATGTTGTTCCCGTTGCAGTCCGGCTCGTTCTCGCAATCGTCCGGCGTACCGTTGTTGTCGCAGTCCGGCTCCATGTCATCCGGCGTACCGTCACCGTCGCAGTCTGCTTCGCAGCTGTCCGGGATGCCGTTGCCGTTCATGTCTTGGGCGCCGTTGGCGATGTCACAGTTGTCCGGGATACCGTTGTTGTCGCAATCTGGCTCATCGTCGCAGTCGTCGGGAATGCCGTCGCCGTCGCAATCCGGCTCGCCACAGTCTGGCGTGCCATCGCCATCGCAGTCAGCACCAGCAGCGTCGAGACGCACGTTGATGTCACCCTGCATGACGGACGGGAACTGCGGGCCCGAGTTCGGCTGTGACGCGATCGCCACTTCCATCCACGTGCCCAAGCCGTTGAGCGTGTTGGCGCCGTTGGCACCCTCGCCGACCTGGAGGGCCGGGAACGTCCCGATGGCGATGTTGAACAGGGCGCCTGTGTAGTCGCCACAACCCGTCATCGTTCCGGTCATCGTCGGGTAGTAGCGCCACGTGTCGGGATCGACGGTACCGCCATTCGCCACATAGGCGCTCGGCGACAAGAACAGCTGTGGGCTACCCGCCGGCACCGGCTCGCTGGCCGTGATCAACCCCGTGAGGGTCAAGTCGACCGTGAAGCAGGCGTTCGGGTTCGTAGCGTCCGTCACCGTCCCTGTCAGCGTTGCGGTTCCGTCCGGGAGCTCGGTGAAGACACCGGGGACCAGGAACGAGAAGCGGCTGAACTCGTTGAAGCTCGAATAGAACTGCACGAAACCATACGGACCGTTCGTCCACGAAGTGATCGCAGGATCGAAGACAGCGTCACCGACACAGAAGACGTCGGTGCACTCGTCCGGATAGCCAGAGTCACAGTCATCCGGCGTACCGTCGCCGTCACAGTCCGGCTCCATGTCGTCCGGGATGCCGTCACCGTCGCAGTCACCTTCGCAGGTGTCCGGGATGCCGTTGCCGTTCATGTCCTGCGCACCAGCTGCAATGTCGCAGCTGTCCGGGATGTTGTTCCCGTTGCAGTCCGGCTCGCTCTCGCAGTCGTCCGGCGTACCGTCGCCGTCGCAGTCGGTCTCTTCGTGGTCCGGCGTGCCATCGTTGTCACAGTCCGGGTCACAGACGTCCGGGACACCGTTGCCGTTCGTGTCCGGCATGCCGCCGGCGATATCACAGCTGTCGGGAATACCGTTCGTGTTGCAGTCCGGCTCGCCTTCGCAGTCGTCCGGCGTACCGTCGTTGTCGCAGTCGTTCTCTTGGTGATCCGGTGTGCCGTCGTTGTCACAGTCCGGGTCGCAGCTATCCGGGACGCCGTTGCCATCGAGGTCGGGGTGGCCCGCCGCAATGTCACAGCTGTCCGGGATGTTGTTGCCGTTGCAGTCCGGCTCACCTTCGCAGTCGTCCGGCGTGCCGTCGTTGTCGCAGTCCGGCTCCATGTCGTCGGGCGTGCCGTCGTTGTCGCAGTCACCCTCACAACTGTCCGGAATGCCGTTGCCGTTCATGTCCGGCGCACCAGCTGCAATGTCGCAGCTGTCCGGGATGTTGTTGCCGTTACAGTCCGGCTCACCTTCGCAGTCGTCCGGTGTGCCGTCGTTGTCGCAATCGTTTTCTTCGTGATCCGGCGTACCGTCGTTGTCACAGTCCGGGTCGCATCCGTCCGGGACACCGTTGCCGTTCGTGTCCGGCATGCCGTTGGCAATGTCACAGCTGTCTGGGATGTTGTTGCCGTTACAGTCCGGCTCGGTCTCGCAGTCGTCCGGAGTACCGTCGTTGTCGCAGTCCGGCTCCATATCGTCCGGAGTGCCGTCACCGTCACAGTCGGCTTCGCAGCTATCTGGAATGCCGTTGTTGTTGACGTCCGCGGCGGCACCACTGGCGATGTCGCAGCTATCGGGGATGCCGTTGCCGTTACAGTCTGGCTCCCCCTCGCAGTCATCGGGAATGCCGTCTCCGTCACAGTCGGCCTCGGCGCAGTCGGGGGTGCCGTCGTTGTCGCAGTCGGCGCCAGCGGCGGCCAGCGAGACGTTGATGTCGCCGCGGACGATCGGCGCAAACGCCGGACCGGTTGTCGGCTGGCTGACAATGTTCACGTCGGCCCAGGTACCGAGGCCGTCCAGCGTGTTGGCACCGTTGGCACCCTCACCGAGCTGCGTCGCCGGCAACGAACCCAGGGCCAGGTCGAGCTGTGCCCCGGAGTAGATGCCGGTTCCGACCAGCGTACCGGTGAGGTTCGTGTAGTAGCGCCACGTGCGGTGATCGACGGGTCCGCCCATGTCGAAATAGGCGTTCGGTGTCAGGAACAGCTGCGGGCTTCCGGCGGGAATCGGGTCAGACGAAGACACGAAGCTCGAGAAAGTCACCGACAGCGTGAAGCCGCCGGTCGGGTTCTGACGGCTCTCGAGCGTACCGGTCAGCGTTGCGGTGCCGTCCGGGCTCTCGACGAAGACAGCCGGCGTCGTGAAGACGAACTGCTCGAACACAGTGAAGTTCAGGTTGAACGCAGCAATGAAACCGTGCTCACCATGCGGCCACGTTTGGAAGGCCGGATCGAACTGGATGTTGCTCGCGCAAGACGTCTCGATGCACTCCTGCGGGAAACCGACATCACAATCGTCGGGGATGCCATCGCCGTCGCAGTCACTTTCGCAATCGTCTGGCGTGCCATCGCTGTCGCAGTCGGGCTCTTGGTCGTCGGGAATGCCGTCGCCGTCACAGTCGGCTGTCACCGACAGCACGAACGTCTGCACGTCCATCTCACCGCCGCTGTCCTGCGCACGGACTGCCAAGTTGTGCACACCTTCTTCGGTGTGGCCAGGGATCCAGCTCATCATTCCGGTCGTCGGATCGACGTTGATCGATGAAGGACCCTGCTGCAGCGAGTAGGTGATGCTGTCGCCGGGATCTGGATCCATCGCATCGATGTCGTACTCGTACAGGTTGCCGCAGATCGCCTGGCCGCCTGGCTGGCTCATGATGTGAGGAGGTTGGTTCACATCCTGAACCGTCACGTCGAAGAACTGCTCGGCGGACGCGCCACTGGGGTCGCTGGCGACAACGTGGAACTGGTGCAGCCCGACCTGCATGGCGGTCGGAGTCCACGTCAACAGGCCGTTGGCATCGATCGCAGCTCCATCGGGAGCTGAGGGCGCGGAGTAGGTCAGAGGATCGCCGTTGCTGTCGATCGCCACGACTTGGTACGAGAACTCGTCCATCTCGGTGGCATCTTGTGGCGGCGTTGACGTGATCGTGGGCGGTTGGTTGACACCGACGCACGCCGCGAAAGCGACACAATCAAGATTGTCGGGGGTCGGATCCATGCCACACGATTGCGGCGCTGCTGGCGGCGCACCGTTCGTGAACAAATACGTCAGCAGATAGACGCCATCGCCAATGTCGATGTTGCCATCGTCGGAGACGTCGCAGGCATCACGGCACGTCGGCTGTTGCCCAGACTGAAACAGAAACGCAAACAGAGCGACAACGTCGCCCATGTTGTGCACTCCATCACCGTTGGTATCGCCACGCGTGAAAGCGACCTGAGCCTGTGCGGGAGTGACCGCAAAGAAGCTCAGGAGACACAGAACCAATACCGGCAAACACCTGAAGTGGGGCCGAGACACCATCAGAGACCTCCTCGTACGACTGCGATGATCCGTATAGCGGCACGTATTTTTCGGATTCAGAACCTGGGGTGGGATGACACCCCGTCATCCCAAGCGGCCGAAGATCGACAATCATCGCGCCAGCCTTGGCCAGATACGGCCGTTAAGGCATGGCAACCGGACGTCGCACTCCTCGCGACCAGTCCTGCACGACTGGATGAAAGTTTTGGCGGGGATTGGGGAGCCCCGAAAATCGAACTCAGACCGCAATGACGTAACTATATCCCAATCCTAGACAGGCACAAGCCTGCGGAGACCTGTTTTGGAGCACGGATTTCTCCAGGATTTTCGCTTTTGCATAGATTTTGGATGGTCGCGAGGTGCCATCGCGCCTTCGCCGTGGGGTGGCTGTGGTTAGCCAACAAAAAAGCGGGGGTAGCCCGATCGGCTACCCCCGCTGCACTGGATCTATCCCAAGATCACGACCTAGGGACAGTTAGGATCGACACAAGCCCCTAAACTATCAGAGGTTGGGTCAGGTCCACAGGTGCCGAACGGTGCGGGCGGAGCCGCTCCCCCGGCGAACAGGTGCGACAGCTTGTAGATCGCGTCCCCGATGTTGAGGTTGCCGTCGTCATTGGCGTCGCAGGAGTCCGGGCAACCGGGCACCGCGCCACCGCTGAAGAGGTAACCCAGCAGGAAGACTGGATCGCCAATGTCGAAACCGTTGTCGAGGTTACAGTCACCACGCTTGAACTCCCTTGCCGGCGCTGCAGCAGTGGTGCGGAGCATGGCGGACGCTTCCGCTTCCTCGATTCCGTCGCCGTCGAAGTCGACCATGAGAATGATGTCGTAGAAGACGAACGGCTCGTGGTCGAGCACGGCTGCTTCGACGGTCACGTCGGTGCTACCGCCGTTGCCGCTGACACTCAGCGTGCCGATGACTGGTTCTCCTGGCGGCAGGCCGTCGAGAGAGATCGTCTTCACGGCCGGGTTCATCGTCATGCCAACAACTCGGTACGTGCTGGTGACTGCTGCCGGGGTCGGGTTGTCCAACGTGAACGTGATCGGCGTCGAAGTACCAACCGGTACGGCAATGATGTCGTCGTCGGAGATCACAATGATCGGCGACCCGACCTTCATGGATCCGGTGCAGCAGAAGCGGTGCCCCGTGAGAATGTTCTCGAAGCACACCTTGTAGCACGCCAACCCCGGGCCAGTCGGCGCGGAGATCGACACGGGAACTGTAATGCAACTGGACGGCGGGACCGACACGGTTGCTGGGATGCCGACACCAGGACTCGGCAGACTGCACCCGGGGCCGCTGTGCGGCAGCGCGGATACGTTGTAGGTCTGCGTCGTACCACCGTCGTTGCAAACCACGACGTTGACGGTCGTCGTACCGTTCGAGGCTACGGGCTTGTCCCACGGCACGTGGCAGTACTCCTTGCACTTGCCACTGTCGCCGGCCTCGTACAGTCGGCGCACTTCGGAACCCAACAGCGCGCGGTCGAAGATTTCGACCTCGTCGATATGGCCCTCGAACGAAACGCCACCGAAGAAGTCAGCGCCACCGATCCGCAACGGACCTGCGTTACTGAGATCGCCCATGGCCGTGCCGTCGTACGTATCGGGATCGACACGTTGACCGTCGACGAACAGACGCACGCCGTTACCAGTGCGGTCACGGTCGTACGTGACTGCGACGTGGTGCCACTGGCCGTCGTTGACGAACGCACCCGCACTCGTCGGGGCGTACTGCGACGCGATCGAGCTATCTTGCACGATAAAGGCAAGGTTGCCGGTCGTATCGACGTAGAAGATGTAGCCAGGTGTACCGCCGCCGGTGCCGAACTTCGACACGATCGGGTGCGGACCGTCAATCGCGTTGTCGAGACGGATCCAGGCGTCGATCGAGAAGTCGCCAACCGCGATACCGGTCGGAGGACCGAAGTCGAGGCGCGGGTGATCCGGCACAATGACCTGATTGGAACCGTTGAAGAACAGAGCTTCAGCGACCATGCCCGGCTGGAAGTCAGGAATCACAACGGATCCATCGTTACCCCAGGCGATGTCGGTGCCACCGCTCATGTTGTCCTCGAGATCCAGCGGCCACCAGCCGACCATGCCGTGCGGCGCCGGCGTGCAGCAGCACTTGCCGTTGGTCGCGGTGACTTCGCCGACGAAGTTGAAACCGGTCGCGACACCGAACGTGTTCGCGACGGTGACCATGATGCAGTTCTCACCTTCAATGAACAGCGACTGGTCGACCTCGACATGGCTCTCCGGCGTCACGAATGCCGACGGGCTGGTCGAGTAGATCAGAGTGCCATTCAGGAACACGTCTGCCTGGTCGTCGGCCAGGATCTCGAAGCTCAAGACAGCATTCGAGAAGCCTTCGCGCAGGCAGAAGCAGCGCTGGTAGTCGAAGTAGCCGTTCTGGGCGTTGATCGAGTGATACACCCAAGCACTACCGGTTGCACCCGGACCCACGAGCGGGCCTGACCACGCAGCGTGCGTCGTGCGCACCTCGGCCGGAACTGGCTCAGGCGTCGTCGAGAACGGCGGCACCGTCGCGTTGTTCGACAGATCGCGGTCGGCAATGACGATCCAGTCGTCGTCGGGGTTACCAACACCGATCACACTGCTCGAGCCGTCGTCGTAACCGGTGTTCAGCAACACGGCCACGTCTTCGTACGGGCATGGCCCCTCGTTCGGGATCGTGACGCAGCATTCGCCGTCCGTGCACTCGGTCGTCGTGCCGTCGGAGTTGACGATCACGCCAACGACCCAGCAGCAGACCGTGTCACCAGGACCGGCAGTAGTGTGTGCGTAGTTCGTCGCGGTACCGAGCATGGAGGCGACTTGCACGCCGTCACACCACACCTGGATCGACGAGTAGACCTGCGGGTTGGTCCAGTTGACGTACACGGTGTTCGTCGCTGGATCGACTTCGCAGACGAGGTTCTCGGGTGCGGAGCAACCGAGGCAGCACTCTTCAGACGGACAGAGCGTCGGCGCGGTGCCGGCGGGACCGTTGATGATTCCAACGACCTGGCAGCAGACCTGACCCGGTGGCAGGATCGCACCAGCGTGGCTGGTCGCCGTACCGGGCAAGATCGCAAACAGCAGACCGTTGCAGTAAACCTCGATCTGATCGAAGCCTCCGGGGTTCGTCCACGTCATGCTCAACAAACCAGCTGCGTTCGTACCGCAGGTCAGGTTCGTCGGCGGCTCGCAGCCAATGCAGCACTCTTCGGAAGGACAGAGGGTCGGCGCGGTGCCGGCGGGACCGTTGATGATTCCAACGACCTGGCAGCAGACCTGACCGGGCGGCAGGATCGAACCAGCGTGGCTGGTCGCCGTACCGGGCAAGATCGCAAACAACAGACCGTTGCAGTAGACCTCGATCTGGTCGTAACCACCGGGGTTCGTCCACGTCATGCTCAACAAACCAGCTGCGTTCGTACCGCAGGTCAAGTTCGTCGGCGGCTCGCAGCCAATGCAGCACTCAACGGACGGACACTCGGTCGGAAATCCGACGGGGCCCGCGTTGATCACGCCAACGACGTAGCAGCAAACCTGGCCACTGGGGGGAGGCGTCGGCGACGTGTAGCTGGTGACGTTGCCACCGAGGACAGCTTCGAGCACGCCATTACAGTACACGTGCACGGCGTCATAACCGCCTGGAGCGTTGGTCCAGTTCAAGACCAACTGCATGTTGATCAGCTCGCAGAACAAGTTCGTCGGTGCGTCACAGCCTATGCAACACTCTTCGGAAGGACACTCGGTGGTCGTACCGTCGGAGTTGACCAAGATACCGATCACGCGGTAGCAAACTTCTCCCGGGACCGGCGGCGTGGCGACGTGCAGGTGCGACGTAGCCGTACCCGGTAGCGTTGCCACGACGACACCATTGCACTCAATGTTGATCGAGCTGTAGGTCTGACCGTTGGTCCAGTTGATCTGCGTACCCGCGACAAGCGGATCTTCGAAGCAGAACACATTGATCGGCGGCAAGCAGCCCAGGCAACACTCGACCGACGGACACTCCGTCGGCGGGGTACCGGGCAGACCGTTGATGATGCCCACGATCTGGCAGCAGACTTGACCGGACGGCGGCGGAGCGGACGCGTACGACGTAGCCGTACCTGGCAGCGTCGCCACGAGCACCCCATTGCAGATCACGTTGATCGCATCGTAGGCGCTGGAGTTGGTCCAGTTGAGCACCAGCTGCATGTTGATCAACTCGCAGAACACGTTGACCGGCGCGTCACAACCCGTGCAGCACACTTCGGACGGACACTCAGTGTGGGTGCCATCGGGATTGTTCAACACACCGATCACTCGGTAGCACTGCGAGCCCGGCAGCGGTGGGTTCAAGATGTGCGTGTACGACGTCGCCGTACCAGAGAGGGCAGCGACGATGACGCCGTCGCACTCAATGTGGATCTGGTCGTAGGCCTGACCATTGGTCCAGCTGATCACGGTACCGAGGGTGACCGGATCCCAGACGCAGGTGACGTCAAACGGTGGCAGGCATTCGGAGCAGCATTCGACCGATTCGCAACGCGTCGGTACGGTACCTGGCGGGCCCAAGATCACACCGAAGACCTTGCAGCACACGACCGAGCCGGCCGGAACTGGGTGGCCATACGTCGTGGCCGTACCCGACAACGTCGCGACGATCACGCCGTCACACTCGACCTCGATCTGGTCGTAGACCTGACCATTGGTCCAGTTCAGAACCATGATTGCCGCGGCCGGGTCGTAGTCACACGTCAAGCCCGACGGCGGGACGCAGGGGTTGACGCAACACTCTTCGGACGCGCACTCGGTCGGCGGCAGCGATGGGTTGATGGACGGCACGAGGCCGACGATCTCGCAACATGGCGCCGTCGGCGGCGTGGCCAAGAAACTGTAGGTCGTCGCGTTTCCGGGGAGCGAGGCAATCGTAATGCCACCACACCGGACTTCGATCGCCGAGTAGCTCTGACCATTCGTCCAGGTCAGGCTCATGACGTTGGTCGCGGCTTCGAGGACACAACTCACGGCGTACGGCGGCAGGCAACCACAGTCGCGCTGGAAGCGCTCCACGTCGCCGGGGCCGGCCTTGACGCCATTGGGGAGACCAATCTCATAGTTGGCCGAGAACGAAGTCGCCGGCGTGTTGCCAGTGTTTGGCATCAGCACGAAACCGTGCGCGGCCGGAAGAATCAGGTTTCCACTACTCCAAACGTTGTCGAGGCAGTCGTAGTCGACACCACCGGCACAGTTGGACGGCGGGAAACCGGAAGCAGGCGGATCGCCAATGAAGAACTCTTCGGTGCTCGGGACCCAAGCGGTGCCGCTGAAGACGTATTCGAGACAGCGTGCTTGGTGCCCAGTATCGATCATGCCAAAGTCGCCGACATACGTACGCTCACCGAGCAACATGTCGCCTGCGACCGTGAACTCAATGTCGGAGACGGGGTTCGAGAACTGGTTCGGCGGCAAGTACGGCAGCACGATTTCGAGCTGCTCGGTTCCCACGAAGTTACCGCTGGTCGCATCGATCGCGATCGAGAAGATCGAGTTCGTCGGCTGCGGCGGCAGCGGGCCCCAGGACGGCGGCCAGTTTGTCGTTGGACGCGCGGTGTCCCGCAGCCAGCCGCTGAAATACAGACGTCCACCGTAGAACGCCACTGCGAACGGACGGTCACCGAGCGGCGCAAAGCCTCCGGGTACAGGGATCGTCGGTGCGAACGGATCGTAAGTACTGAGAATGATGCCTGTGTTGTCGATCCGGTAGATCAGGCCATCTTCGAAGTTCGTGGCGAAGAACTGGCCGTGCGTCGGGTCGTAACAGACGTTACCAAGCCCGGAACCGCCGTTCGGAATCTGGTTCGTGCCAACGCCACCAGGCCCGGTGACGACGAACGAGTTGATGTCGCCAGTCGCGCCATCGATTTGATAGATCGCGCCGGAACCATCGGGTCCAACGCCACCCATCGGAAACGGAAATGCACTCCAATCTCCGTAGGCGCCGGTGGCAGCGACGTAGATGTTCGGCGTCACACCGTTGTTGTCGGTGCACAGACCAAACACCTGGCCGAGGTTCCTCGCGAGCCATTGCTCGGTAGCTGCGGCGCCCAGGTTATTGAAGATCGGCGCTGGCCAAAGCACCCCCGGCGTCGGAGTCGGGTTCGGGAAAATGGCCGGGATCGAAGCGTCGATCAACGACACGACGGGACCATCGGCGTCGAGTCCACTCAGTGGATCGCCGGGGCTGTTGAAGCCTCCGAAGTGAGTGGTGATGATGTCCCCGTCGCTGAACGGGAGATTCGCCGTGCTCTGCGCTCGAGCCGGCGAGCCGATACAGATGCTCGCAATAACGAGCAGCGCGACGATCGCGCTGGTTGCGAGACGTTGGTGGGTTCCTGCGTACATGAGATCCCATCCTTTCAAGAGGGCGGTGTGGAACCTTGGTCGGTTGGCGGTCCCGGTCCATCCGGGAATGCCCCTCGAAAGGCAGCGCGACGCAACGCTGCGCAAAGCGCAGGGAAGATGTGGAAAATTTCTTAAGCCGATTAATAATATATACTTATGGAAGTGGATTCGGCGGGAAGGAGAGCACGGACTGCGCGTTCCGACCACCCTTCGCCGTGCACCAGTATGGAGTCGGAGCGTCTACGGGTTCAGCAGCCCCAGGTAGGGCGCGAGCAGCTCTTCGTACTCACGCCAACGCCCCACCGACGTCGTGTACAGCCGGTTGCGCACTTGCGACACGCTCGCTGTGCAGACCGATCGTCGGTTCTCGTGAAAAGCGAGACAAGCATCGGTCCAGGGCTGATCGATCGCAGCGACCAATCGACGGCTCACACCCTCGAGATCGGAGACGAGATCTTCGTAGCGCACATGCGTGATGCGATCGGGCAGCACGCAGTCCCAATGCGCCATCAGGCGCCTGTAGTCGGCGACGTACTCAGCGATGTGGCCGAGGTCGGCTGACCAACGGACACGCGCGAGCCCTTTGAAGTAGCAACTGATGGCGACGTCGCGGGGGTCGCGTTGACAGTGGATGATCGTCGCGTGCGGAAACAGCGTATGGATCCAGCCGACATTGAGGAAGTTCAGCGGCAGCTTGTCGGTCACGCGGGCCGCAACCGGATCGAGTTCCGAGAGCCGATGCGCATAGTCGAGCGCCGTTTGTTGGACATTCGCCTTGTCCGCTGCGAGCGCAGCGTCTGCGAAAGACCACTGCTTCGCACCGCTAGCCGTCGCTGTGGTGCTGGGCGCGCTACGCCGCCGCAAACTCTCGAGTCCAGTACCGATGTGGAGCAGCTCGCCCGCACCAAACACGTCGGGGTGACTGCTGAGGATCTGTTCGACCAGAGATGTACCCGACCGCGGCATCCCAACAATGAACACAGGTCGCGTCGTACTGACCCCGAAACCTCGGCGCTGCTCGAAGTACGAATCGTCGAAGGTGCCGATCATCGTGTCGACGTAGCGACGGTGGGCCGTGACGCCGTGCGGCCGCCCTGCTGCTGCCCAAGCCTGGAGCTGCATGCGATTCGCTTCTGCGGCGTGGTGCAGCCGCTGCTCTCGTACGGCGTCGCCGGTCAGTCGCTCTACTTCGCTGTAATGGAGTCGGGCGTGCTGTTCGATGCCGAGGTCGCTATTGCCGAGTTGCGCAGCAATACTCGCTGTGTCCGCAGCCGGCAGTCGACCTCGCAGTAGAAACGCCAATCCTTCGAGCGCTTCCGGGTGGGCGGGTTCGTGTGCGAGTGCAGAGCGATAGGCGGCAACCGCCTTTTGTTCCTCCCCCATCCGCGCGTAGAGGTGCCCAACGGCGATACGGTTCGCAACCATGGGTGCGCTCTGCGCCAACGCGTGCCGAAAGCAGCGATCCGCGTCATCGAGGCGCGCTTGCGCCATCGCGATTCTCCCCAGTTCGACGTATGCGCCGCCATTGCGCGGCTGGCGCGCCAACACACGGTGCAGCGCAGACGTCGCTTCACCGAGGTGCCCCTGTTGGTGGAGCGCTTGGGCGAGCGAGAACCACGCTCCGCCATGGCCGGGCTTGTGTTCCAGCGCGCAACGGAGAGCGGCCACAGCTTGCTCGAAGTCGCCGTCGGCAAGGAAACACTCGCCCAGCTTTCTCAGCGTGTTGTGATCGGTCGGCACCAAGTTGAGTGCACTCTGGTAGGCCAACCCGGCTTCGCGCACACGGCCACAGGCAGCCAAGACATCGCCCAGCAAGGCTGCGTGCTTTGCAACCTCCGGCTGTAAGCGCTGCGCGCGGTGCGCGTGCGGGGCCGCATGCGCCGGGTTGCCGAGCCGTTGCTCGACCAACGCTAGCAAGAACCATGCTTCCGCGTCGTCTTCCACAGCGGCGACATACGCGGTCAGGTTTGCGCGGACTGCGACCAGCTGCTCTGGGTCTCGCTTGCCTAGCGCTTGCTGTGCTTGTGCATGGACGGTCGTCTGTGCGGTGCTCACGCGTGGACGACCATGGCCTCTCGCGCTGCGTCAGCGGCAAGCGATACCTTCTGCTGCAACTGCCACTCACCCTCGCGGCGCTGCCATAGATGCGCAGGTCGCCAGTTGTCGACGGCCAACCAGAACTGTTCCTCCGTCAGACCCGTGTAGGTGAGAAAATCCTGGAAGTGCCGCTGCGGGAACTCACCGTCGAAGCGATTCACAAGGGCCACGCCTTCTTCTCTGGTGATGTGACCGTCGCGGATTTCGTGTGCAGCATCCGCCGTGCAACGACCGATGCCAAACTTGATGTAGCTGAGGTAGTAGTGATAGCCATCCAAGCGGTCATCGAGACTCGCGTACTTCGAGTACGTGCCTTCACTGCGGCCATGAGGATTCGCTTGAAAGTCCGTGTGCTCGCAGCAGTAGTAGTAGCACTCCTGCGGGATCCACTTCTTGTAGTAGCTCATGAAATGGCACTCGACACCGGTTTGGGCAACGGCCTCGGGGGACGGACCTTGGTAGACGCGCAGGTCGTGTTCAGACACGCCGTATCGCGCCCAGTCTTCCGGAGAGATCCCCGAGAAGTAGTGCTTCACCATATCGCTGCCGGTGTTGTGAGTCGGACTGTCGGCATTCTGCATGTCGCCGCCATATTCGACTTCGCCGTTCTCTCCATACATGATCAACGGGATGTCGTACTGCGTGGCGACTTGCAGCGGGTAGTTCTTCTGACCATAGATGAACGGCTGGAATGGATCCCCTTGGTGAATGAACGCGAGACGCGTCATCACGCGGTGCACTGCGCCGTTCGGCGTGAACATGACGTTGTCGAGGCCGGCATGAATCATCGCCTGCAGATTCTGCCAACCGATGTTTGTGTACCAGTGCGGAGCCCACGTCACCGTCAACGGCTTCATGCCGTACTTGTCACGCAGGAGGTGAGCGACGTAGCCACTGTCCTTGCCGCCACTGCACGGCACGAGCACATCGAAGCGACCGTCGTCGCGCCGAAACCGGTCGCACAACGCGACAAGTTCTTCGTGACGCACGTCCCAGTCGATGCCCGAGTCTTTGGTCTCGGCAAAGCGACATGCCGAACATACGCCGTTCTCATCGAACGTGATCCGCGGACGTTGGTTCGAGATCACACACTTCGTGCAATACCGAACTTCTTCCGGCAGCTGATATCGGCCGGCAACGTCGAGCTCAGGAAGCTCGAACTCCGGGACGTTGATCTCTCGCATGCTTCGCCTCTTCTCGTGAGACCGGAATGTCGATGAAGTTCTGTAGGATCTGCAGCCCGGCAGGTCCGCTCTTCTCAGGGTGGAACTGCGTACCCATGACGCTGCCGTTCCCGGCAACGGCGCAGATCGAGTGCGGGCCGTAGGTGCAGGTCGCCCAGCAGTCGTCGGGATTGGTTGGCAGCGCTCGGAACGAATGCAGGAAGTAGCCGTAGAAGGATTCACCCAACCCGGACAGCAGGGGGTGCCGTCGGTCGAGTGCAACAACGTCCCATCCCACATGGGGAATCTTGACCGGACTACGCCGTAACGCTGGACGCGGGATCGCCCGCACGTGTCCTGCGATCAGACCCAACCCTTCGGCCGGCCCGAACTCAGATCCGTCCGTGAACAACAGCTGCATCCCCAAGCAGATACCCAGCAACGGAGTACCGTCTTGCTGGTGCCTTCGAAGTACTGTTGCAAAACCGCGTTCGTGCAGACGCTCAATGCCTTCGCGAAACGCCCCCACACCGGGCAAGATCAGACGTTGCGATCGGGTGATCTCTTTGCCGTGCATTGCAATCGAGACGTCGGCGCCCAACGAGCGTAGGGCGTTGGCGACACTGTGGGTATTGCTGATGCCGAGGTCGATGACGGTGACGCGTGGACCACGCCGGGTCGATGTTTGAGCCTGGCCGCGGTGGTTCTTCTGCTGCGAAGTCATAGCCGCACCTCCGCTCCGGCAGTTGCCAACGCCTCTTTCATCTCTTTGATCGTGCGGCGCCTGTAGTGCAGCAGGCTGGCAACGGCAATGCCGTCGACGCCACAGTCGGCTACCTCTGCCAAGTGCTCGCGATGCCCCGCACCCCCGCAGGCGACGACTGGAACGTCGACGAGTTCGGCAACCTGCTGAATCCAAGGGATCTCGAAGCCGCTGCCCGTGCCCTCGCGATCCACAGACGTCAGCAGCAACTCACCTGCACCCATTTCGACGGCGCGCTGGGCCCAGGCGACGGCATCCACGCCAGTACGCTCGCGACCGTTGTCGGTAAACGCCAACCAGCCGCCGTCCGGCTGCCGGATCGCTTCGATGGCTACGGTTACGCATTGACTGCCGAATGTGTGCGCGGCGCTGCGAATGAATTTTGGGGAGTGTATCGCTGCGGTGTTGATCGCGACCTTGTCGGCACCGGCGCGTAGCAGGGTTCGCACATCGTCGATCGTCCGAACACCACCTCCCACCGTCAGCGGGATGAAGACGCGTTCGGCCGTGCGACGCACGAGATCGACGATGCTGCTGCGGCCATACAAGGACGCAACAACGTCGACGTACAGGAGTTCGTCGGCTCCCTCTTCGTAGTACCGCGCAGCGTGCTCGGCTGGGTCTCCGATGACGCGGAGCCCTTCGAGACGCACTCCCTTGACGAGATGGGGAGCCTTGATGTCGAGGCGCGGAATCAGACGGACTGGCAAGTTCGCTCCAGGTGCTCTCTACTTCTCCTTCCCCTCTTCACAGAGCCGACTGAAACGATGTCCAGAGTACGGCTCCGTATCGGGTATCGACTGGTTTCGCCATCGAGTGCAGCGGTGCTTACGGTTTCCCGGAGGGTCCAAATTCGCTTCAAGAGCTGCTGCGATCGTGCCGACGCGAGGGTGCAGGACTGTGTTATCATTCGCGGTTGCGAACGCGCTTTGTACGCGCAGTAGAAGCACCGTCACACGCAGCAAGTTCCGGGAAGGCTACGGATCCACGCTATGACGCGCCCGAGAACGACTCGCACGGACGAAAGTTCGCAGCGTCCACGCGTCGCGGTGATGACGGGAAGCCGATCCGAGTACGGCTTGCTCCGCGGCCTCATCGAGGAGATCCACGGCTCGCCCGCCCTCGAGCTACAGCTAATCGTCGCTGGCATGCACTTGATCGCTGAACTCGGCGACACTCGGGCAACGGTCGCTGCCGAGTTCCCGATCAGCGCTGAAGTGCCAATGGCACCCACAGCCGATACGCGCGTAGGGATGGCAGAGGGGGTTGCCGACGGCCTGCGTCGCTTCACTCGCACGCTGTCGGAGTTGTCGCCGGACCTACTCGTCGTGCTGGGGGACCGCACCGAAGCGTTCGCAGCGGCGACGGCAGCCGGCTACCTAGAGATCCCTGTCGCGCAGCTGCACGGCGGTGATGTCAGCGGCAATCCAATCGATGACTTTCAGCGCGACGCCATCGCCCGCGTTGCGACGCTGCACTTCCCAGCGACAGAGACCAGTGCGGCGCGCCTCGGGCAACTGGGTGTTACCGGAACCACTACGATCAGCGGCGCGCCGGGGCTCGATGAGATCTTCGCGCGTACGCCAGCAGCAAGGGATGTGGTGGCCGCGCAGTGTGGACTCGACGCCGCCGCGCCTTGGGTCGCCTTCGTCTATCATCCAAACCCCGCACACGATGACTTCCACAACGCGACCGAGGCTGCAGCTGCGCTGGCCGGCACGCTGGACTGGTGTGACGAAATCGAAGGCCAGCTCGCCGTCATCTATCCGAACAACGATGCGGGGCATCAAAGCGTCATCGACGCGATCGAGAAGGTTCGCAACCACCCACGGGTGAGGATCTTCCAGAGTCTGGAGCGAGACCGCTTCCTCGATCTGCTGCACCATGCGACTCTGTTGGTCGGCAACTCGTCGTGCGGGTTGATCGAATCTGTAGCGGCCGGTGTGGCCGTCTTGAACGTCGGCGACCGGCAGCAGGGACGAGAGCGGGACGCCAACGTGCTCGACGTTCCCGCCGATGCGGCAGCAATTCGCTACGGAGCAGCGCAGCTGGCGACCGATAAAGAGATAGCAGCCAAGGTGGCCGCCACTCTGACGGAGCGCCGCAGCGTCTATGGAGACGGGCGCGCCGCCGTGAACATCGCGGCGGCCCTTCACCGGTTCTTCGGGGTGGCACCAAGCTCCCCGAAGGCAAAGGACACGAGTGTCGAGTGTATCTGATCGGTGCAAGCGGACACGGCAAGGTCATCGCGGAAATCCTCCTTCCGCAGTTTCCCCAGCTTCGAGTGCTCGACTCGGATCCCACGCTCGTGGGATCGTCGTTTCTCGACCGACGCGTCGAGGACGAAGAGACGACCCTCGAGTCGCTCGACAGGTCACAGCCCTTCTTCGTCAGCATTGGCGAAGCGGCGGACAGACGCACAGTAGCTACGCGTTGGGAAGCACATGGGCATCAGCTCGTGACCGCGATCCACGAAAGCGCAGTGGTCAGTCCGTCAGCGCAGGTGGCACCCGGCGCCTGCGTCATGGCCCGGGCAGTGCTGCAAGCGGAGAGTCGTGTCGGACGCGGTGCGATCGTAAACACCGCAGCGACGATCGACCACGACACGATGCTGGGCGACTTCGTACATATCGCCCCCGGCGCCCACCTCTCGGGAAACGTCGCCGTGGGATCGGATAGCTGGATCGGCGTCGGAGCGATCGTCAAGGAAGGTATCCAGATTGCACCGCGAGTGCTGGTCGGTGCCGGCTCGGTCGTCGTCGAGGACCTACCAGAGAACATCGTCGCGTATGGCAACCCGTGCCGGATCGTCCGCAGCCGCGACTCGGTGAGTGCCCAATGATGGCACCCCTTTAGGTCTACCACTCCGAGGGTTCGGACGTCATCGGACCAGCAGCGCGCAACGCCGAGCGGATCCCGGGCGCCCGCAGCGCGAGCAGCGCGCCGACGGCGACTTGCGCAACGTAGTAGACCAGGCTGGCCTGACTCGCTTGCGCCTGCGCGAGGTCGTAGAAGTACATTGCCAACCCTGGGAGCGCGCTCGCTACGAGCCACACGCCGATCACGCAGATCCCGATTGCCAGCAAACGACTGCCGTCGGGCGCGGGCACTTGGCGATCCACTGCACTGTCGTCGGTCACGAGCCTCGCGATGCGCTTTCGCGCCAAGAACACCAGGATTCCCAGTCCGACCTCGACGCCGATTGTCAGGTATCCCGAGTGCATTGCGCGCTCGTGGAACTGCGCAGCCGTCTCTGACGCCAACTCGCTTGCCGGAGTCAGCAAGTGGTTGACGACCAGCGAGTTCAACCGGAACACGATCGACTCGAACACGAAGTACAAACCGAGAATGCCGATCAGCGCTTCAGCAATCGATCGTGCTGTCATGGCGGACCCTGTCGCAATCAAGGGGTGTCACTGCGGGGAACGAACGACTGCCAATCAGTGAAGACGGTCACGGGGACAGCGGCAAGGCAAAACTGTGGTAGGTCGCCGAGCGCTGGGTTACTCTTCGGCATGAAGAACGACCCAGATGAGACGATCGCGGTGCGCTTCGGCACCGCCGGCGATCTACCCGCGCTCACGACGCTCTACAACCATTACATCACAACGACTCCGATCACGTTCGATACCGAAACGTACGCCGATCGCGAAGCGTGGTTCGCGCAGTTCGCAGACACGGGTCCGCATCAACTCTGGGTCGCAACGGTGGCTGATACACCGGTCGGCTACGCGTCGAGTACTTGCTTTCGCCCGAAGGCGGCGTACTCGACTTCGGTCGAGGTCACCGTCTACTGCGATGAAGCGCACACCGGTCAGGGGATCGGAGCTCGGCTGTATTCAGCGCTGTTCGCGGCTCTCGAGACCGAAGACCTGCATCGAGCCTACGCCGGAATCACTGTTCCGAACGAAGCCTCAGAAGCACTGCATCGGCGCTTCGGTTTCGAAAAGGTCGCGTTCTACCACGAGGTCGGCCGCAAGTTCGGTCGCTACTGGGATGTGGCCTGGTACGAGAAGAGGCTCGCATAAGGAAAGCGTAACAGGCGCCCGCACCTAGTCGCCGATCAACTCGACGTCGAGCCCTGGGATGCGCGCACACAACGCCGCAATCCGCTCGCGCAACACGACAAGATCCAGCACCGACTTCCCCGCCAGCCCCGAATCCACCAAGAACCGCGTCTGCGTCCCTGTGCGATCGGTCGCCCCGACCAAGCACGCGGGATCTTCGGCGACCCCGCGGCGGTAGCACTGCTCCCACACTTCGCCGGCACGACGACTCTGAAAGACAAAGGCGCTACACAGCGCATTCGCAACGATCGGCCCTTGCGACCCGTGACTGCCCCAGATCAACTCACCGAGGACCGCGTCGACGTCCGGGCTGGCGGAACCGACTGGGTAAATCGACGTCAGGGCGCGTTCGGCATGCGCCATGTCGTCACCCGGGTCGGGTTCGAGACGCATCCCGCGACCACTGTCCTCGATGACGCCGGTGCTCGGGCCAGTCACCGCAAGGCGGATCGTCACTCCTCCGGAATTGTGCGTGTGTTCACAGATCGACAGCGCCAGCAGCTCCAGAGCGACGGCATCCGGGACCGACAGATCTGGGTGGATGTAGCTATCAGGGTCAGTGCGCACTCGATCGACGTCAGACATGCACAGATCTTAACAGATCGGTAACGGTTGCAGAAGCTGTGCACGCGACCCCTGTCGCGATAGCATGCGTTGCAACTCCGTCGTCATCTAGTGAACTTGACCTCGGAGTGCAAGTTGACGGAGTCCAGTTCTTGACCGAGCCGGCAGCCTGTTTCTAGCATGCAGCGCCAGGGGTCGGGCGATGCCTTTCGAGCGGTTTCGCAACGTCTCGGGCGTTTCGCCCCTTGTCTGGGGAGGGCCGCTCGCGCTCCAGTTGTTGTGGGTGTTCGGTGCCTTCGCGTAGTCGTTGCGACTGCTCCGCCGAACGACCAGCGGTTGAACTAGCGAGGAGTCTCATGCGCCGACTGACCCTACCCGTCGTCATCGCCGTTGCCGCCGCAACGCTCTGCGGTTGCCAACTCACGCCAAGCTTCACTCTGGGCTATGAGGTCACTCCGACGAGACTGCGCCCCACTCCGATCGCCACCACATTGGCAGTAGCTGACTTCGAGGATGCTCGTGGAGAGCGTCGCTACAGCACCACTGGCAAGATGTTCTTGACGTACATTCCGCTGATCCCCTACGTGCCGCTGAACTTCGAACGCCTCGAAGAGAGCATTCAAAAAACGAGCGATCGGATTGCCGAGAAGGGTGCTGGGATGACACGCGTCGCAAAGCAGGGCATCGCCCCACCCCTTTCCGAGGCGGCCTACCCGGTGTCTTTTGCGAAGGCAATCTCAGAGGACTTGGCGGCAACGGGTCTGTTCGAGCGCGTTGTCTACGGCGATCAACAGAGCGGTCGCTACACGCTGCGCGGCACGTTGCACGCCACCCCTCTGCGCAATAGCACGACCTCGTACATGTTGGGGATGCCAGGCGTCCTGCTGTGGCTATTCCCGATCCCGATGGGCCGGATGAGCAGTGGTGTTCAAGCGACGCTCGAGCTGCACGACCGACAGACGAACGCGGTCGTGTGGACCTACGAGATCGACGAACAGATCTCGAAGTTCTACAGTGTCTACACGAGCTCCGCGATGATCTACGGCCGAGCCGGTGCCTTCAGCCTCAACATCCTGCTGCCGCCGAAGGGCTCGGGGGTGGATCGCCGTTCTCTGTACGGGTGGCACTTTGCCGCGCTGCGACAAGGCATGGCGAAGGCGCGCGAAGACTTGGCACAACACTTCCAAAAATCCTCGGCGCGACACTAGACGGTTACGACCTCGGTGCGCCAACCTCCGTCGTCGTCGAGATCGAACACGCGAAAGCCAGACGGTGCAGTCACATCGACCTCGGGCTCATCGGTCCCTGCGGAGAACTGTACCGCCGTTGCCGGCGTGGTCAACAAACGCACGCCATTACGATGGCTGTCTGACGTCTGATGCACGTGTCCGCAGACAACGCCGCGGACGCAGTCGTACTTGTCGACGATGCCCCAGAACGCTGTCTCGTTCTGTAACCGGTAGTCGTCGATCCACTTCGAACCGAGCCGAAACGGCGGGTGATGCAGCGCGATCAGCGTAGGGCTGCCGCCCGCAGCGCAACGGGCCAGCGAGGTTTCCAAGAATGTGAGTTGGTCGGCCGCCAATTCCCCGGGAATCTCTCCGGTCAACTGACTGTCGAGTAGCACCAGACGCCAAGCACCTAGGTCGGCGCAACGGTCTGACGCCAGGCAACCGCGCAATTGCTGGGCCATGACCTGACGATCGTCGTGATTGCCGGGGATCCAATACGTCGGCACACCGAACTCGTTGACGGCATCATGAATACGCGAGTACGCCACGGCGGAGTCGTCGTGCGTTAGATCTCCGGTGATGAACAAACGCTCGGGCAATGGATCCAATTGCTGGATGCGTTGCCAAACCTTGTGGAAGTTCGTCTCGGGCACCGCGCCGTAGAGATCGGCAGTCGGATCTGCGAAGAGGTGCAGATCCGTGAACTGGACGATTCGCATGTTCCCCTGCTTCTTGTCACCCAGCGACGACGGCTGCCGTCACTTCGGAAAGTTCTCTCAGCGTCTTCTTCTTCGGCCGAACCGCCAGATAGCCGTCCGGTAACCGCGTCATGTCCCACTTGCGAATCGCGAACTCGCGTTCGACAGCAGCTATGTTGCCTTCGACGATCATCCAACCATCTTCGAGGGCTACCTTGCGTGCGCCACAACGCCCCAATTCAATCCGCAGCATTTGCAGCCGCAACAGCGCGCGCGTCTCTTCGGGCAACTCCCCGTACTGATCGCGCAGCGTTTCTTCGACCTCGACGACGTCATCGAGCTCGAGCGCGGTCGCAACGGTACGATAGAAACGCAGCCTCTGCGAGTCACTGGGTACATAGTCTTCCGGAATTCGCGCCCCGCTATCGATGGCAATCTCGACGTCGGGAGGCTCTTGGTAAGTAGAGCCTTTCAGATCCGCAACCGCGCGTTCGAGCAGGCGGCAGTACAGATCGTAACCGATCGTCGCAATGTGTCCCGACTGCTCGCGGCCGAGAATATTGCCGGCACCACGGATCTCCAAGTCTCGCATCGCGATCTGAAATCCAGAACCCAACGAAGAGTACTCTTCGATGGCTTGCAAGCGCTGCGCGGCCTCTCCGGCGACCGGCTTGTCTTCTGGCAGCAGCAAATACGTATAGGCCTTGTGATGGCCACGTCCGACGCGTCCTCGCAACTGATGCAGCTCGGCGAGACCGAAGCGGTCCGCGCGTTCAATGATCATCGTGTTCGCCGACGGGATATCGAGACCGCTCTCGATGATCGTCGTGGACACCAACACGTTGAATTCCTTGTTCAAGAACCCCTTCATCCGGAGCTCAAGATCGTGCTCATCCATCTGGCCGTGTGCGAACACCATGCGGGCCTCGGGCACAAGGCGCTCGAGGTCGAGCTTGCGGTGCTCGATGCTTTTGACGCGGTTGTGAACGAAGAACACCTGGCCGTCGCGATTGAGCTCTCGCAGGATGATCTCGCGGAAGCGCTTCTCGTCGAACGCACAAACCTCAGTGTGGACGGCGCGACGCCCTTCAGGCGCCTCTTGCAGGCTGGAGATGTCACGCACGCCCAACAGCGCCATATGCAGCGTCCGTGGGATCGGCGTCGCGGTCAACGTCATGACCTCGACGAGGCGCCGCAGCTGTTTCAGTTTCTCTTTGTGCGCCACGCCGAAGCGTTGCTCTTCGTCGATGATGATCAGCCCCAGATCCTTCATGCTGACGTCGTTCGACAGCAGCCGGTGGGTTCCGATCAAGATGTCGACCTCCCCCTCGTGGGTGCGCTGCAGGATCTCAGTGGCTTCCTTGCGGCTGCGCAGCCGGCTCAGCGCCTCGATACGAACCGGAAACTCCGCCATCCGCTCGCGGAACGTCAGCAAGTGCTGTTGCGCGAGAATCGTCGTGGGGACTAGCACTGCGACTTGTTTGCCTGCCTGGACGGTCTTGAAGGCGGCTCGCATCGCTAGTTCGGTCTTGCCGTAGCCAACGTCTCCGCAAACCAACCGGTCCATCGGCTTGTTGGACTGCAGGTCCTTGCGGATGGCTGCCATCGTATCGACTTGGTCTTGCGTCGGCTCGAATGGAAACGCGGCTTCGAACTCTTCTTGCCAGTGGTTGTCTTCCGGAAACGCGTAGCCTTCTTTCTCGGCACGCAGCGCCTGCAGTTCCAGCATCTCGGTCGCCAGGTCGTGCACCGCGTCGACGACGCGTTGCTTCTTCTTCCCCCACGACGTACCCCCGACCTTGTCGAGGTGCGGTGTCACACGGTTACCGCCGACGTATTTTTGCACCAAGTCGATGCGCTCGGCCGGCACCAAGACCCGCACACCCTCGCGGAACTCGAGGATCAAATGATCCCCTTGCCGCCGTCCGGTCTCGAGCTTCTTGATGCCGCGGTAGCGGCCAACGCCGTGGCTCATATGCACGACGAAGTCGCCAGGTTCGAACTCGAGGAAGCTCTGCACTGCCCGTCCGCGGTTCTCGCGACGTGCGCGCCGAGCCAAGGAACGACTACGCCCCAAGACCTCGCCCCCAGCGAGGAAGATCGCGCCCCCCTCCTCCTGCCAGCGGAAACTGCGGCTGAGATCGCCGAAGCGCGGCGCACAGCTGTCGCCGACACCAGCATCGTCGAGGATCTCTTGGAAGCGCTCGGATTCGGCTTCCTGCCGGAAGTAGACGCGGATCTGCGTACCGCGTGCGGCTTCTTCGCGCAGCTCATCGACGACGCGATCCAGGGATCCCTGGAATCGCTCGGCCGAACCGACGGGCAACAAGACTGGGTTCTTACCGCGCTCGGGTGGCAGCGGTTCCAGCTCCAAACGGGTCAATCGCCCGGCACGCGCCCACAGTTCGTCAGCAAGCTTCTGCTCGCGGCGGTGCGCCCACTGCCCCAGTAACCCAATGCACTTCTCTTGCACGTCGTGCGGGTTGGCGACGGCCAACAGAACGTCATCGGGAAGCCGGTCGAACAGTGTTACTTCGGTGCCGGTAAAGCCGCGAATGAAATAGTCCGCCTTCGGCATCAACGTCAGCATCACAGAATTGACTTCGGCCCCGGATCGCTGCGTCCGCAAGTCGACAGCGCGGATCGAATCGATCTCGTCATCGAAGTAGTCGACGCGATATGGGTGTGCACCTTCTCGCGGGAAGACGTCCAGGATGCCGCCACGGATCGAAAAGTCTCCGGGGCGCGATACCTGCGGGAAACGACGATATCCGGCCTCGATCAACTGCCGTGCGAGGTCGCCTGGCGGCGCCACATCCCCAGAGCGCAGCATCACACGGCAATCGCTATCGATCTGAGCCGTGCGTCCGACCGGCTGCAGCAATGCCTGCATCGGCGCGACGATGGCTGCGGGACGCCCGCTGCAAAGCGCATCGATAGCGGAGGTGCGCCGCGCAAACGTGTCCGCGTCGGGTTCGGAGTCGTCTTCAAACAGCGACTCCCAAGGAGGAAAGTCCTCAACGCCGCCGTCGAGAAATGTCGCCCAATCGCGGCGCGCTCGCTCCGCCTCGTCGAGGCCAGCCGTCAGCAGCAAGATGGGGCGCTGCAGGGTCTTCGTCAGGGCCGCCAACAGGAATGCACCGCTGCCGTCGCCCGCGCGACCAACCGAGACCACGCCAGAGCTTTGGATCCGTTCGCGCACTTCGCGGATCACCGGCGAAGTATCGAAGATCCGCTGTTGCAGAGTGGCGGCGGCGTCGACGCCCGACTCGGTCATGACAGCTCCGGCTCAATTCCCGTTTTCGAGGTCTACCCCGAGTAGTTGCAACGACTCCTGCGCAGCGGATTGCTCCGCTTCCTTCTTGTTGTTCCCCTGCCCTTTGCCAAGTTGCTTCTTGCCGACCATCGCCTGCACGGTGAACACCTTGTGATGGTCTGGACCGTCCTCGTTGACAACCTTGTATGTCGGCGTTTTGCCATCGACTCGCTGCAGATGCTGCTGCAAGATCGACTTGTAGTTCAGCGAGTGGCGATTCTGGTTCACCGCCACGATCTGGTGGTACAGGTTACGCAAGCAGAAGTCGCGAGCCGCTTCGAGGCCGCTGTCGAGATAGATCGCCCCGACAACCGCTTCGAAAACGTTGGCGAGCAGCGACGGCGGAAGCTGCTTGCGATTCGTCACGCCCTTGCCGACCTGGAAAGCAACGTCCAGCTCCAAGCGTTCGCTCTCAGTCGCCAGTGTCGTCGTCGAAACGACAACGGACTTGATCTGTGTCAGCTCCCCTTCTGTCCGATCACCAAAGAAGTTGAAGAGGAACTCGGTGATGATCAGGCCGAGGATCGAGTCACCGAGGAACTCCATACGCTCGTTGCAAGGTTGATCGATCGTCTTGATCGACGAGTGCGTCAGCGCTTGCAGCAAGTGGTCAGGGTTGTCGAAAGTGTAGCCGATCCGCGCCTCGCAAGCTTCGAGGCGGCGCAGATCGTCCGGCGTGATGTGTTCGTGTTCGAAGCTTCTTGGTCCTACCATGACTCCACGGGCAAACTGGGTCTCCGCCGACACGCAGTGCCGGCGCTGTTACCGTCCAGACGACACGAAGCACTCGCAAGTGAACGAGCAACGAATCGTCACAGTCGGTGGAAGGAGGGAAGCAGCGGAAGGAAAGGAAACTCCTCCAGCGCGAGCCAGAGAAACTTTCTTTCACCCCGGGGCAAACCGACGTTCCACTATTTAGACATCGACCGATCCTGAGATGCCCTTGAGGAGAGTGCTTCTGCGAAGATTGCCTCTGCGTGCTCCTACTGAACACCGGCTCTGGAGCACACTCCCCGCGAAACCAGCCGTCGTGAGGCTCACAGTGGCTCCACACTGGCTCACGATTCCACGGGGCGTCCAGGATCTTGACTGCTTATGAGTATATGCTCAAATGGGTCTACCCTTCAAGCCTTCCGGCACGCGGCCTAGTGCCGGACATCACTCAAACGGTGCTGATCGAAGTTGCGAGAGGAATCGGATGACCGACACTCCAACCGTGAAGAGCGTCTATCTCGTCGGAAGAAACGTCGTCAATATCTTCCACCTGCTCGAACGGTTCGCAGACCCGCAATACATCAAGGACGGAATACCGCGGATCTCAGACCTGCATCTGAAGGTCGGCGAGCCCGCGCGCTACCGCTTCGACAGTGAACTACTGCCACTCCCCGAGGCCGCGCCGCTGACCGCAGAGGTACTGGAAGACCTGCTGTTCCCGCTCTTGTCCCCGGCCAACGTCGATCGCTTGCGCAGCGCAACCATCGCCGACATTGACGCGGCATTCGAGTGGGGCGAGCGCAAGATGAGCTTTCGTATCAACGTGTTTCGCGACCGCGATGGTTTGGCCTGCGCAATCCGCGTCCTGCCACGGACAATCCCGCCACTCAGTCGGATCGGTTTCCCCGACGAGCAGGTGTGGCGCGAACTCGTGGGCCTTCAGCAGGGACTCGTCATCGTCACCGGCATCACCGGCAGCGGCAAGTCGACAACGATCGCCAGCATGATCCAACACATCAACCGCAGCACGCGGGCGCGAATCCTGACCCTCGAAGACCCGATCGAGTACGTGATCCACAGCGAGCACGCACTGATTTCTCAACGCGAAGTCGGCAAGCACGTTCCCAGCTTCCACGCCGGGCTGCGCAGTGGGCTGCGCGAAGACCCCGACATCATCTTCGTGGGTGAGATGCGTGACAAGGAGACGGCGTCACTCGCGTTGACGGCCGCCGAGACGGGGCACCTCGTGTTTTCGACGCTCCACACTCGTGACGCACGCGGTGCGATCACGCGTATCGTCGACCTGTTTCCACCAGAGCGGACTAAAGAGTTGTGCGCTCAGATCTCGTTCAGCTTGTCGTGCGTGATCGGACAGAAGCTGATCCCGAGAGCCGACGGCGTCGGGCGACGCGTGGTGATGGAGGTGTTGAAGATGGTGCCGGCGGTGGCCAACCAGATTCGCACCGGCAACTGGCACCAAATCTATTCGACGATGGAGACTCATCACAAGGACGGGATCTACACGCTGGAGCGGCACCTGAAGGAGCTGTTGGTAACCGGTGAGGTCACGAAGGAAACAGCGATTCAGTACGCCAACAACCCTGGGCCATTCTTGACGTAGGTGCGGCCTTCGTCGCGGTTGCGCGACTACTCGTACTGCTCCCACTTGGGTTCGATGTGGATCACGACTGCGCCGGTAGCGCCGATCGTCGTGATGCGAATGGTCCACTCCCCTTGTTCGCCGAAGTCACTCTCGTCGATGTCGATCTCGCGGCCGTTACGCGGTCCGTCGTAGCGCTGCGCGAAGATGCGATCGTTGTCGTCGTCGAAGATCTCGATTTCGACGGCCCCTTCCAGATCGATGGTCTCAACTTCGACCTCAGCCTGCGGATCCCGAAACAGCATTTCAAACTCTTCGACATCGTTGTCGTCATCGAGTCGTGCGTCCCACAGAAACGTCGATTCGCTAGTGGACGTGCGCACGACGGGCTTGTTGTCGCGATTACAGGAAACAAGGGTGAGCGCCGCAAAGAAGGCGAGCGCAACTGGGATGGCGCGATGCAGATTCATGGTGCTGCTCTCTAAGATGTGCGGGGAACGCGTGAATCTCAGCTGCGACGAAAGAGATTCTTCAGCACGTGCCCCGCGATCTGGGGGTTCTCACGCAGGCGGCGTACCGAGTAGGGGTACCAGGCATCGCCAAAGGGAACGTAGACCCGGAGTGGGTGCCCCTCTTGGACCAGTTCGCTACGCATCCGCTCGGCGACACCGAGCAGCATCTGGAACTCGTACCGTTCTTTGGGGACTTGCAGTTCCGCAATTATAGCACGCGATGCGTCCACGAGAACCGGGTCGTGGGTCGCGATGCCAACCTTCTCGATCCCGCCCTCTAACATCTGACGTAGCAGCGCGTTGTAGGACTCCTGGACTTCGGTGCGATCTTGGAAAGCGATCTCCTCTGGTTCCAGGTAGATCCCTTTGCACAGTCTCAGATGGGTCGCTCCGGTATCGAGGAGCGCCTGCACATCGTCTGCTGTGCGCCGCAGACACGACTGGACGACCGTGCCCAGCGGCAGCTCGCCGCGGAGTTGGCGGTAGAGATCCAGCGTCGCGGTCGTGACCGACGAGTCCTCCATGTCGATACGAACGAAGTTGTCGTGTTTCTGCGCCGCTTCCCCCAGCGAACGAATGATCTCGCGACAGAGGTCGACATCGAAACGCAGCGCCATCTGCGACAGCTTGATCGAGATATTGCAGTCACACCCGCGTCGAGCGATCTCGTCGATCGCCTCGAGATAGAGGTCCCGAAACGCCTCGGCATCGGCCGCTTCCGTCACGTCCTCACCCAGAACGTCGAGCGTGGCCGACATCCCAGCACTGTTGAGGCGCTCTACCTCATCGAGGGCAGCCTTGAGGTCCGTGCCGGCGATGTAGCGACGACTGAAGCGCCAGACGAGCCCACGAGGGACCATCGGAAGCAGCGACACTATCGTCCGGTTGACGACCATTCCCAGGTTCAACGGAGACCCTCTTCGGTTCAAAACGACTCTAAGGCACAGGCAAGCAGGCCGCCCCCTGTCGGCTCCAGCAACGCACACTATAACTTCATGGCCCTACCAAGAAAGAGCATTCGGCACCCGGGGGACTTCGTTTGGCGAGTTGTTCTGCACCAGGGCGCCCAATGAGCCGATAACAGGAAGAGTTGCGAAGCACGCGGTTTCGTGGCGCCCTTGGGAGGAATTCCTTGGGTCTCTTCGCTACACTCTCCGGTTCACCGCGGACTCATTGACACGCGCGAAAGCAGGCCTTCTTGGAAGCAGCACTCCACCACCCCGCTGGGGAGCGCCAACGACGCCCACTGACTGCGTTCTTGTGGATCTTGATCGGCTACTTCTGCGTCGATGCTGTCGTGCGCGGCGCGCAAGTCGCGGACTTGCTGACTGCCAGTGAAGAGCTCAACCGCACGATCCTTCTGAAGTGCGCGTTTCAGATCCTGTTTTCGGTTTTGGAGCTGCTGATCACCCTACAGATCTTCGTGCGAACGATCGCCGCGCGCATCTTTGGTACGGGGCTCTTGGGTGTGCACTTGTTCTACAGTTCTTATTCGCTAGCCGTGCGCAACCCCGACAGCTGGCTGATGCTCGACAACGAGGCGCGCTTTGCGTTCCTTGGCCACGTTGTTTTTCTCAGCGTCGCGATCATCTTGCTGAACCGACGTCCTTGTCGCATGGTGTTGTGCCAATAGGGCGTCCCGCCGTGCGTTAGACCCATCCGAACATGACGATCGAAACTGCGATCGTATTGTGGCAGACGTGCGCAGTGATCGAAGTTGCGATGTTGCCGCTCTTCTCAAAGCCCCACGCGCACAGCAGCCCCAATACGAACACCGGCACAAACGACAACGGTGGATGCACCAAAGCGAACACCGCGGCGCTGCTGACCGCGGAAAGCAAGAAGCCGCTACTGTTGCGGAGACCGCGATAGATCAGCGACCGAAACAGAAACTCCTCGCACGGTGGCGCAATCGCGACCGCCAAGACGATCATCCAGATCCAACCCTGTCCGGCAAACGCTTGCCCCCCCGCCGGCACCTGCTCGATCTGATCTGCGAACCACGGGATCGATTTGCCGAGCTTCAGGTACGCAAATGCGAACGCTCCTGAGACGATCCCCAGCAGCAATCCCGTCGCCATGCTTTGCGCAAGCCGCCATCGGCAACGGGCAAGCCCCAGTGCCGCAAGGAGGTCTGGGATCTTACGCGCCCACAGCACAACGCTCGCGACGGCCGTGACAATAAGGCCTGCGGTGCCATACGCGATCACGACCGCCAGCAGCAAGTCAGCGTCGTCGAACTTGCGCACCAACAGCTGCGACAACAGCCCTTGCACGACGAAGAACGCCATCGTAACGATCAACCCGTCGCTGAGGGCGACGCGCGGCTTCGGCCGTGCTTCGCTATCAAGGAGAAACTCGATCCGCTCGGAAACGCGTTGCCACAGCGCGTAGGCAACCAATGCCGACAACGCCACGAAGACGAACTTGTTCCAGACCGACGGCGCGTACATCGCGTAAGCGAACTGACTCGCCAGGAACATATAGAACAGCACCGGCCCACTCTTGAGTCGCTTGCGTTCGTCCTGCGCCAATGGGTCACAGCCCAGCGTACCGATTCCAGCTGCTACGAACGCAAAGATGCCAATCGCCACGACAGCAAGCAGCACGAACCCGTGAGCGCTCCAATCGCTGGTCTTACCGAGCGCCAAGAGTCCTTCGCCCAGCACAGCGACGTACACCATCGCAATCACCGCCCAAAGTCGCGTCTTGCGCAGCATCAAAGAAGCGAGGCTCTGCGGAAACGTGTACAGCAGCCACAGTGCACGGCTCTCGTACACCAACACCACGAGCGCGGATCCGGCCAACATGTACGCAACCACACCAAATGCGAGCATCGCGGCATGCTGCGGCTTCTCGGCGGCGCCCTCGAGCATGCCTGGGTTCGCAAGCACCTGAAAACCAACGATAATGAACGGCAACACCAAGGTCCGAACCAGGAAGTTGCGGTCTCGCAGAAGCAGGCGTACTTCCTTGCCAACGATACCGCGCAGGCGGCTGCTGCCGGTCGTGTCTCCAACCGTTTGTCGTACGCCACTGTACGGGCCGCCTGCAGTGACCAGGCCATTGCGCACTAGCAGCGCTGTCAGGCCTGCCCCGACCAGCGCGAGCGGCACGGTCGCCACCAACAAGCCAAAAACCATCGACGGTCGCTGGAACGCTGCCGCCAACGGGAGGGTCGTCGGTGAGTAGTCGACCCAACGCAGATCTAGCTGCGCGAATCTCTCAAAGAGCGGCGGCGCTGGATCGGGCAGGACCAGGTAGAGGGCGAAGTAGAACAGCACCAATCCGAGTACCGTGAACGTCGCCTGCAGGTTCTTGATCTGTGACCTTGAGCACCGCTTGCGCAGGAATGTCTCCCCGAACAACCGCACGGCGGCTAGCAGTGTACTCAAGCACAAGGTCCCGGCGAGTGCGTGCACGATCGCACCACCCCACGAAGCACCGTTGGCGATACTGACGACAAGCATGACCGGGAAGCACGTGAAGAAGCTGAAGGGGTTGTAGATCGCGTACTCGATCAACTTTGCAAACAACAGCACGTAATTCGGCGCCGGAAAAGAGAACAGCCACTCGAACTTCCACTCGACGGCGCCCAGATCACGGTTCCCCATGCCCAGACCGACCATGGCATTGGCGGCACACAGCAGCAACAACAGCGCCGCGACGACTCGCCGCGCTTGCTGCTCATCGGTGCGTGATGTCGGCCACATCTCGCCGTCGGGCCAGACGTCGCGCCCGGCAGTGGCCTTTTGATACTCCGCGTTGCGTCGGATCGCCTCGCGAACCGCGGCACTGAGATCCTCGTCATCGACGCCATCCGATTCCACCGCAGGCACGGCCTCTGAAGTTTGCGATTCCACGAGGTGCGAAGCCCGGCTCACGAACAACGAACTCATCAAGATCCCCTGCGCCAAGAACGCGGGGACGAAAATGATCAGCACCAGCTGCGTCCACGAGAAACCGCGCTTGCCTGCAGACCCGACACGCTTTGCGTTGCCAGCTCTGTCGGCCATCGGTTTCGGCTTGCGCCCAAACAACAACGACCGGTTCAGCGCCTGTCGCAGCGACATGCGGGTGATGGCAAACAGGATCGCCCAGGGCGAGGGTCGCTGCGACGTCATGGGGTCGCGGACTCACTCTCGTCGGAGTTGTTCCCCGACTCGGAAACCACCTGGAAGAACACATCCTCGAGGGTGCCGCCTTCACTGAGCTGTTGCCGCAGTTCGTCGATCGGCCCGCACGCCGCCATCCGTGCATCGTGCAAGATGCCGACGCGGTCGCAAAGCTTCTCGGCCTGGTCCAACAGGTGCGTACTGTAGAAGACGCCGACACCGGCCGCTGCCTGTTCCCGAATCAACGAGTGCAACGTGCGTGTCGCAAACGGATCCAACCCGTTCGTGGGCTCGTCGAGGATCAACAGCCGCGGCTGGTGGAGGAGCGCGGAAATCAGCGCCAGCTTCTTACGCATCCCTTTTGAGTAGTTCGCCGCGTACTCCTCCAATGCATCGCCGAGATCGAGTTGCTCGACAAACGGCTCCCAGCGCGCTCGCGATTCGCTGCGCGTCAGCCCGTGCATCTCGCCGACGAATGTCAGCAGCTCGCGTCCCCGCAAGTAGTCATAGAAGGCCGGCTCATCCGGAAGGTAGCCCACCAGCTCCATAACTCGGGCGCGGTCGCGAAAGCAATCGAGATCCGCGATGTGGGCCCGCCCCGCCGTCGGCTGCAAGATCCCCATCAACATGCGGATCGTCGTCGTCTTGCCCGCCCCGTTGGGCCCCAGCAACGCAAAGATCTCCCCCGCCTCCACCGACAAGTCGAGTTCATCGACCGCCGTGAAGTCGCCATAGCTCTTCGTGAGGCCCTCAATCGTCACCAAAGCCAAACGCGCCATCCTCTCACAAGATCAGCCAGAGGATGCGCGAAGACTCGACGACAAACCAGAACCCATCTCAGGTTTCGACACCTGAATCAGGGCGTCCGATGCAGCGCGGTAGTGCTACATTGGCTTGTGCGCAGCGTGAGTCGCGCGATTGCAGAAGCTGCTTTGCTGGAGTGAACGGCGAGGAGGACGAGACC
>JBCCHQ010000057.1:0-32255 GCA_039028735.1 Planctomycetota bacterium | reverse complement strand
CGGGATTTGGAGTCTACGGCGCTGCGGCAACCTGGGCGAGATCCGCGCTTCTCGCGCCCTCGTGGCCGTGCGGAGGGGTCCTGACGGCGGCGCGCTAGCGGCGGCGCCCACCCTTGGACTTGCGCCCACCCTTGCCGCTGCCTTTGCCGCTGCCTTTGCCGCTGCCTTTGCCGCTGCCTTTGCCGCTGCCTTTGCCGGAGCCCTTCCGGTGCGCCTTGCGGGTGCCGGCTTGCTGCTTGGGGCCCTGCCGCCCCCGCGACTTGCCCCCCGCGGGTGCCTTGCCCGCGTCGCCGACATGGCCGACGAAGTCGAAGTCGACGTGGCGCTGGACCGAATCTGCGCGCAGCAAGGACACCTCGACCTTGTCGCCCAGTCGGAAAACCTGCCCGGTGCGGCGGCCCGCCAGGAGGTAGCGGCTCTCGTCGAGCTCGAAGTAGTCCGAGCGCAACCGCGTGATGTGGACCAGCCCTTCGATCAGGCTCTCATCCAGCCGCACGAAGAACCCAAAGTCGCGGACCGACGTGATCATGCCGTGGAAGCGCTCCCCCTCCAGCGGGCGCAGCCATGAAATGCTTCGCAGCTTCGCCATCTCACGTTCGGCCTCTTCCGCCTGGCGCGAATTGTAAGAACACTGCTCGGCAAGATCATCGAGGGCCTCACGACTCTCGGACTCGCCGATGCCAAACAAGGCGGCATCCAGCGCCCGGTGCACCTGCAGGTCGGCGTAGCGACGAATCGGTGAAGTGAAGTGGCAGTACTCATCGAGCGCCAGCGCAAAGTGCGTCGCGTGTGCGACGTCGTACTCGGCACGGGTAAGCGTTCGGAGCAGCGCAAAGTTCAAGATCGGCTCGACAGCTTTGCCCTTGAGCTTCTCGAGGATGCGGCGCAAGTCGGCCGTACTCTCCCCCTTGATCCCAGGGACTAGCAATCGACAGAACCGCAGGAACTCGTCCAAGTCCTCCTGCGGCGGCGGCGCATGCACACGGCGCAAGATCGGGACGCCTTTTGCAGTGCACACACGCGCGACGGCCTCGTTGGCGATCAACATGAACTCTTCGACGAGGTTGTGCGCCGATGTCCGCGGATACGGTCCGATCGATTCCACTTCGCCGGCGTCATCGAGCACGATGCGTTGCGCTTGCAGCGCCAACTCGAGCGAGCCACGTTCAATACGCCGCCGCTTCAGTAGCCGTCGGAGCTTGTCCATCACCCGCAGCATGTCGACGAACTCTTCATCAGCTGGTTCGGGGTGCGCGCCATCGAGCAGCTCCTGAACATCGGAATAGGCGAAACGCCGCCGACTGCAGATCACAGCGTTCTCGATCGTGCACTCTTCCAGCTCACCGTCAGGCGCGATCTCCATCCACACACCCTTGGCGAGGCGGTCTTCGTGCGGGCGCAGCGAGCACAGACCGTTGCTGAGCTTCTCGGGCAGCATCGGTAGGACCTTGCCGGGCAGATACACCGACGTGCTGCGACGCCTGGCCTCTTTCTCGATCGCACTCCCCGGCAACACATAGTGCGCAACATCGGCGATGAATACGCCTAACGTGTAGCCGCCATCGTCTCTTTCGACGACGGTGATCGCATCGTCGAAGTCTTTGGCGTCGTGCGGATCGATCGTAACGATCGGTTGTTCGCGGCGATCCTCACGCCCTTCGATGTCTTCGGGTAGCGGCTGTTCGGCGAACTCGGCGGCTTCCTTCTCGACAGCCGCCGGAAACGTATCGCTGTAGCCGAACTCGGTCTGGATCGTTTGCAGGTCAGATTCCCAAGTGCCGACGGGGGCACACTTCGCCAGCACTTCGCCGGGCGCGCGGCCGAGGATCGGGGCGCCCTCTTTGATACGTACCAAGACGCGGTCGCCATCTTCGAGCGAAGCGCTCGTCGGGCCCGCGGAGATGAAGATCTCCCGCGCGCGCCGGCTTCCTTGCGGCTCGACGATCCCTTCGCCGCCGTGGCCCCCGTGGTAGAAGATGCCGCTGACCACGCGTTCGGACCGCTGCAGTGCGTAGAGTACGCGTCCCTCACGTGCCGGCAGATCCTTCTGATCGTGACCGCGACCGCGGTGCTCGCGACGGCGAGGCTTGCCGACCTTGATCAAGACCAGGTCGCCGTCGTGGCCATCCTTTAGCTTGCGCGACGAAATGTAGACGTCGTCGCGACCGTGCTCGTGCTCTTGGGTCTTTGCTTGCGACTTCTTGCCTTTGGTCGCCTTCTTCTTCGCTGTCTTCTTTTGGGTCTTGTTCGCGCCGTCCTTGCTGGCAGCGCGCGGGAGCTGTAGGCGTTCGTCAGCCGGTGTCGAGGGGCGCACGAAACCGTGGCCGCGGCGGGTCACGCTGAGGCGCCCGACCACCCAACCTTCCTGTTGGGGAGCGAACCAACCGCGATCGTCGAGGTGCGCCGCAATGCCGGCGCGTTCGAGGATGCGTAGCAGTTCGCCAAACATCTCGCTGTCCTCTTCGGCGATATCGAAGCGCCGCCCCAGCTCTGCAGTCGTTACGGATTCATAGTCTTCGCCAGTGAAGAAGTCGGCGAGTTTGCGGATCAGTGAGTCGCGTCGTGAGTCATTCATGGCGAGGAGGATACTGGCAACGCGACGTCGAAAGACAGGGCGAGCCGCGATTTTGCGCCGATCAGCGCCTTGGTTTGGGCAGTCGAACCTTCAGGACGTGGTCGTCGTCGGCAAACTCTTGAAGGAATGTCGTAGTCGTCCGCCGTGGTTTGCCAGCAGACTGCCGCTGCAGCGCCTTGCTGTCTGTCATGTAGCCCCCCGGGAACTCGAGTGCCATGGGATCCCCAACGCGCGTCCGCCACCTGCCAAACTTGGAAGGGTCTCCGGGACCGAACAGCTGAATCTCACCTAGAATGTTCGACCACATCTGAATCCAAACCGTGCCGGTCGCCGTCCGACAGTGCTGAGCAACGGGCCACCGCACCAATGGCACGCCCCGCTGGTCCTCCAGTTTGTAGGTCGTGCGGGGCGCCGGCCACAATTCGGCGATCCACTCCTGGGTCGTGTCTTCGACGTCCAGAGTCGGACTGATCGCGATTCCACCGGGGCCCATTGCCAGCAGTCGACAACTTGTCGGCAGATCGTGGACGTCGAAGCGCCCTCCGTTGTCGGTGCGGTACTGCTGCTGCGTCAATTCCCAGGCTTTCGAAGTAGGGGACACTTGACGCAGCAAGAAGAGGCGCGACTTGCGCCCGACCCCTTGCTCGCCGACGACGGTACCGAAACAACTGATGCCGAGGTCCATCGTGATCTCTACGCGGCTTCGAGTGGTAGCCACACGCGTCTCGCGGTAGCCGCGGGCTCGCGCAACATAGAGGGGTCGGTACGTACGCCTCCCCGGGATCTGATTGCACGTCGCGGCGCCGAGGTGATCGGTGGTCAGCAGCACCGGCGACGGTGGCAAGGTGTCCTGCGCCGGTTTCGAAGAGCGATCCTCGCAGACATACACGCGCACTTCGGCCCCGAAGATCGGCGACCCGTCAGGGCTCTTGACCGTGATCGACGCAGTGGCCGCGGCCGGCATCACGTACAGGTTCAACTGTTCATCACGACTGCGCGGCTTGCGAATCCGGCTGGGGATGTAGCCCTCGAGCTGGGCGCCGACCCACTGGTACGCCAGCACATACGGCAGCACGAACGACCCGTCGCCTCGGGTCTTCGTGACGATGCCACCACGTTCGGGCGATCCGCCGATCGACACCCAGATCGAAGCCCCGGGAAGACCGTCCCCCCTCGGACCGATGACAAAGCCGCGCAGCAACCCGCCTTCGCGGATCTCGAGATGCACGAGCGTCTGTTCATCGGCAACGATCTCGCACTCGCGACGCACGCCCCCGGGAGCCTCGACCATGTAGACCCCTGCCGGCAGTGGATCGAAGGTGATACGACCGTTGGCATCGGTGGCTCCGGTACGCATCCGCGTCCAAGTGTCGCGGTTGTTGACGACGTCGCCACTCTCGCCTGCGATGATGGGAACCACCAACCCGGTCACGATGATCAACACGCCAGCAGCCGGCTGACCGGTATTCAACGACGTGACTTCGACGATCAACGTTCCCGAAGGCACGGCGGTCTCGGGGACTGCTTCTGCTGTTGTCGGGGGTTGCGGCTCGTCGGCTGGGAGCAACGCCACGGGGGCCTCGATCGTGGACTCAACAGGTGAGCTCTCGTCCTTGACCAACGCCGCGCTGCTTGCCGCTGCAGCAGCATCTTGAGGCCCTGCCGTCGTCTGGTCGCGATAGAAGCGCATCGGCGGGTTCTGCCAAATCAGCAACGCGATGATGGCAAGGACGATGACACCCAGAGCAATGGCGACGTAGAGCAGGGTTCTCGATCGCATGCGCCTCCGAACGTTGTGGGATACGCGGAAAGGTCTCCATCGAGCAGCGCGGGCAGTACTTCAGACGTAACTGGTCGCCGGGTGTTGCGCTCTGCCCGGGCAAAAAGAAACGCTCGCGATCGTCGTCGACGATCGCGAGCGTTGTTCCAGCCGAGCCCGTTGAGCGGGGCGACACCAGGCGGATCACATGTTCTGAATGATCCCCAGCAGCGGCAAGAACAGCGAGATCACGATGAAGCCGACGCAGACACCCATGCCGACGATCAGCACCGGTTCCAGCAGGCTCGACAGTGATTCGACGAGGACATCGACGTCCAGGTCGTAGTTGTCGGAGATCTTGTTGAGCATCTTGTCGAGCTCTCCGGTCTCTTCCCCAATATCGATCATGTTGACGAGCAGTGGATCGAAGACGCCGGAAGCAGCGAGCGGCTCGGCGATCGTCTCCCCTTCGCGGATCGAGCCGTGCACGTCGTTGACGGCGTCGGCGATGACACGGTTGCCGACCGCCTCTTTGATGATCGACAGCGCCTCGAGGATCGGGACACCAGAAGCGATCAGCGTACCCAGCGTCCGGCAGAAGCGAGAGATGATCGACTTGCGGATGATCTGCCCAAAGATGGGCATATAGAGTTTGAACTTGTCGACTGCGTAGCCGCCTTTGTCGGTCCTGGCGATGAACTTTATCAGCAGGAACGCGCCGATCAGCACGGCGATCACGACGAACCACCAGTCACGAATGGCGTGCGACATCGACAGCAGCATCTGCGTGGGTAGCGGCAGCGACTGCCCGAGGTCATCGAACATCTTTTGGAACTGCGGGACGACGCTGGTCATGATGAAGCCGAGAATGACGCTGGCGACGACGACGACTGCGATCGGGTAGATCAGTGCGCCCTTCACCTTCTTCTTCAGCTTCAGCGACTTCTCCATGAAGTCCGACAGACGCACCAGGATGATGTCGAGCACACCCCCGGCCTCTCCGGCCTTCACCATTGCGGTGTAGAGCGTGTCGAAGGTCTTCGGGAACTTCTCGAGCGCTTCCGAGAAGCTGGCTCCACCCTCGACATCCTCGGTCACCGTCTCGATCTGTGCTTGGAACTTCCCCGGCTTCATTTGCGCGGCGAGGATCTTCAGCGAGCGGACGATCGGCAAGCCGGCGTCCTGCAGCGTGGCGAGCTGTTGTGTGAACTGAGTGAGCTGTTGCTGATTGATGCGATCGAAGAGCTGAATGCCCTTCTTTTTCGTCTTGCCGTCGGCGCCGCCGCCGGACGCAGGCGCCGTGGCGCCGCGCTTCTCTTTGATCTTCGTGGGACGAAGCCCCATGGTGCGAATCTTCTGCACCGCTTCGTTCTTGTCGTTGGCCTCGACTTCCTTGCGGAGCTTCTTGCCGCTGGAGTCGATCGCCTCGTACGCATAAACCGCCATCTCGACTCCTTCGCCGCGCCGGTACCCACCCGGCGCCCCCATTTGTCTCTCAGAGAGCTCTGCTGGCTCCTGAAGAGCGCTGCGCCTCCCACGGAGGCGTGGCTTCCTGTCCCTGTTGCACGACTCGCTTCACGCTCGAAATCGACTCCGCCAGGGCGGTGGATTCGGTCTGACCGGCGGTCGACCAAATGGTCCAAGCTGCCTGTGGTAAACCCGAGCCCTTCGCAGCGCAAGGCATTCGGCCCCACGCAACGCTCCCGAGGGCTCTAGTCCGCGTCGATCGTCTCCTTCAAGACTTCTTCGATCGTGGTTACGCCATCGTAGATATGGAGCAGGCCCGACTCCCGTAGGGTCCGCATCCCGTCTTCGCGAGCCGCCCGACGCAGCTCCTGCGTCGACGCCCCGTTCATGATCATCTCGCGCTGGCGATCGGTCAGGACCATCAGCTCAAAGAGCGCGATCCGACCGCGATACCCGGTGCCGTTGCAGCGCTTGCAGCCGGCCCCGTAGTAGAACTGCTTGTCCATGACTTCCCCGCGGCTGAGCTGCAACTCCATCAGCATCTCATCCGTAGGCGTGTACTCCTTACGGCAATCGCGACAGATCCGGCGGCACAGACGCTGCGCACAGATCGCCTCGAGGGTTGCCGTCAGGAGGAAAGGCTCCAGCCCCAGGTCGACCATACGAGTCACGGCCGAAGGAGCGTCGTTCGTGTGCAGCGTGGAGAACACGATGTGACCAGTGAGGCTTGCCTCGACAGCGATCTGCGCCGTCTCGAGGTCACGAATCTCACCGACCAGCACCTTGTCCGGGTCCTGTCGCAGAATACTCCGCAGACAAGCACCGAAGGTCACGCCGATATCGTCGTTGATCGGCACCTGCACGATGCCGTCGAGGTTGTATTCCACCGGGTCCTCGGTGGTGATGATCTTGATCTCTGGGTCGTTGGCTTCGTTGAGGCACGAATACAACGTGGTCGTCTTACCGCTACCGGTCGGACCGGTCACGAGCACGATGCCGTTCGGCTTCGCGATCAGACCTTGGATCGTTGCGAGCTCTTGCGGCCGAAAACCGATCTGGTCCAGCTGCAACGAAACGTTGGAGCGGTCCAGAATCCTCATTACGACCGACTCGCCGTGCATCGTCGGCAGTGTCGACACACGCAGGTCGACCGGGTTGCCGCCGATGTTGAGTTCGATACGACCATCCTGCGGCAGGCGCGTCTCGGCGATGTCGAGGTTCGACATGACCTTTACCCTCGAAACGACGGCACGGGCCAGCTGGATCGGCGGTGGCATCATTTCGTACAGCACGCCGTCTACGCGGTAGCGCACCTTGAACTCGTTCTCGAACGGCTCGAGGTGCACATCCGAGGCGCGGTCCTTGATGGCTTGGAGCAGGATCAAGTTCAGCAGCTTGACGACAGGCGCCGCGTTGACGTCCTGTTCGAGCTGGGCCATGTCGGGGATGTCTTCCCGCTTGTCCATGACCTCGAAGTCGTCACCGCCAAGGTTGCCCATGACGGACTCGATCGACTCACTCTGCCCTTCGTAGTACTTCTCGATCGCAGCGCTGACCGCTTCTTCGTCACTGACCGCACCCTGCACCTCGGTGTTCAGCATGAACTTGAGGTCATCGAGCACGTTGACGTTCAGCGGGTCGGCCAAGGCCAATGTCAGGACGCCGTTCTCCATCGATACCGGAATCACGCGGTAGGTCTCGGCGATGTTGACGCCGACCATGTCGATGAGTTCTTGCGGGATCGCGATGCTAGCGAGGTCGACGACCTCCATCCCTTGCTGGCGTCCGAGCGCTTCGCGGAGGTCCCCTTCGTTGATCAGCCCTTGATCCACGAGGATCCGGCCGAGGGCACCACCCTTTTCTTTCTGCAGTCTCAAGGCCTCTTGGATGTCGAATTCGGAGATCCGCCCCATCTCTTTGAGGACTTGTCCTAGCGGTTTGCTTGCGATCATACTCTTCCTCGCTTGGCCACAATCATGCAGCTACCGGTCGGCTTCCATGCCATGGCCTGCTTACCCCCCAGAGAACTCTGCTGCGTGCGTGACGCGCAGGATCTCGTCGATACTGGTCAAACCCTTGATCAGCTTGCGGACGGCGTCCTCTTGCAGCGTCGACATTCCTTCGCTACGAGCCTTCGCGCGCAACTCCAGGGTCGGCTTCTTCTCGAACGTCATGTCGCGCAGGTCCGAGGACATCTCGAGAAGCTCGTAGATCCCCTTACGACCGCGATAGCCTTGTCCTTTGCACCCTTCGCAACCGCCGACCTTCGGACGGAAGATCGGGTTGCCGCCGAGGTCTGCCGCCGCAACGCCGACCTGGCGCAGTTCGACGTCAGTGGGGTGGTACTCTTCGCGGCAGTCTGGACACAGCATCCGCAGCAGCCGCTGCCCCATGATCGCCATGACGGCGGACGCAACGAGGAACGGCTTGACGCCCATATCGATGAGACGCGTCAGAGCCGACGGTGCATCGTTTGTGTGCAGTGTGGAGAAGACCAGGTGACCGGTGAGTGCGGCCTGGATAGCGATGTCAGCCGTCTCCCGGTCACGAATCTCACCAACCAGGATAATGTTGGGTGCCTGCCGCATCATGGCGCGCAGGATTCGCGAGAAGTCGAGGCCAATCTCGTGGCGCACTTCCGCCTGGTTGATCCCGGTCAAGTTGTATTCAATTGGGTGCTCCGCCGTGATGATCTTCACGTCGGGGCGGTTCAGTTCTTTCAGCGCAGCGTACAGCGTCGTCGTCTTACCACTACCGGTCGGACCGGTGACGAGGAAGATTCCGTTCGGACGCTTGATGATCCGCTGGAAGCGGGCCAGGTCCGAATCGTCGAAACCGAGGACCGGCAGGTCCACGAGGCCCTTTTCCTTGTCGAGAATACGCATGACGATGCTCTCGCCGTGCACCGACGGCAGCGCCGAAACACGCAAGTCGATCTCGCGACCGTGCAGCTTGATCTTGATACGACCATCCTGCGGGCGCCGCTTCTCGGCCATGTCCATGCGCGACATGATCTTGATACGAGAGAGGATCGGTCCTTGCAGTCGCTTCGGAGGCGACTCTTTGACCTGGCAGACGCCGTCGATCCGATAGCGGACACGGATGTCCTTCTCCATCGGCTCGATATGGATATCTGAGGCGCCTTCTTTCATTGCGTTGGAGATCAGCATCGTCACGAGCTTGATCACCGGCGCGTCGTCAGCCTCGGAGTCTTCGCCGGCATACTCGCCGCGGCCGAATTCGACCTCTTCTTCGCCGTCCTCACCGAGGACGTCGTCGTAGCTGCCAGCAAGGCGGTAGTAGTTGTCGAGTGCTTCCTCTACGGCTTCAGGAGTCGCCAGAGCGCAATCGACTTCGGTGTTGAGAATGAAACGCAGGTTGTCGAGGGTGAAGAAATCCAGCGGGTCGCTCATCGCAATGATCAGCGAACGCCCCTTCTGCGCAACCGGCACGATCTTGTGCTCTAGGGCGACGTCCTTGGGGACGCGCTCGAGCAGCTCTGCCGGAATCTCGGCCTTGGCCAAGTTGGCAAAGGGGAGCTGGAAGTGCTTGGCGAGTGCTCGCGACACCTGCTCTTGCGAGCAGTATCCGAGCTTGACCATTGCCTCACCGATCTTGCACCGGTTGGCGTTCTGGAAATCGAGGGCACGGGTAATCTGTTCGTCGTTCGCCCAGCCCTTGTCCTGGAGAATCTCACCGAGTCGTTTCTTCACGTCTTCCCTCCGCTGCTACCCACGTTGTTCAATACGCGCGGTTCAACGCACCGCCCGTTCCCGAGAGGTGGATGCAGTGAATCCAGAATGAATGTCCAAGCTCATAAACCTGTGACACACCTCGGCGCTTACCCAAGTTGCCGTGTCATGCGTGTGGTGATGACGCAGCGTTACCGAGATATCCGTGTCAGCGAAAGAGTTGGAAAAAGGGAGGCCCTCTGCTCGGAGACTCCCCTCTACCTGAGGATTCGAGTCTGCTATCCTACTTCTACTTCCCGGTCTGTCAACCCACCGCGGCTTCGAGCGCCGTCGTAGACGTTGGCAAGATTTGCACTTACGGCAAAATCCGGCGTGCAGGTCGGTTCTTTGCCACCGTGGACCGCAAACGTCCGGCGGGAGCTAGCGGGGAGCCGATTGCGGCCTAGCTGTGCGAGACCAGCGCAAGGCTATCTCGCAGTGCCTTGGGTCGCGAACCGATAGGGAATACGAAGCGACGCGAATAACTAGGAGATACCGGCGATGACCACGAATTCACCCCTGCCCCAACCGGCCGTTTTCTCATTTGGTGCCAGTGCCGCCGATCCAGTCCCCGGCGACGCCGCCGCGGTCCGATCGATCATCGGTGGCAAAGGGGCCGGGCTGGCCGAGATGACGACGCTCGGGATCCCGGTCCCCCCAGGGTTCACGATCGCGACCGGAGCCTGCACGTTCTACAACGAATGTCGCAGCGACTACCCAGGGCCGCTGGCCGCCGAAGTAGACCAGGCCATCACGCTGCTCGAAGAGCGGATGGGGCAGCGCTTCGGCGACGCCAGCGATCCGCTGCTGGTGTCTGTGCGTTCGGGGGCGCCGATTTCGATGCCGGGCATGATGGACACGATCCTGAACGTCGGCCTGAATCGTGAGACGCTAGCTGGGTTGCACGCGCGCGCGTCGGAACGCCGTTTCGGCTGGGACTGCTACCGGCGCCTGATCGAGATGTACGGCGATGTCGTATCCGGGGTCGCGCACCACCTCTTCCAGGCTGAACTCGAGGCCGCGCGCGACGCCGCCGGGGTGCAACAAGACCACGAACTCGGCGACGCCGAGCTCGAGCAGGTGGTTGCGAAGTACGAACAGATCTACGAACAGCACACGGGCAAGCCCTTCCCTCAAGATCCCCGAGAGCAGCTTTGGGGTGCGATCAACGCCGTCTTCGAGTCGTGGATGGGACCGCGGGCCGTAACCTATCGGCGCATCAATCACATCCCATCGGCACTGGGAACCGCCGTCAACGTGCAGGCGATGGTGTTCGGGAACCTCGGCAAACGCTCCGCAACAGGGGTCGCGTTCACGCGCGATCCGTCGACGGGCGAGCCGGTGTTCTTCGGTGAGTTCCTGCCGAACGCGCAGGGTGAGGACGTCGTCGCTGGAATCCGCACGCCGCAACCGATGCGCAAAGACGAGATCTCCGACCTGCCGTCGTTCGAAGAGCTGTTTCCGAAAGCGTATGGAGAACTGTGCGAAGTACGGGGCAACTTGGAACGCCACTATGGCGACATGCAAGACATCGAGTTCACGGTGCAAGACGATCGCGTCTACGTGTTGCAAACGCGGTCGGGGAAACGGACCGGTATCGGTGCGTTGCGGATCGCGCGCGATCTGGTCGACGAGGGAATCATCGACGCGCCGAGTGCGCTGCGCCAAGTCGACGTCGCGACGCTGGAGCAAGTGTTGGCGCCAACCTTCTCGACAACCGAGCTTCGTACGGCCGCTGACCAACAGTTGACCCGCGGATTGGCTGCAGGCCCCGGTGCGGCAGCCGGCCGAGTCGCCCTCTCGGCCGAGCGTGCCGTCGAGCTGCAGGCCGAGAACGCCGGCGCAATCGTGTTGGTGCGCCGCGAGACGTCACCGGAGGACATTGCGGGCATGGAAGCCGCAGTCGGCATCGTGACCGCGCGGGGCGGGATGACGTCGCACGCGGCAGTGGTCGCGCGCGGCATGGGCAAGCCATGTGTCGTTGGCTGCGAGACTCTGCAGATCGACGAAGGCGCCGGCACACTGCACTGCAACGGCAAGACGGTGCGCGAGGGAGAGTTCATCTCGATCAACGGTGCGGGTGGATCGGTGTTCGTCGGGGAACTGAAAGCCGAGCCATCGGCGGTCCTGCGCGTCCTCAACGGCGACCTCCCCGAGACCAATCCATCGTACGAACAGTTCCAAGGCTTCATGAGTTGGGCCGACAAGCATCGGACACTGAAGATCCGTGCCAATGCCGATACCCCCGAAGACGCTCGCGTTGCGCGGCTCCTCGGAGCCGAAGGGATTGGACTCTGCCGCACCGAACACATGTTCTTCGGGCGCGAGCGCATCCTGAACTTTCGCCGCATGATCTTGGCACCCGATGAAGCTGGGCGCCGCGAGGCGCTGGGCACGCTGCTACCGAATCAGCGTGAAGACTTCGTCGGGATCTTCCGCGAGATGGATGGCCTACCGGTCACGATCCGGCTGCTCGACCCACCGCTGCACGAGTTCCTGCCGCAGACCGACGCTGATGTCGAGAAGTTCGCGAAGGAAGCGCAGCTCCCCGTCGATGCGGTGCGAGCGAAGCTGACCGAAACGCACGAGTCGAATCCAATGCTAGGTCTTCGCGGTTGTCGCCTGGGTCTCACCCATCCCGAGATCTACGAGATGCAGATGCGAGCGATTGTCGAAGCGGCGCTCGAGTCGCGCGCCTCCGGCGTGCGCGCGCTGCCAGAGATCATGATTCCGCTGACGGCTATCGATACCGAGACGAACGAGCTGCGCACCCTGATGGAACGCACTGCAGAGACCGTCTTCGCTGAACAAGGGGTCGCAATCGATCACAGCCTCTACCTGTTCGGGACGATGATCGAAATCCCCCGGGCCGCTCTGACTGCAGACGCGCTGGCACAGAACCTCGACTTCTTCTCGTTCGGTACGAACGACCTGACGCAAATGACGTTCGGGTTGTCACGCGACGACACCGCGGCATTGCTCGTCGACTACGTCGAGAAGGGGCGTCTCTCTGGCGATCCGTTCGTCAGCCTCGACCAAAGTGGGGTTGGTTCACTGATGCAGATCGCCGTCGACAAGGCGCGCACAGTGAAGCCCAACCTGAAGGTGGGCATCTGCGGCGAACACGGCGGCGATCCCAGGTCCGTGAGGTTCTGCCACAACCTGGGCTTCGATTACGTGTCCTGCAGCCCTTACCGCGTCCCAGTAGCCCGAGCCGCTGCCGGACAAGCCGGCGTCTCCTAGAAGGAGACCGGCACCCGGCGCACGACCGTTACTCTGCGCGCCGCCTACGGGCAGGAGTTGAAGACTCCGCAGCTCAGGGCGTCGTTGGTCGGGTCTTCGCCACAGGTGTTCAGCGGCCCCGGCGGGATGAACGGCGGTGTGCCGAACAGGCTCACGAGGATGCAGACGGCGTCGGCGATCGCGAGGTTGCCGTCGTCGTTGCAGTCACAGGCGTCGACGCAGTTCAACGACGGGCCCGGAGGGCTCAACGGGAACAGCACGTTCAGGAGCAAGATCGCGTCGGTGAGGTTCTTGCTGCCGTCGTCGTTGCAATCTGTCCGTTGAAACGACGGTCCGGCCACGTGCGTCAGCGTGCAATCGGCCATCGCATTCGGGCCGCCTGAGCAGACGCCTTCGATCGTGTAGGTGTAGGTACCGCTGGGCACCTGAGCGTCGACGTAGCCAATCACGCTGCCACCCACAGTCGCGACCAGTACGCCGTCACGATAGATGGTGACGTCGTCGTAGACTTCGCCGTTGTTCCACCCCAGGACAATGTCGGCACCCGAGGAGACGCAGGTCTCATTCGTGATGGGTTGGCAGTCGCAGACGGCACTGATCGTCATGTCGCCAGTCCCTGTCGCACTCTGGTAGCCGCCGATGCGAATGAGGTAATCCATGCCTTGCACTGCCGTGAAGGAAACTTCCGACTGCAGCGTTCCGCTGCACGCATCGTCGTTGCAGATGATCGCTGACGCCGACGTCGGGCACGCGACTCCGTCATAGACGGCGAGCTTCGTATCGTAGCCGCTGCCACAGAGCCCGATCGAGACGGTCCCGCTACAGGACGCTGTGTACCGATACCAGATATCGGCGCCGACGTCGGAGTAGCCAAAGAAGTTGCAAGCGCTGGGCTCGTTTGGACCATCGGTCGTCGCGCCGGTGTTGTCGAACGCAATCGTGCCTTCCGTCACGGGGAAGGCGTCGATGCAATCGTTGTTGTCGATCAACACGTAGTCGATCTCGTCCTCCATCAGGTGCCCATAGTGCGGCGCCTGAATGTCTGCGAGCGGATCACCATGGCCAGTGACCGTCCAGTTCTTGGCGTCGACCAGCACGCGGAATGCGCGCCGATAGATCAGCCGTGCGCGCACTTCGATGCCTCCCGTGTTGGCGGGGATCGCAAACGTATAGTTAGTCGTGTCGGTCGCCAGCGGCAAGATGCGCGTGTCGAACTGCACTGCCGTCGCTTCGGTGAACAGCACCGGAGCCGCGCCAGTGCCATCCTCGAGCACTTTGGCGAAGAGCTTGCCTGGCAGTCCCGAGTAATAGCCTTGCGCGGGATTGCCGACGCCGCCCAATGCGTGCACCGTCTGCGAGCCGGTGTGGTTCAGCACCATTCCATCGGAGATGCGCACCGCTTCGACGACCAAGACCATGTTGCGAATCGACACGCCGCCCGGAACGGCGTGCCCAGTCTGGTCGTTCTCGACATCCACCTGTACCTGCAGATCGCTGCCGACCACGTTCGACGTCACCGTCATCGTGACAGCGTTCTCGAGGTACTCCGGCGTGGTGCCCCGAATGTCGTGCGAACGAATCTGTCCCGCCTCGCGCGTGACCGGCAACACGACGCAGCCATCGTTGTTGGCTGCCGGCATATGGCAATCCGCACAAGTCTGGTAGGTCGGGGCCGCGGGGTTCGCACCGTAGGGGCTTGCGAGCCACTCTGCGTACGTGCTCTGGCCGCTGATGCTGCCGGGCTCATCGAAGTTCTGATCTTGATCCGGGTCGCTGTTGTACTGGTGGCAGACCGCACAGGTCGTCGTCTCGATGCCAGGCTGGTACGACGGGTTCATCGCATCTGTGATGACGTAATCGACGTCGCCCAGCGGACCGTACATGACTTGTTGGGTCACGCCCCCGGGGGCGTCAGGACGCGTTACCGTCACGGCCCCCGCGTGAAAACCGGTGGCGTTCACTTGCGCGAGATTGACGTCGGCAACTTTGTGACAGACGTCGCAAGAGACGCCAGCTTGTCCATCGACCGTCTGCGCACCGATCGGTTCGAGCGCCGAGAACGGCGCATTGATCCAGTGCTGCGGTTGGTGACACGACGCACACTCCCCTTCCGGGAACGTCGCCGCGTGCACAGAATCCTGCGTGTAGACGAAGCCGCCCATGCCGCCAGCCGTGCCCGTGCCGTTGTAGAGGTCGTAGACCCAGAGGTTGTCCCCGGTGTCTTGCATCGGCGTACCCGAGTACTGGTTGAACTGATCGGTGTGGCAGAAGCTGCAGCTCGTGTTCGTGACCCACGTGTAGTTGGGGTTGTCCATGACCGGCACCGCGACCAGGTCGTAGACGAGACCCGTCGCAGGCGTCGTAACGATCGACGGTCCGTGGTAGTAGCCCTTGTTCGCGGCCACGATGACGAGGCTGCTACCCGATACGCCTGGCAGCGAGAAGCCACCGGCACCATCGGTAGTGGTTCGCGTCGACGTTCCCTGCAGCGTGACAATCGCACCGGCGATCGGCTGCAGCGTGGCGCTATCGCGCACGGTCCCTGAGACTTGGGCGTCGGCAACGCCTGGCATCAGGGCAGCAAGGACCAACAACACAAGAGCGAACCCAGAGTCGCGGAGGGGGGGCATATTGCGATCCTCTTGAAGACGTACCGCGGTCGTCGCGATACTGAGTTTGAGCTGTACGCAGGGTTTCAGATACCCGAAGCTCTGAATTCTACCGGTCCTAGCTACGGTGTGAAGAGGCCAATGCACTGAACGGGCGCATCGCACGTAGTTTCGCGTAGATAGCGAGCATGCCAGCGCAGCGCGGTTGTGCGCGAACGCAACCAGCACCCCCAAGCCGTTGATCCAGAGTGGGTTCTGCAGCAAGATCCTCAGATTGTGACCGGCAACAGACAAGGAACCCTCGCGATGACCACAGAACGCCTCGCCGCACTCCGCACCGCCATGGCCGACGCCGATTTCGACTGCCTCGCCATCGTGCCAGGCCCCAACCTGATGTACCTCACAGGCCTGTCGTTCCACCTCAGCGAACGTCCGACGGTCGTCTTGCTGCCGGCTTCCGGCGATCCGGTGGCTGTCGTCCCAACCCTCGAAGCGGCGAAAGCCGAATCGAGCCCGCTTGGCTTCCAAGTGTTTCACTACGGCGATTCCGCAGGCCCTTCGCAGGCGTTCGCCGATGCTTGCGCCGCAGTGGCGTTGGACCAGCGCCGGCTCGGAGTCGAGGGGCGCCGTATTCGCTTCCTGGAGCTGCAACTGCTCGGTGGAGCCCCTCATGTCGCCAGCGCCGACGCGGTGTTCGCAGTCTTGCGAATGCAAAAGGACGGCGACGAGATCGCACAGATGCAAAAAGCCGTCGCGATCGCCGAGACAGCGTTCGAGAAGACGCTGCCGTACTTGAAAGCCGGCGCGGTCGAAGCCGAGATCGCTTCCGAACTCGTCGCGCAGCTGCTGCGTAACGGCTCCGAACCAGAGCTGCCGTTCTCACCGATTGTTGCCACGGGAGCCAACGGCGCACTCCCCCACGCGGTCCCAGGTGACGCGAAGATGGCCGCTGGAGACCTGGTTGTGATCGACTGGGGGGCCAGCGCCGGCGGCTACTTCTCAGACATCACGCGGACGATCGCCATTGCCGGAGCGGCCGTCCCCGAACGCCTGCAGGCAGCTTATGAAGCCGTGCGCGCCGCAAACGAAGCGGGCCGTAACACAGTCCGACCCGGCGCGACGGGTCAAGATATCGACCGCGCGACGCGCCGCGTCATCACGGAAGCGGGTTTCGGCGACTACTTCACGCATCGGACCGGCCACGGCCTTGGACTCGAATGCCACGAAGAGCCCGACATGAGCGAGGTCAGCCTGACGCCGCTGCAGGAAGGGATGACGTTCACGATCGAACCGGGCGTCTACCTGCCGGGTTTGGGCGGGATCCGCATCGAGGACGACATCGTCGTCACGGCGAGTGGAGGGGAGAGCTTGACCAACTTGCCGCGAGAAATCACGAGCGTCGGCTAGCGCGCTGCAGCGGCGACGACATCTTTGGCGTGCGGCCGCGTCGCTACGCGCACATCACGAAAACCATCGGCGCGTGCCGCTGCCGCCGTCGTCTCGCCGACGCAAACCACGGGTGTCTGCAATAGGTCTCTACTGCCCGCGGCGGCCGCCACACACGCGACGACAGCGGTCGGACTTGCGAACGCAAGCAGATCGCATTCTCCGGCCAGCAGCCGCTGTTCGCGCGGCGTGAAGTCGGTCCGTGGGCTGTTCTCGTAGACGACGACCTGCGTGCATTCGCCGCCCGCAGCGTTGACCTCGCGGCAGAGTTCGACGCGCCCACGGTTCGAAGTCGGATGCACAACGCGAGGCTTGGGATCGCGCACGAGGATCTGCCGTGCAAGTGCAGCAGCAGTGCTCTCGTCGGGCTCGACTTCGACGCGCCAGCCTTCGTCTGTCAGCGCCCGCGTCGTCAACGGACCCACCGAAGCGACACGCGCGTTGGTGACGGCGGGGGCAAAGAGTGCGGCCTCGCGCAGCAGCGCAGTCGCACGTTCGACCCCGGGTACACTCGTGAACGCCAACCAGCCGTTCTGCTCGCGAAATGATCCAAGGGCGCTGAGCGCAGCCTTCTTCGACGGTCCAGACACTGCTGACAGTTCGATCACTGGGCATGCGACGACGTTGGCGCCAGCCGCCGCGAACGCATCGACCCATGCTTGCGCACGCTCGGCCGGGCGAGTGACGACGACCGTCTTGCCGCGCAGCATGGCCGTCACGTGGCTGAGTTCCGCAAGGCCAAATGCGATTCGCACTTCAACACGCAGCCCCCGGTTCGTTGTGAAACGTCGCAATGATCGCGTCGCCACCGGCCTTGCGCAGCTTTGCGGCCAACTCGTCGGCTGCCGCTGCGGCGCCGTCCACCGTGCCCTCTACACCCAACTGCAGCATGCGGGCGCCCGATTCGTCCGCGAGCATTCCGAGCAATGTCAGGTTGTCGTCGGTGACTCGCGCATAGGCGCCCACTGGCATGTGGCACCCCCCTTCGAGCAACTGTAGCAAGCGCCGCTCGGCGGTCACAGCAGCCCGGGTAGGTACGTCGTCGAGGACGCCGACCACGGCCGCGACGTCGTCGTCTTCGGCGCGCACTTCGATCCCCAACGCACCCTGCCCCGGCGCAGGAGTCATCTCCGTGGCGGTGAACGTACCCCGGGCGACGCTCTCGCGACCGAGGCGCCGCAAGCCTGCCGCTGCCAGAATCAGCGCATCGGCACCCAGTTCGCGGTAGGTATCGATGCGCGTGTCGATGTTGCCGCGAATGCCGATCACGTCGACGTGCGGGCAACGGTGCAGGATCTGCGCTTGCCGCCGCAGCGATCCAGTTGCGACCTTGGCACCAGACGGTAGGTCGAGAAGATCTGGATAGCGATCAGAGATCCAAACGTCCCAGGGCTCCTCACGCTGCGGCACCGCGGCAAGCGCCAGACCAGTCGGGAGCTGCGTCGGCAGGTCTTTCAACGAGTGGACGGCGACGTCCGCGACATCGTCAAGCAGCGCCTGCTCGAGCGCCTTCGTGAACAAACCAACACCGCCCTGCTGATGAAGGGGCGTCGTTCGATCCGCATCTCCGGTTGTACGAATCAACACTTCCTCGAATTCGACGTCCGGGTGTTGCGCCTGCAGCGCCGCAATCACCCAACGCGTCTGCGTCAGCGCGAGCTGGCTGCCACGGGTTCCGACACGCACTCTCATGACGTCTCCTCGTTGGTAGGGTTCTCGGCCTTGGGGTGCGGCACATCGCCGGTGAACAATTCGTGCACGAGCTGCTTCACCTCCGAGTCGCGCAGGCCGCGGTGGCGACGCAGATTCTCGGAAGGGTGATGGAGGATGCGGTTCAGCAAACGCCGCGTAAGCTGGTCGATCGCTGCAAAAGATTCGTCGTCGATCGTGCCGCGCAGCTCTTCGAGCTCGGCGACACGGATCTGCTCGGCCCGTTCGCGAAACCCACGAATCGTGGGTTCGACGCCGAGGTTGTGTTGCCAGTGCAGAAAGCTCTCGCACTCTTCTTCGATGATGGAGTCAGCAACCGGCAACGCCCGCTTGCGCCCTTCAGCGTTCTGTTCGACGACGTCGCGCAGATCATCGAGGTTCTTCAAGAACACACCATCGAGCGCTCCACACCCTGGGTCGAAGTCTCGCGGCATCGCCACGTCCGTGATCAAGAGCGGTCGCATCCCGCCACCGCGACGCGATCGAATCTCGCGCATGTCGGTAAGGGAGACGATGGGTTCTTGCGCACCAGTTGAACTGATGATGACGTCCGCTGCGGCGATCGCGTCCATCAGCTCGCCGAAATCACGCGCCGTGCCACCGTACTGCTGCGCCAATTCCTGAGCTCTTTCGAACGTGCGGTTGAGCAGCGTCAGCTGACCGAGGCGCGATCCGTCGAGGTTCTGTATCGCCAGCAGCCCGACGTCTCCAGTCCCCACGATCAGAACATGACGTCCGTCGAGCGTGCCGAAAATGCGCCTCGCAAGTTCCAGCGCCGCGTAGCTGACTGACAGTGCGCCGGCGCCCAGCGTCGTCTCTGTGCGCACGCGCTTGCCCGCTCGCAGCGCACGTTCCCAGAGGCGATGCAGTACCCGGCCGTCCGTTCCCGCTTCGCGCGCGATGTTGCCAGCTTCCTTCACCTGTCCGAGGATCTGACTCTCACCGAGAATCTGGCTCTCGAGTCCGGCAGCTACCCGCAGCAGATGGCGAATCGCAACTCCGTTGCGTACGAAGACGTAGTTTGGCGGAATGCAGCTGGCCGTGAAGCCACGCAGTTCCAGCATGGCCAGCATCTCGACGAACGCGTCGGACGTGGCTACAGCCGGTAGCCATAGGTAGAGTTCGGTGCGATTGCAGGTCGATACGACCAGCACTTCGTCGGCACCCGTACGCTTCTTGAGTTCGTGCAGGAACGCCGGTGTGTCTTGCGGGCTCACAGCAACAGCCTCACGCACGGCCAGGGGCGTAACGCTGTGATTGAGGCTGAGACAGAGTAGATCCACGTCGCGTCCTACCCGTGAAACCCGCCACGCTGCAGCAATCCCGAGACACCGATGGCAACCGCTACCGGCAGTCCCAGCAGCGTGCAGTAGGCCAGACGCTTGCCACCAAGGCGCAACCAACGTCGGCCCAACACTGTGATCGCGTACAGCAGCCAAAGCGAAGTGCCAAGCAAGACACCCGCATCCGCAAACGCCGCCGGCGATTCGGGGTCGCTGCTGCTTCCCCAGTAGCCGAGCCCCGCCGTCAGCGTCAGCGCAACGAACGCAACCAGCGCCGCCCAGTAGTTCAAGTCGCCGAGTCGATCCAATGGTGCCACGCGGCGATAGAAGGTGCCGTACCAACCACGCTTGATCGCCGTATAGAGGAACAAGTAGAGCAGCCCATAGGCGCCCGCGACCGACACCGCAGACAGTCCAAACAACGCCGCGAAGCCGTGCACGGATGCAAACGCTCCAAGACGGTCTCCTGCCGCGGTGTCGCCGCCAGCTACGAAGATCGTTGCAAGAATCTCCAACAGCGCTGCGATCGCCAACACGAAGACACCCGTCGTCGAGTCGTTGGTACGCAGCTCCACGATCCAGTAGATCAACGCAACGCTGAATGCGACCACCGATGTCGCCTCCCAGGGTGTCGCGATCGGGCAGCTACCGACGGTGATCCCGCGCACGATCAAAGCGCTGATATGCGTCAGTACTGTCGCGACCAGCCAAATCCGGCTGGAGCGGGCAAACCAACTTTCGAAACCGAGAAAGCGGTGTGCGTACGCGACGACCAACAGCGTGTAGGCGATTGGGAGAAGAATCAAAGTGCCGTTGCCGAAGAGTTCCATCGTTCTTCTCAAGGTCGTAGGGGCGACAGCGGTCGGGGACTCCGCCGGAAAACGGAACCCTACTGCCCTCCCCCCACCGGCGCAACCCTGAGCCAACAACCGACCGCCTCACAAGCAGTTTGCGGTGAGACACTTAGAAGTGCGGTCACGATTGCGCCAAGATTTCATGACGGGTGGGCTGCCAGATTCCGCGGCTGCTGCCAAATCACGTCACGCGGCAAGGAGGGAGCTTCCGATGATTCGCGCGGCACCGATCGGTGCCGGCGGTGATTGCAGCGTCGTAGTCAGTGTGATTTTGTTATCATGGAGCCGACGAAAGAGGGCTCCATGGCTGAACTCTATCCGTACTCGTTCGCTGGACTGGCTCGCCGTATGTTTCGCGAGCTCGAAGAGGCTGATTCGATCTTCGATCTTCCTCGCAAACGCTTCTTCCTGGGCTCTCCCGAACACGACTACTCGCGGACGTTCCACGGCCTACGCGCCGGCTCACCGTTTGGACCTGCAGCAGGACCGCAGTCGCAACTGGCACAAAACATCGTTTTGTCTTGGCTGGGTGGCGGTCGAATCATGGAACTCAAGACCGTGCAGGTGATGGATGAGCTCGAGATACCACGCCCCTGTATCGACATGGCAACCGTCGGTTACAACGTCGAGTGGTCGCAAGAGCTGAAGCTGGAGCAGTCGCTCGATGAGTACGTCAAAGGCGCGATGCTGATCGAGATGCTGCGCGCGTCGGGCAAACTCGATGTCGTCGGTGGGTTCGAAGACACGCTCTACGACATGAGTGTTGGCTACGACCTGGCCGGCATCAAGAGCCCCACGGTACAGGCGTTTCTGGATGGCATGCAGGACCCGGGCGCCTGTATCGATCGACTGCGCGCTGAGGTTCCGGCCGAGTATGGCGACCTTCGAGACGTGGTCGTTCCGACGCCTCTGTCACGGACGCTGACGCTGAGCACGTTTCATGGCTGTCCTCCCGACGAAATCGAATCGATCATCGACTTCCTGCTGAAGGAGCGGGGTCTGCACTGCATCGTGAAGTTGAATCCGACGTTGCTGGGGCCGCAACGCTGTCGCGCATTGATCAATGACGCACTCGGCTACGAGGACGTTGTGATCCCTGAAAGCGCGTTCGAGAACGACACCAGCTGGCAGCAAGCCGTCGACTTCGTCGGGCGCCTGGGCGCAACCGCCGATGACCTGGGACTGGGCTTCGGCGTGAAGTTCTCAAACACGCTGATCGTCGAGAATCACCGCGACTTCTTTCCACAGAAAGAAGAGGTCATGTACCTCTCGGGACCGCCGCTGCACGTGCTGGCGATGAATCTAGCGCAGCAGTTCCGCGGCACGTTTGGGGATCGCTATCCCATCTCGTTCTCGGCCGGCATCGACCGCAAGAACTTCACCGACGCGGCTGCCTTGGGCCTACGCCCGATCACGGTTTGCAGCGACTTGCTGCAACCAGGAGGATACGGTCGGTCGCAAGGCTACTTCAAGGAACTGAACCGTCGCATGGACGCCGTCGGCGCGCAGGACCTCGACGAGTTCGCACTGCGCGCGTTCGGCAACGGTGCAGCGGCCCTGGATGATCTAGGGTTACCCGCCGACGACCCAGCGCACGTCGCTTGCGCTGCTGCCCTCGACTCGGGCGCCTCACTGCGTCAAGCAGCCGGTGAGCCACTCTTCTCGCGTTGGGTCTCGGCCGTCTTCCTGCGCAACACCGACAGTTACGTACCTACGCTGGAAACAGACGCACGCTATCACCTGGCGCAGAATCAAAAACCCCCGAAGAAGATCGACAGCACACTAGAGTTCTTCGACTGTATCACGTGCGACAAGTGCATCCCCGTGTGCCCAAACGATGCCAATTTCACGTTCGACCTTGCCGCACAGGAGATTCCGATCCGCAAGCTGACTCATATCGATGGGCAGTGGGTCGAGCGACAAGAGGGGCTCGTTACGGTGGCGCAGAAGCATCAGATCGCGAACTTCGCTGACTTCTGCAACGAGTGCGGCAACTGCGACATCTTCTGCCCGGAACACGGGGGTCCGTACGTGTTGAAGCCTCGATTCTTTGGATCACTCGCGGCATGGGAACGCTTCCCAGACCACGACGGTTTCTACTTCGAGCCGGTCCAGGACAATAGCTCAACGGTGCACGCGCGCTTTGAGAAGCGCGTCTACACGCTGGTCGGAGACCGCGTCTTTCGTGGCCCGGGATTCGAGGTAACGCAAGGCGTTGGCGACGACGCGCCGTCGATCACTGCCGATGTAGCCGTCGAGATCGACCTGACTTATCGCGATCTGATCGTGACCGTGCGCGACGCGGTGCTGCAGTCGGCGGCACCGAACTACCTCAACTGTCTCTAGGTCCCGGCGGGTGCGTGTGCACGCTCGTCGTGACAGGCCGGTGATACGCAATCCCTAGCATTGACGACAGAACAGCCCTGACGAATTGGCCTTGTCGAATGGCCTTGTCGACAGAAAGGCGGTGATCATGCTTCCCTTCCGAGCTTCGATCGCATTCGTGTTTCTGCTTCTCACCTCCACGCAGCTCGTCTCGCCACCGGGCATCGCTGCGCAATCTCGCTACCAAAACCGCGCGGACTTTGTCGTCCACCTCACGTCCACGACGGACTTGGAACTCCCGCAACACGTTCTGTGTTCTGCCAACTGGGACGTCGAGTTCACGCTGGAAGACGGCTCGTTTCGGATCCGCAGCTCATCCGCACGCAACGGATTTCGAATCGCAGCCCGCGGTTTTGCGACAACCCGCACGATTCGAGCGACCCAGCCGCAGCTCGAGGCCGGCGAAATGATCGTGTCGCTGGAACCGTACAAAGTCGAGAACCGCATCCGCATCGAGAACATGCGCGGTGAACCGATCGCGGGCGCCGAGCTGATCCTGCAATCACCCCGCTACAGCGAATACAGCATCTGCGGCAACGGTCGCCCACCGCGCTACATCAACACCACCGACCAGAACGGCAACAGTGAGTGGGGCAAGATCACGCGCGACTGGCCCAACTTGAAGGTCAATGCTGCAGGCTACGCGGAAAGGATCGTGAGTCTGCGGCACCTCGTTCACATGGGTGGTTCCGTCACCGTCGTGCTCGAGGAAGCGGGCACGCTAGTGCTCACGCTCGTCGACAGCCTTGGTGACCCGATGAGTTCCTACCTCAAGACGCCCGCCAAGTGGTCGTACGAGCGGTGCCCGGGGGTAGTGACGATCGAGGGGCTACCACAAGGCGAGAACGAGATCTTGGTGCTCAAAGGACATGCCAGCTTCTACGGCATGCGCGATGAATATGTGCGCGGCAAGTTCAACGTCAACATCGAGCCAGGCCAGACGACGCACTATACGTATGCATGTCCTGTCGAAGCCAAGTCATACACTGTGGTCGGCTCCGTCAAGAAGAACGGAGAGCTACTGCTTGGAGGACGAATCCTCCTCTTCCAAGAACACCGGTTCCGTCTCGATGTTCCGGTCGCTGACGACGGCTCGTTCTCGTTCGAAACCAAGATCACTGGCGACACTTGGCTGGCCTACAACAACGACCGGACGAAGACTGCAGCCTCTATGCTGCTACGACTCGGCAACGAGCCCGTGCAGTTCTGGATCACGACGGTCCGCTGTCGCGGCAGCGTGCGCAACCTCTCAGGGGGCTACTACCCCGGCGCAACTTTGCACTTTCGACCAACCAGGTCGGGCCTCGCGAGCTACGGCCTCGGCAAGTGCGAGACGACGGTCCCAGGTGTTTTCGACATCGAGCTGGTACCGGGCAAGTACAACCTATCGATCGAGTGCGCGGATCCGGCGTTTGTGTTTCTGCCGACAGAAGTCGAGGTCCGCGCGGATCGGCCCCTCGAGCTCACCCTCACGGGGACGCGCAAGGTCTTCCTCGATGTCCGCGGGTTGCCGCCCGGGCGGGAAGTCGCTGGTATCCAGCTACCGGCATACTCAGTTTGGTTCGAGCCTGACGGAGGCAAGAGGATGGAGTTGCGCGTCCTTCCCGGAACGCGGGACGCCGTGCACTTGCCTCTCGCCGACGGCAAGACCTTCATTCGCTGGCGCAAGCACGAGATGCAAGTCACTCCGCCGCAGCCGGGCGACACGCTGGTCGTCGACGGTACCGAACTGCTACGCAAACAGACGAAGATCTTGCCTCCAACGCCTGAGCAACGACGCAGCCGTTGGTAGAGCACTACGCGGACGAACATGAGGGAGCCGTGATGCCTCGGATTTGCACGATATGGATCGTGATCAGCTGTCTTGCAGCCGTCTCATTTCCGGCATGCGCTCAAGACGACGCGCGGCTGAGCGTCGGTGTGCAGATCGAAGATCGGGCTGGTCGCCCGGTGGTCGGCGCGCAGCTGCAGTTTCGCCGCGATCGGGCGGCCGGGCGGACAGGGTATGACGAGCTCCCGCAACCTCGCAGTGGTGTTACCGACGGCCTCGGACGCTGGCAGTGTGCAGCAATACGCGCGAGTTGGGACAACCTGGAGGTCAAAGCAGATGGCTACGCAACACGCGTCGTGTCCCTCGAGCACTTCGTCGGCAAGGACGACGTCGATTTCACGATCGTCATCGAACGCTCGGGAGCGCTGCGGGTCGATCTGCGCCATGCCAACGGCGCACCAGCGCGCGTGCAGCTGCGTTGGCGCTCGCTGCCGCCGTACATACGCTGCACCGGTAGTGCGGAGCTGACCAACCTACCGCCCGGGAAAAGCTTCTTCACGGTGTGGGTAACCGACCCAAGGCCGCACCGGGGTATGATGCAGATCGGATCGTTCGAGGTAGAGATCGTCGAGGGGCAAACGACGGAGTTCGTACACACACTGCAGGCAGACTCAGAGCCAGTGCGGATCACAGGTACCGTACGCAAGAACGGTGTTCCGTTGTCGCAGGGGACGGTGACGGTGACTGGGCTCAGGATCCCACCACGTGCGGCCGTCGATGAGGACGGGCGTTTCTCACTTCAAGCGGCACCTGGACGGCAACGCCTCACGTATTCGCCCCCCGGTGATCAGATTTTCCGCCTGGAACACTCGGTGTCAAAGACCGTCGACGTCACGTCGGGCGCCCACATCCACTTCGACTTCACGACAGTCCAGTGTCATGGTGTCGTCCGTATCCCCGGCGGACAGCTGTATGGAACACCCGATGTCAAAAACCGCTTGCCGCTGTACGGTAGCGTCGCCTTCTCACCGCCGCCGCCACGATTCTTCGGCGGCGCCTTCGCCGACGCTGACACTGGCGAGTTCGAAGTCGAACTGCACTCGGGTTCGTACAAGGTGTGGTGGAGCTCGAGTGATACGCGCTACGTGATGCTGCCACGAACACTGGAGATCCGCGACTCGACGCCGATCGAGCTCTTCCTGACACCGACTCGACCGATCCCGATCGAGATCGTTGGACTGCCTGACGTCGACCCATTGTTCCGCCTGCTCCACTGCAAAGTCTGGTTCACTACGCCAGCCGGAGAAAAGTGCGCACTGGATCTAGAACGAAGCGAAGACGGGGCACACGACATCTTGCATTGGCCGGAAGCGGAAGGCTCCGCGACGCTCTCCTGGAACTGGCAGGAGAAGATCGCGCTGCCCGCGGTCGACCTGACGAAGAACACTCCGAGCACGTTGCGAGTGGACGTACGAGCCGTTGTCGAGAAGCGCTACCCAAGCCACATACTCCCGGGTAGCTGCGAAGCCATCGGCTTTCGATAGGGAACCGTGCACGCAGCCTGCGCCCAGCGTCGATTCTTGCGTTCTTGCAATCGTGACCATACTGCACCGGGGTGGTACCTCAGCGGGGTGCCTCCTATACTCGCCTCACGCCGGCGAACGAAATGGAGTGCGAGAGTCTTGAGCCCGCTAGAGCAACCGCACGAAGAAGCGTCACGACAAGATCTTCTTGCGACACTGGAGACGACAACGGGAACGGCACGCTTGCCGATTCTCTTGGCGTTGTTGCGTCAGCACTTCCACCGCTTGCCAGCCGCAACGGCTCGTGAAGTCGCGACGGAAGCGCTCACTTTGGCACAGGCCGAAAACGATGCCGCCGCTCAAGGCACGGCGTTGACGTCGCTCGGCTTGGTCGATCTCTATTCTGGCGCACGAGACACCGCAACCGAGTACTTTCATCGCGCACTCGCGGTTTATGAAGGTCTCAACCACACTGTTGGCATGACCAATCAGTTCATCAATCTCGGTATCGCCTATCGGAAGGGCGATCCGCAGAAGTCGCTGCAGTTCATGCGGCAGGCGCTCGCGTTCATCGATGAACACGACGACGAACGGCTGGCCGGTTGCTACAACGGCATCGGCTCGGCCTACCTAGAACTCGAACAGTGGGAAGAGGCGGCACAGGAGTTTCAGCGCACACGAAGGCACGCCAATGCCTGCGGCGACCGGCAACTCGCTGCAGGTGCGCTGCAGAACGAGGGCATTGCGCAGAGACACCTCGGCAACCTGACGCATGCGATCGCCGCTCTGGAGGCTGCATTGGGACTGGCGCGCACGACAGGATTCCCGCGCCTGACCTGCGGCGTACTCGGGTCGCTGGGGAGCACTCGACTTGCGCAGGGGCGGCTGGAAGAAGCCAAAGAGGCGGCCAGCGAATCGCTAAGCATCGCAGAAGAGGTCGGGGCGATGGACTTCCGTGACGACACGCTTGCCGTCCTCGTGCAAATCTGTGAGAAGCTCGGAGACGAAGAGCAAGCGCGCAGCTACAGCGAATTGCTCACGCGTTCGAACTGAGCACGGGCACTTCCCGGCGCGACAGAATCAGCGACGATCGCGCGCGAGATCCCACCCCGATGGATCCGGCCCCGTCAGACTCGCAAGATCGAGATCAGCGATGATCAAGTCTTCGTGCTCGCTGACGTTCGTGGCTACGCCATCGGGACCGACGAAGTAGCTACCGCCAAAGTAAGATACGTCCCACGGCGGCTCTGCCCCGCGACGGTTCGAACCACCGATGAAGACTCGGTGGCGGCACGCGTCCGTCGGAAACTCGAGCGCCCACATGCGTTCAGATTTGGAACCGAACGTGACCGCTGGAGAGTAGATCAGCTCGGCGTCCCCAGCGGCAAGCGTCGCAACCGACTGTGGGAAGTGGCGATCGTAGCAGATCGCCACGCCGACCTTCGCGACACGAGTCGTGAACACTGGGAAGAAGCGGTCGCCGCTCGCATTGCCAAGATCACCATCGCTGCGCTCGTAGTAGAACTGCTCGTGAAACTCGCCCTGCTCGTTGCTCCCCTGGGGAATGTGAACCTTGCGGAACTTGCCACACGTCGATCCGTCGGCATCAATGACAACCGCTGTGTTGAAGTAGCGGTCGTCCAGGGTCCGTTCATAGATCGGCGCGATGACGACGATTGAGTGTTCCGCTGCAACCGCTCGCAGTCGCTGCACCGTGGGGCCGTTTTCGGGACACTCAGCCAGGGCACGCCACATCGGATCTCGCGTCAAAGCGAAGTATGGGCCTGTGAACAGTTCACCAAGCCCAATGACCTGCGCGCCCTGCTGCGCCGCGTCAGCGATCAACGAGCAGTTGTACTCGACGTTGGCATCGCGGATGTCATCGAGCTTGCCAGCGAGGCTTCGCAGCTGCTCCGGATCGCTGGGCATCTCTTGGTACGCGTTGCGCGTTTCGGTCATTGCTGCGCGCACGATCCGTTCGGTCATCGTTTCACTCCGGTAAACAGTACGACTGTGGTCTCGCCTGTACGCCAGCGTTCACTACTCGCGACTTGCAACGCCCCTGCCAACCCTGCGGCGCCTGTGGCACAGACTGGTATCTCGGTGCTTCGCTGCGCGATCTCCCAGGCATCTTTCAGCTGGCTCTCTTCGGCGACGACGGACTCGCCGCCACTCGCCATGATCCCTGCCACAATCTCCCACCAATCGTAGGTCTCATCGTCGAGGATCCCCGTCGCGATGCTGTATGGGGCGGTCTCCCACGGCCACATGAAGTCGCTGCGATGTTGTGCAGCCTGCGCCAAGCCGCGGCGCCCACCTGCTTCGATGATCTTTCGAAACGCACGATCGAGCGGCGCTCCACCCTGGGCTTGCACGGCGTGGATCCGCGGCAACACCGGCAGCCAACCGACCTGCACCGCATCGGCGAAACCCTGCACACAGGCGCTCGCGAGGGCGCCGCCCCCCACTTGTACGAAGAAGCGTACGAGACCGATGTTCGGGCAATTGTCTTGCAGAGCTTCGCTGATCTCATAGGCAATGGTTCGCCCCCCGTCGATCGTCAGCGCGTTCTCACTCCCCTGGCAACAGAATGGCAATGCGCCGGCGCCTACAGCTGCCCGGAACGCGTGGTAGCACGGGTCTCCCGCCTGCGTCTCGTCACGTTTGCAAACGTTGACCTCAGCGCCCAGCTCCGCGAGCTGCGAGATCGTGCCCGCGTCCCCCCACTCCGGAACGAACACCTGCAGCGGGCGTCGCGCGGCAGCGGCGAGGTGAGCAGCGGCCAGCGCTGCGTTGCCGCAACTAGAGATGGCCAGCGGCGTCGTGGCCGGGATCGCGTCACCGAGCAGCTCGAGGTGGAGCAAGATACCGAAGAGGTGTCGTGCTTTGTGCGAGCCAGCTACGTTGTTGGTCTCGTCCTTGATCCAAACGTCTGGTTCGCCCGTGAGGGCCGCACCAAGCCTGGGCGCCAACGCAAACGGTGTCCGCCGAAAGCCGCAGCCGGAAACTGCCGCTACCTGTTGGTCGAGACGGGCAACGACTGTGCAGTACTCGTGGTCACTGACGCCGCGGGCACGAGCGAGGTGCCAGACATGCAAGAGACTCCGGTAGCGAACAAATGGGTGCTCGGAATCGACATCGACGACGGGTTCTTGCAGCAACTTCGAATCGAGTACGCGGGTTGGTAGATGGTCCACTTCGTCGCTGTCGCGGTGGGCACAGACGAATGGCAAGAGCTCTGTCGACGGTACTTCCGTACCACAACCATGGCAAACCAAGCGGCTCGCGATGGGCGTGGGTTCGGTCATGCTAGCGCTGCACTCCGGTGCGGGCATTGAACGATTCGATCAACGGATCCCAAGCCGCAGGCAGCGCAGCGAGATCGTCCCAGAACTTGCGTTCGCGGCGCGCCACGAAGTCCTCGAGAGACACGCCCCTCTGTTCCACCCAGGTGAAGTACCCCAGGTTGAAGATTCGCCGCCGCTGCCGGTCGTCGAGCTCCAGCATGTTGTCGGTATCAGCGCCGAGTACGTGGCCCTCGCAGACGGAGGCGGCTGCGGCCTCGTCCAACCCGGTAGGGAAGTCGCGCGCACCGATCTTTTCCAGTTCCGACGGATACAGCGCTGCACCGTCGGTGGCGATCGTCAAGATCAGGTCGTCGGGACCCAGGTCACTGTGCTTGGCAACCTTGATCGCAGCCAGAACGTTGGCAAGGCCCGAGAAGCCGAACGACGTCGTCGCTGCCAAGATCTCTGCCGGCACGTCGTGTACACGGCGCAGGTACTCTTGACCTGTGTCGCTGTTGAGAAGCGCAGACCACTGATCCGTCGCTCGATCGGTGATCGCAACGACAAAATCGGTGTTCATAGCGTCGTGGATCAACGGTACATGCTTGTCACCGATGCCTTGAATGTTGTGCTCGCCAAAGCCGTTCTCCAGCAGTGTCGGGCACTCCAATGCTTCGGTCGCGACGATCTTGGCGCCGTAGACGTCCTTTAGATGATTCCCCGCCGCCAGGGTCCCGGCCGACCCGGTGGCCGAGACAAAGGCGCGAACCTTCATGTTGCGCTGACCGCGGCGGACGGTCTCAGCGACTCGCTCGACAGCCTTGCCCGTGCACAACCGATGTACGACATGGTTTGCGAACTCGCAGAACTGATTGAAGATCACGTTCTGAGGATCGCGATCGAGCTCTTCGCAAGCGTCATAGATTTCTTTGACGTTGCTCTCGCTCCCAGGCGTGCGCACGATGTCCGCTGGATCTTCGACCCACTCGTCGAGCCACTGAAACCGCTCGCGACTCATGCCAGTCGGCAAGATCGCTACGCCGCGACAGCCGAGGATGCGCGAGATCGCCACGCCGCCCCGGCAGTAGTTCCCAGTCGATGGCCACAGCGCACGGTGCGCTGTTGGGTCGAACTGGCCGGTGACGATGCGAGGAACCAAACAGCCGTACGCGGCGAGCACTTTGTGCGCATGGATCATTGGGAAACGATCGCCCAGAAGCACCGCTATCGGCGCGCGCACACCGGTCAACGAAGACGGCAAAACGACATGCGCCGGAACCTCGGCAATCCCTCGACGGGATGCATCGTTGTGCCAGTGCACTCGAAACAAGTTCGCTGGGTCCGGGGCATCTGGATCGACGTCACCGGCCGCGCCGCGCGGCCCCATCGCAGCGGGATCCGCCAACTGCGCCAACGTCGGCAACAACACGCCACGGTCGCGGCAGTGCGCAATCGCCCGCTCGAGGACGGCCTCGTTGACGACTCCGGTCTCTAGTCCTAGCTGAGTCATCAGCCCTCCCTTAGAGCTCGCCCATACGCTGCCACAAGCGCGCTGCCTCTTGCTCGGCAACGTTGGTGATTTCTTCGATGTCACCTTGAACCAGCTTGCCATCGCGCATCACGACTTCGCCGCCAACAAGCACGTGTCGCACGCGCCCATCTTTCTCGCGCACAACGAGGTCCGCCGTCGACCCCTCCGTCGCCCGGGCGAACGGAGCATCGAAGAGCTCACCGATCAGTCGCTGACCGGCACAGCAACGTTCTTCGAGGATGTCCTCACGGTCGCCGTAGTCCACGCCAAGTCGAAACAACGCGCCACGCTCGTCCACAAGATTCGAAGGATAGCCATCGGTCCCAAGCGCGACGCGATGCGACGCAGATAGGTTGCGGGCGTACCCCACGCCGTTGCCGTCGTTCGAGCGTGGATTCTGTACGAACCAGCAGCCGTGGTCACGCGCGGCGCGCACCTGAGCTTCGCTGAGATGGACGCCGTGCGCCAATATCGAACCACGCGGGAGGGCATGCAAGTCGTACAGTCGCTCGAGCGGGCCTTGGTAGCCGCGCTCCTTTGCGTCAACGATGTCGGCGCCGTCTTCGGCCATATGCACGTGCATCGGCACGCGCAGCTCAACACACATCTCAGCGGCTGCGGCTACTGTCGCATCAGACACCGTGAACGACGCGTGCAGTGCGACCAGTCCCCGAACGTGCCGGCGCTCGTTCTCTTCGATGAAGCGGCGACATTCGTGCAAGCCGCGCCGCGCTTCGTCAGCACCATCGTTGCGTTCGGTGGCGCCGTAGCACAAGACAGCCCGAATTCCCAACTCGGCACACGCATCCGCCAGCACATCGAGCGACCCTTCAATGAAGTTTGGCGACTCATGACGATCGTGCTCTCGATGAAGAGACGCTCCGGGCGTCCGCTCGCTACTACGTTGCCGACTCGTTGCGTCAGGGTACAACCGCGCTCATCGATCATCATGAGTCGCCAAACTTCATTGAAGGGTCGCTCGATGTGCTGGCGGATGCGTGTGCCGAGTTGGGAATTCGGGCTGTCTTGTGCTACGGCGCCACCGAACGCAACGATGGTGCTGACGAAGCGCGGCGCGGCT
>JBCCHQ010000056.1:0-32700 GCA_039028735.1 Planctomycetota bacterium | reverse complement strand
GTGTTTGAAAATAAACGCTCAAAAAAATAATGACATTTTCATATTTTCAATTGCCATGGGATTGAATAGAGCAATTAACAAAATTTTACACAATGTATATATTGCAATAGGGTTGGGAGCAATCCCTGTTGCCTGTGTACACCGCTTTCTGCCTGACGTTTTGGATCGGACCGTGTCGTGTCATGCGCGGCGAAACTCTGAAGATCAAAGAGCTCGAGTACGTGCAGGCTGCGACGTCGATTGGGTTTGGCCGCATGTACATCATGATGAAGCATGTCATTCCGAACGCAGCGCACCTGCTGTTCGTGAACTTTTCGCTGGTTTTCGTCGGTGCGATCAAGTTCGAGGTGATTCTGAGCTTTTTGAATCTCGGCGTGAAGAAGGGGCCCAGCTGGGGTGTCATGATCAACCATGCGCGTCCCGAAGTGAACAACGGCTTCTTCTGGCAGATCGGAACCGCGACGTTTCTGATGTTCGGTTTGGTCTTGGCGTTCAACATCTTGACGGATGCGTTGCAAGACGCCTTCGATCCGAAACATGCGTGACGCGATGACCGACGAGAAGAAGCAAGAACAGCGCGAGCCGGTGTTGAAGGTGCGAAACCTGTCGACTTGTTTCAAGACCGACCAAGGGATCGTTACCGCAGTCGATGATGTCTCGTTCGACGTGTTCGCAGGCGAGACGCTGGGGATCGTCGGAGAGTCGGGGTGTGGCAAGACCGTCACCAGCAAGTCGATCATGCGGCTGCTGCCAGAACACCTCAGTTTTCTGAAACCCGAATCTCGTGTCGAGTTCGCCGGGCAGAATCTCGCGTTTGCCGACAGCAAGCATATGCGCGACGTGCGTGGCAATCGGATCGCGATGATCTTCCAAGAGCCGATGACGTCGCTGAACCCGGTGTTTCGGGTCGGGTGGCAGTTGGACGAAGCGCTGAAGTATCACACGAAGCTCAACAAGGCCGAGCGGCGCGCACGCGCGATCGAGATGCTGGACCTCGTCGAGATCCCAAACCCAGCCAAGCGGGTCGACGAGTATCCACATCAGCTCTCGGGGGGAATGCGACAGCGCGTGATGATCGCGATCGCTCTGTGCTGTGAGCCAGACATCCTGATTGCAGACGAGCCAACAACGGCGCTCGACGTGACGATTCAGGCGCAGATCCTGCGGCTGATGGAGAACCTGAAGACGAAGCTGAATACAGCGATCATCTTGATCACGCACGATCTCGGCGTCGTGGCGCAGGTGTGCGATCGCGTCATGGTGATGTACGCCGGACGCGTCATCGAGGAAGCCGAGATCCACGACCTCTTTCACCGTCCGCGCCACCCCTACGCGAAGGCGTTGCTCGAATCGATTCCGAAGTCTGGCAAGAAGGAGCACGGCAAACGACTGCCGACGATCGACGGGATCGTCCCCAGTCTGATGGAGCTACCGCACGGCTGTCGCTTTCAGGACCGGTGCGCGTACGTCGAGCAGAAGTGTCGAGATCAAGAGCCAGCGCTCGAGGCCGGGGCCGACGGCCGCCCGGTACGTTGTCACTTTCCACTCGAAACGAAGACGTAGGAGAAACGCGTGCCGCTGCTCGAAGTTCGAAACCTCGTCAAGCACTTCCCGGTACGTGGGGGAGTCTTCAACCGCGTCATCGCACGAGTGCACGCCGTCAGCGACGTGTCGTTCGACGTCGAGCAGGGGGAGATCGTCGGTGTGGTCGGTGAGTCTGGCTGCGGTAAGTCGACGCTCGGCAAAGTCATTGTGCGGTTGCACGATGCGACAGCTGGGGACGTCGTGTTCGATGATCACGAGATCACCAAGCTTCGTCACCGCCAGATGATTCCGCTGAGGCAGCGGATGCAAATGATCTTTCAGGATCCGTACTCGTCTCTGAACCCACGCATGACAGTGCGCAAAGCACTTCGAGAAGCGATCAATCTGCACTCGATCGTGCCGGCCGCCGAGGTGGAAGCATACATCGATTCGCTGATGGAGAAGGTCGGCCTCCGGGCTGATGCCAAGCACAAGTACCCGCACGAGTTCTCGGGGGGGCAGCGGCAGCGAATCGGCATCGCGCGAGCACTGGCGCTACAGCCGGAGTTTCTCGTTGCGGACGAGCCGGTGTCCGCACTGGACGTGTCGATTCAGGCGCAGGTTCTGAACTTGTTGATGGACCTGAAGGCAGAGTACGGGCTCACACTGCTGTTCATCTCGCACGACTTGAAAGTGATCGAGCACTTCTGCGATCGCGTTTTGGTGATGTATCTCGGTAAGTTGGTCGAGGAAGTACGCTGCGACGACATCTTCAACGACGCGAAGCACCCGTACACGCAAGCACTTCTCGGTGCCAACCCGATCAATGACCCTGCTGATCGACGCCCGCTGACGGTGCTCGAAGGAGACGTACCCAGCCCGTTCGATCCGCCTCCAGGGTGCCCGTTCGCCGGGCGTTGCCCGCGGGTGCAGGACGTCTGTCACAAAGAGATGCCGCCGCTCGTGCAACACGGTGCGCAGCAGCGGGTCGCCTGCTGGGCCGTCGAAGAAGACCGCGACGGTAGCTAGCCACTCTTCAAGGACAATTCGCCGACGTAGCGCACTCGAGCGAGTGCTGTGGGGAGTCGTCGTTGCCGCAGAGTGTCGGCTCTTGCAGCGGGACTGCGGGCGTCCCGAACAAAGCGGTCAGCAGTGTAATCGCATCGACGAGGTTGAGGGCGCCGTCGGCGTCGGTATCGCAAGCGCGTGCACACGGGGGGGGGGCCGAGGTGCCGGTCGGGAACAGCTGACTCAGCAAGAACAAGACATCGACCAGGTTCACTGCGCCGTTGCCATCGCAATCACCGCGTGTGTACGGGGGCAGAATCGTGACGGTGCCATTGTGGGTGAACGGGACCGCGCCCGATCCCAACAACGTCACAACCTGCGTCGGCGTCGGTGGACTGAAATTGACCTCGCAGAACTCCAGCGGTGTCGACTGAGGAGCTCCCGCTACGGAGTAGGTTGCCGCTGTCAACTCCAGGCCGCTGCCCGATGCCAGCGCGTACACACCAAAGAAGTCGATCACGACGCCGCAAGAGAAGCCGTCGACGCCGAGGGGAGCCGTGTCCAAGGCCGCGAACGCCGGAGCATTGCCGTTGTTCGACACCGCGACGAGGCTACTGAGGCTCAGTGTTTCGAGTTGCAGTGCGGTGGGGTCGTGGCACACAGCATAGAACCAGCTGCGGACGTCCTCCGGGCTGCCGTTTGTGCCGGGGACCGCGTCCAGCTCAACCGTTGCAACGGCGACAGTGCCGGTCCCGTAGTGACCGCCGTGTACGCGTAGGTGGTAGCGATCGTCTTCCGGGGCGTCGATCGTTATCGTCATGGGTTCTTGCGTCGCTGCAATCTTGTTCGGACCGATCCACACGTCCAAGCCACTTTGACCGAAACCACCGCCGACAGCGCAGAACTGCAGAGAGGCCGAACTGGGAAGAGTAGCGACGGTTTGAAAGACTGCGCGATCGATCTCATGGTTCACGCCGGCTGGGATCGAGTGCGTCGCTGTGAAATCGATCAGCGTGACGACGTGAAATCCATTCGACCCTAGCGAGACATCGCGGTAGTGCGCGGGCTGCCCATTGTTGACGAGGTGCGTTGCCGACCCTTCGAGCAGGTCGACGAAGTGGTAGGCCGCCGGCCAGGTCGGGGTGGAGCTCACTTGGCACACCCTGTACTCCCAGCCGTCGACGGGCTGTGGCAAGCCGAGCGTTCCCGGAACGACATCGAGGTAGATCGGCAGCTCGAAGACGCCGGGTGTCACGACGCTAATGTTGTCGGAGTGAAAAATGTAACGATCGTCTTGGCCGTTAGTTGGCGTCGGCAAGAAGAGAGGCAGCACGAGCAGTAGGAGGGGGGCGCCACGCATGTCATCTCCGAGTCATTGAGTTGTCACGAGAGCTATGCCGACGGCGAGTGTAGCTGTTGTTTTGCCGGTCGCAACGACGTTTTGCGTTTTCTCAATGCCGCACGTTGGACATCGACAGCTCTCCCTCTAGACTCTGGGCTGGTCTGATGAACGGGGGTCGGGATCAACCTCGGAATCAGGAAGGACGCCAGATGTCGTTGCCAACGCATCGCGGGTCGTCACTGACAGTATTGCCGCGCTCATTCTCCTTCTCCAGTCGGCTCGCGTGTCTTGCGCTCGCGTTCTGTCTCGGCAGCGGCTGCAACAGTGGCGGTTCGTCGGCCGTGCCGGCCGCGGGGAGCACTCAACTCTCGGTGACCGCGGGGCCGGTATTCGTGGATCTCGAATCGCTGACCCCGGCGCAAGGATGTGCCGGCGATCTGATCGTCGTGCGCGGCCACGGCTTCGCACTGAATCCCGCCGACAACGAAGTGCTCTTCGTCGCCCAGAACGATCCGACAATCCGATTGCGAGGGCAGATTCTGTCGGTGACAGAGATCGGTCCCGACGCGCTCGGTACCGTCACGGAGATGGAAGTCGTAGTGCCGACAGCGTGTCGCACGTCGTTCGTCGAGGTCTACACCCTGTCCGGGGACGATCTCGTTTTTGCCGGCACACAGTCGTTCCAGGCCTGCCCTGTGATTCTTGGGCTGATCTATGGCCCCGACAACCGCGGCTATGCGGCTTGGAGCGTGTTGAGTCAGGTCGAAGTCAACACGAACGTCATCGCATACGGCTACAACATGGATGACCTTTCCAGCGTGCTGCTCGTCGACGAAGGCGGCAACATCATCACTCCCGGGAACGTGTTTCCGGGACTGCCGATCAATGCAGCGCCCCTGCCGGATGGACTCACTTCGTCGACGATTTTGCTGACCGCTGGCACCAGCTTGAGCTTCACCTGCTTCGAACAGGGCAGCCTCGAGCTGACGGCGATCGGTCCGACGACGGGAACGGCGCCGCTGACCAGTAACAAAGTCGAGATCCGCTTCTCGCGGCAGTTCCCGACTGGCGATGACTTCGGCTTGAACGGCGCCATCTCCGGCGCTGTCGTGCCAGCCGGCGTGCGTAGTGGTGCGATACCGGTGGACTATGCGCTGCTTTCCGACCCCGTTTCTCGCTGGGATGTCACGCCCCAGTATTGGGATCCCGTGCTCGCGGACTACGTCGACTGCACGCTGCAGACCCCCTTGCCCGACGTCGACGCGGGCACACGCAACGAATCTCCAGAGCATCCGGCCCTTCTGGGGCGTGGCGCCGGCAATCGCTTCGTTTGGGATTCGGCAGCGGACATCCCAGGCGCCATGACGACGCACTTGCGTTTCGAACTCGATGAGGACGGGACAACGTTTTTGTGCCCCGAGTATGGCAGCTGGACCACCGAATCGATCGCGATCGACAATCTCGCCGTGCCTGGCGGTAGTGGCCAGATCAGTGAGAGCTTCGATACGGTGCGCTTCCTCGATACGCTGCAATCAAACGCAGGAGCGTGGGCGAACGGTCAGCTCGAGGGAGGCGATGTCGTCGAGACCGATGCGTCCCGATTCGGCATCGGCATGCTCGATGTCGTGCTCGCCGCTGGCAACGCATACCGCATCGATACCGACGCAGGGACGATCGAGTCGTTGACGGTTGGCGCGGTGGATCCGTTGCCATTGCCAGACAACCCGGGTGCGACTGTCGGCGAGTTTCATGTCAGGACGTTGATTGTCGAGGCGGGGAGTGACGTTGTCGTCAGTGGCTCGCGGCCACTGATTGTGCGCGCCAGCGGGACTGGCGATGTGACGGACGTTGCGGTATCGATCGACGCGACACTCGACGTCAGTGGTGCTCCCGGCGAGAGTGGTGACAACACCCAACCGGGCGCCGGTGGAGTTGGCATTGTCGGGGGACACGACGGCGGGCGCGGCGGATCCGCTGTGGCACGTTTGATCGTCGTCGACGAGGTCATCCCGGCCGTGGATGGCGCCGGGCCCGGCGGTGGCGGGCGCGGCGAGAGTAGCGGTTGGATCAACAGCTCGATACCCACGGGTCGCGGTGGGCCCGGCGGCGGTGGCGGCTTCGCGACGGCCGGACTTCCGGGTGTGAACGCGGATCCTTCCAATTCAATCAGGAAGTTTGCACCAGGGCTCGGTGGTCAAGCCTACGGGGATCCGACGCTGTTCGAAGTGCTGGGTGGAAGCGGCGGCGGCGGCGGGGGTACCGGAATTCGCTACGTGCCGTCGTCACAGATCCTCTCGGATAAGTTCGGCGGTGGCGGCGGCGCGGGTGGCGGTGCCATCGACGTCACTGCCAATGGTGTGATCGCCCTCGGATCCGAAGGAGCGATCCTCGCGAACGGTGGACTTGGTGGTTTCGGCGCAGCAGGCCCGTATTCAGGTGCCGGCGGCGGCGGTAGCGGAGGCAGCATCGGCCTCCGGGGAATCGGTGGCGTCCGCGTCGCGGCGACTGCGCGTTTGGAGGCGCGAGGGGGCGAGCGCACCGAGCACAACGGCAATTCCGCAACGTTCTACTCGGGCGCGGGTAGCGACGGGCGGATCCGATTGGAGTCCGAAGTGCCCGTCAACGTGCTCTACGGCGTGGGATTCTCTGGGACAGAAGCTCCGGACCCGACTCAGTTGGGAGTCACACCCGCTCCAGTGCAGCTGCAGCTGGACGTGGGCACCGGCGTCGATGGCCCGTTCGACTTGGGCACGGTGGTGCCGGGCAATACTTGGAGCATTGACACCGGGAGTGCCGGCGATCCGGTCCTCATCTACGACGAGCTGGGAAACATTGTTCTACAATCTGCCGCGACAACGGGCGTGCTCGACTTCACAGAATTGGTTGTCCCGTCGGGTGTGGTCGTTCGCGGTTACGGTCAGCGCCCGCTGGTGATTCGCGTCACGGGTAGTGCGATCATTGACGGAACGTTCGACGTCTCCGGTGGAGCCGGTGGCTTGGTAACCGTCGGACCACCGAGCAGCCTCGTTGCGGGGGCAGGGGGCGTGGGCGGACCAGGGGGTGCACGCGGCGGTGCTGGGGGTTTCGAGTTCGGCGGCACCATCGTGGCCGCAGAGTCCGGCGGGATGCCCCCGGGTCTTCCTGAGCACTGGCTGGCCGATAGCCCGATCTATGATACGCCGGACCCGACCGGTTTGCCGCTGCCGTTGACACCGGCGCGCGCCGCACGGGGTGGGCTTGGCCTTTCCGACCATCCCAGCTTCTTCACGGGTGGCGGCGGTGGTGGCGGAGGTCATGCGGCCGCCGGCGCAGTTGGGAACGACACCAGTGGCGCGCTCGCTATGGGAGGCGATCCGTTCTCGAACTCGAGCGGCATCGACCCCGTGACGCTGCAACCGCTGCGTGTCGGCGGTGGTGGCGGCGCCGGTGGCGGTGGTTCGAGTCAGCTGCTCGACGTAGTGCACGCGCCGGGCAGTGGCGGTGCCGGCGGCGGCGGTGTGCTAGAGATCACGGTGGGCGGCATGCTGACGGTTGGCAGCAGTGCTGAACTGCTCGCCCTTGGTGGCGATGCCTATCGCGCCCCGTTTTGGGGAGGCGGCGGCGGTGCTGGAGCGGGGGGTGCGATCACGTTGGCTGCCCAACAGTTGGTGCAGCTCAATGGTGGTGTGATCAATGTCGCCGGCGGTGTCGCCGATCAGCCCATTGCAGACCATCCGGACCTCGCTCAAGTTGCGGCAGCAACCTATGACACCGCGAACGAAGACAGCGGTGGCGATGGTGCTCCGGGGTGGATCCGTATCCGCGGTACGATCGCTTTTCGTCTCGACCTCGCGGTGAGTTTGTGTGACGTCTCGGCGAACGGTGGGATCTGCCCGGCTCCAAGTATTGGTGAGCTCGTCCTGCGCCCCGGAGACGCGTTGACCGTGGTCCAAACAAAGAGCTATCCAGTGGAGAGTCGTCCCGGCGTCGTTGCGGGACTTGCAGACTTCTCCGCGTTCACGATCCAGCCGCAGCCAAGTGGCGTGGATCCGGCAGTGCGCGTGTTCTTTCGTGGGGCGCGTCAAGACGCCGGCATCCCGGGTCGCATGGGACCGTTCTCGGGGTGGACCGATGATCCGTTGCTGCTGCGATCTGCCGAGTATGTGCAGATGCGGTTCGCGCTCTATGGCGAGCCGGACGGAAGCGGTGGCGTCACGCATCCCGTTGTCGACGACGTCGCGCTCGAATACGACTACTAGGCCGCGGTCCGACGAGATACTCGCTTCCCGCCGCCATCCGATGTAAACCGGGGCGGTGGGAGGAGTGTTTCGTGCAAGACGTCATCATCGAAGAGCCGTACGAGTTCGTGCCGCCGCGACGGGGCACGATCCTACCGCGCTTGTTGAAGAACCTGCTCGTCCCGCGTCAGCTGCGGAAGAACTTTGGCGTCGTTGATTCAGCCTGCAGTGGTGGTGAGAAAGTCCGCGACGCCATTGCTGCCGGGCACGGCGTTCTGTTGACGCCGAACCACTCGCGCCCGTCCGACCCCATGGCGCTGATCTACCTCGCCGATGCGATCGATTCACTGCTGTACATCATGGCGAGTTGGCATCTGTTCAAGCAGGGGTGGCTGCAGCGCTTTCTGATTCGCACGATGGGTGGTTTCAGCATCTATCGTGAGGGGATGGATCGCGCGGCACTGCAGTGCTCGATGGACATCCTCGCCAACGCAGAGCGTCCCCTCGTGATCTTTCCCGAGGGGGCTGTCAGTCGTACGAATGATCTCCTCAACCCTCTGATGGAGGGTACGGCTGCGATCGCCCGCGGCGCCGCGCGCAAGCGTGCCGAGCGCGATGGCGGCAAGGTGTTCGTTTTCCCGGTTGCGTTTCGCTATCACTTCCTCGGAGACATCGAGGCGACGTTGACGCCGGTGTTGAGCGACATCGAGAAACGTCTGTCCTGGCAGCCGCAGAAGCACCTCGAATTGCGCGAGAGGATTCGCAAGGTAGGGCGTGGACTGTTGGGACTCAAGGAGGTCGAGTACATCGGCGAGACGCAGCCCGGGGACCTGTTCGAGCGTGCCGGGCGACTGATCGACCACTTGCTGCATCCATTGGAGAACGAGTGGCTGGGCGGTAACCAAGACGGCAGTGTCGTGGCACGCGTGAAGCGCTTGCGCGCCGCGATTCTCAAGGACATGGTTGCCGAAGATTTGCCGACAGCCGAGCGCGACCGACGCTGGCAGCAACTGTCGGCTCTCTACTTTGCGCAGCAGCTATCGCTATATCCCCGTGGTTATCTGGACGGGGATCCGTCCAATGAACGCTACTTGGAAACCGTCGAGCGCTTCGAGGAAGATCTCGATGACGCAGCGCGACCGCACCCGCCGTTGAAGGTGGCGATCGATATCTGCGACGGCCTCGAGGTCAGCCCAGAACGAGTCCGTGGGCCGGATCCGCTGATGGCGGCCATCGAGGCCAGCCTCGAGCAGGCGTTGGGTATCGACGATGCGGAACGCCTGGCGCGTCCAGCGGATGCCGCCGGGTCGCAGCCATGAAACGCACTCGCTGGCTGCGCGTCGCCGTTGTCGTCGTGGGGCTGGCACTGTGGTTCCTGACGCAATCGTTGCTCGGAGCGCGAGAGCTGCCACCGGACCAAGAAGTCGCAGGCGCACTGCTGTCAGCAGGGGACGGTCTGTTTGCGCTGACGGCTGGCTGCCACCAGCTTTTGCACGAGAGCGAGCCACTTGCCAACGGGTTGTTGATCGTCAGCTCGCTCGGCATCGATATCCTCGCGCTGTTCTTGATCATCGGTGCGATCTTCGGTCCCACGCTGAGACCGTTCGTCGGACTGATCCTATTGTTCGCCTTGCGACAGTTGTGTCAGACGCTGTCGCCGCTGCCGCAGCCGGCGGGGATGATTTGGCATGACCCCGGGTTCCCATCGCTGTTGGTCACGTACAGCGTGGCCAACGACTTCTTTTTCTCGGGGCATACAGCTCTCGCGACGTTGGGAGCCATCGAAGTGGGGCGTATGGGCGGCGTGCGCTGGAGCATCGTCGCAGCCTTCGTAGCGCTGTTCGAGATGTTTGCGGTGATCGTCCTGCGAGCGCACTACACGATGGACGTGTATGCCGGAGCTGTGACCGCGCTGCTCGTTGCCGTTGTCGCCGCACGGGTAGCGCCAGCTTGCGACCGAATCTTGAGCGGAGGAGATGGCCTTGGCGTGGATTGAAACGACTCGACCCGAAGACGCCGATGAGTCTCTCGCCCAGCTGTACGAGCGCGGTGCGAACCCGGACGGCAGCGTCGACCACATCATACAGATCCACGCGCTCCACCCAGCCGGTCTCGCAGCGCACCTGGCGCTGTATGAAGCGGTGATGCGGGGCACGCCGACGCTGCGCAAGGTCGAACGCGAGCTGATCGCGCTGGTCGTGAGCCAGCTGAATCAGTGCCACTACTGACTGACGCATCACCGGCGCGGTCTGCGCCGATTACTCGGAGACGATGCGCTGCTAAGGGAGATCGAAGCCGACTACAGGGAGGCTGGTCTCAGCGCCAAGCGCGTTGCGATGCTCGACTACGTCACGAAGCTGAGTCGCGAGCCAGCGCAGATGCGAGAAGGGGATGTGGCGCGTCTTCGTGGTGTCGGTTTCAGCGATGCCGACGTGCTCGCCATCGCTGAGGTCACGGGTTACTACGCTTACGTGAACCGCCTCGCGGACGGACTTGGGGTCGAACTGGAGGAGTAGCGCGCGTACCGGGTCCCCCGCGGGCCACAGGAGCGCTCTCCGAAACGGCCTTTGTGCCCGGTTGAGGCCTCATTGATGCGTGTTTAAGTCTTTCCATGATAGAGGTTTAGCGTGTGTCAAAAACAGGGTGTACACCCTGGGTCTGAAGGCTACCATACCCCGTTCTTCGAGCCCCACGTCGCCCGTGAACTGAGGCCTCGTCGGCGGGTATTGGCCGCGTCGGCATCGCAACGCCGGCGCCCATTGAAGGCACCGATCAGGAGTCGTCTCCCTTGAAGCCGTTGACCCCATCGTCCGTGCAGGATGCTGCGCGAACACAGACGCCCTCCACCCACAGCGTGGCGATGGGCGGCGCGTGGCGTGGCGGTACGCTGCAGCATGGCGACGAAGCGTTGGTCGCCGCGCTGCAGGCGATCGAAGGGCCGTGCTACGTCGTTGCCGACAAAGACGCGATCGCTGTCGCGCAAGATGGCGAGGCGACCTGGGGTGCCAACACGGAGTCGGGGCACGCTTTGCTGGGCGTCGTCGCCCCGTGCCAGCCGCAGCAGTTGGGCGACCCTACGTTCTGCAGCGATCACGGCATTCGCTATCCCTATGTCTCCGGGGCTATGGCGAACGGCATCGCGTCGGTCGAGGTCGTCGAGGCGATGAGCAACGCTGGCCTACTGGGCTTCTTTGGAGCCGCCGGCTTGCCGGTGCCCGTTGTGGCAGCTGCGATCGATCGGCTGCAGGCCGCTCTCGGTGATCGGCCGCACGGATTCAACCTGATCCACAGCCCGAACGAGCCCGATCTCGAAGCCGCCGTGGTGCGGCTGTACCTCGACCGCAACGTACGTTTGGTGGAGGCGTCCGCCTACCTCGACCTGACGCTGCCGGTCGTGCGCTACCGAGTGGCCGGGATCCACGAGGACGCCGACGGGCGCATCGTGACGCCAAACCGCATTGTAGCCAAGGTCTCGCGGATCGAGGTCGCGACCCGATTCTTTGCGCCGCCACCGGAGAAGTTTCTGGCAACTCTCGTTGCCGAAGGGGCCATCTCACCGGAGCAAGCGAAGCTAGCCCGGCGCATTCCGATGGCACAGGATCTGACCGCAGAGGCCGACTCCGGTGGGCACACCGACAATCGGCCGGCATTGGCGCTTCTACCGACGTTGATCGCACTGCGCGACCGGATGCAGGCTGAATACGGCTATGCCCTACCGTTGCGGGTCGGCGCAGCGGGCGGCATTGCGACCCCGGCCTCGACCGCGGCAGCCTTTGCGATGGGTGCTGCGTACGTGCTGACGGGTTCGGTCAATCAAGGGTGTGTGGAAGCCGGCACGTCGCCGCAAGTGCGACAGATGCTCGCGGACGCCGAACAGGCAGACATTGCTATGGCGCCCGCCGCCGACATGTTCGAAATGGGCGTAGAGGTGCAAGTGCTCAAGCGTGGCACGATGTTCGCCATGCGAGGTCACAAGCTCTACGAACTGTATCGCAAGTACGATTCGATCGACGCAATTCCAGATGCGGAGCGCGCGCAGCTCGAGAAAACGATCTTTCGGGCACCGCTCGCGGAAATCTGGCAACAGACCCATGCGTTCTTCGCCGAGCGCGACCCCGCGCAGAACGAGCGTGCGGCGCGTGATCCGAAGCATCAGATGGCACTGGTCTTTCGTTGGTACCTTGGGCAGGCGTCGCATTGGGCCAACCGCGGGGAAGCGGCGCGTCAGATCGATTACCAGATCTGGTGCGGGCCGGCGATGGCTGCATTCAATGAGTGGGTTCGCGGGTCTGCACTCGAGCAGCTCGAGAACCGGACCGTCGTGCATGTTGCACACAATCTCCTCTATGGTGCTTGCGTCTACGCGCGAGCCCAGCAACTACGCACCCAGGGGGTGCCCGTCCCGAACGCAGCGCTTTGCGTGGTTCCGCGTAGTGCCGCAGAACTCAGCGCGCACGGCGTTGGTGGTCGATAGGTGGGCAGTGGGAAGGTGAAGTTCTTGAAGGGGAAAGAACCGCGAGAAGATGACGCGCAGCCGTCACGCCTCGCAATCGTCGGGATCTCTTGCATGTTTCCGAAGGCAGATGATCTCGAAGAGTATTGGGCCAACATCAAAGGTGGCGTCGATGCGATCACCGAGATCCCGGCAAGCCATTGGAGCGTGGCCGATTACCACGATGGCGACCCAAAATCTCCAGACCGCACGTATGCCGAACGTGGTGGCTTCATTCGTCCTGTCGACTTCAACCCGCTGGAGTTCGGCATCGCTCCGAAAGACATCGAAGCGACGGACACGTCACAACTGCTGGGAATGGTGGCTGCCCAGCGCGCTCTCGACGATGCGGGATACGGCGCCGAGGGGAGTTGTGATCGCAACCGCGTTGGCGTGATCCTGGGCGTTACGGGCACGCTGGAGTTGGTCGTGCCATTGGGCGCCCGTTTGGGACACCCGATCTGGCGCCGGGCACTCGACGAAGCCGGCGTCGATGCAGAGACCGCCGATAACGTTGTCGAGAAGATCTCGGACTCCTACGTCGGTTGGCAAGAGAACTCGTTCCCCGGTTTGCTCGGTAACGTCGTTGCAGGGCGCGTTGCGGGACGCCTCGACTTGGGTGGGACCAACTGCGTCGTCGATTCGGCGTGCGCGAGTTCGCTGAGTGCTCTGCACCTGGCCGCCCTGGAGCTGACGTCTGGGCGTAGCGACATGATCATCACTGGGGGTGTCGATACGTTCAACGACATCTTCATGTACATGTGCTTCAGCAAGACGCCCGCACTGTCGAAGAGTGGCAACGCGAAGCCGTTTGCTGCCGATGCCGATGGCACGATCATCGGCGAGGGGTTGGGGATGGTCGTCTTGAAGCGTCTCGAAGATGCCGAACGAGACGGCGACCGTATCTACGCGGTGATTCGTGGCGTGGGCTCTTCGAGTGACGGCCGCGGCAACGCGGTGTACGCTCCCAGCGCAACGGGTCAAGCCAAGGCGCTGCGCAACGCCTACGACATCGCAGGCATTACGCCAGACACGGTAGAGCTGGTCGAGGCTCATGGCACCGGGACTTCCGTCGGGGACGCGACCGAAGTCACGGCGTTGACGGACGTGTATCGCGATCACCGCGAAACGGGCTCATGGTGTGCGATCGGTTCCGTCAAGTCGCAGATTGGGCACACGAAAGCAGCGGCGGGCTCGGCTGGCCTGATCAAGGCCGTGATGGCGCTACAGCACAAGGTGCTCCCACCGACGATCAAAGTCGATCAGCCCAATCCGAAGGTGGCGCCGGAAGAGACGCCGTTCTACGTCAACACCGTCAAGCGCCCATGGCTGCCACGTACCGAACACCCACGACGGGCGGTTGTCAGCGCGTTTGGTTTCGGCGGCAGTAACTTCCACTGTGTTCTCGAGGAATACGAAGCGGAGAAAGCGGGAGTCGACTGGGGAGGGGATGTGCAGATCCACACCTTCTCAGGAGCCGACGCGGCAGCGATCGCGGCGCAACTCGAGGATGCGATCGCTCAGGTCGGCAAGCAGACGCCGCGTGAGATCGCGCGTGCCAGTCGCGCACGGTTCGCTGCGGACGCGCCCTGCCGGTTGGCAGTCGTTGACAGTGGCGACGGCGCGGACTTGGTGCGCCGCTTGCGAGCAACGCTGCGCACGCTGTCTGAACGTCCCGGGCAACGTGCCTGGCACACGCCCGATGGGATCTACTTCGGCAGTGGTCCCGACGAAGGCAAGCTGGCTTTTCTCTTTCCTGGGCAGGGCTCGCAGTACGTGGGGATGTTGCGCGACTTGGCTTGTCAGTTCCCGGAGATGCAGGAGGCGTTGGCCGCTGCGAACACGGCTTTCTGGGAAGATGTGGAGGAGCACGGCACCGACCGGCTCAGCGACCTGATCTACCCGCAACCGGCTTTCGACGACGACACGCAGAGCAAGCACGAACTCGCGCTGCGGGAGACGCGCGTTGCGCAGCCAGCGCTCGGGGCCGTCGCGCTGGGTGCGTTGCGCACGCTCGAGTCGTTTGGAGTGACGCCTGACGTCGCAGCCGGGCACAGCTTCGGCGAGCTGCCCGCGCTGTGTGTCGCTGGCTCCATCACTGATCGTTCTCTGCATGCTCTGTCGAACTTCCGCGGTCGTTTGATGGGCGCAGCCTCACAAGGGGATCGTGGTGCGATGCTCGCCGTGCAAGCGCCGCTCGACCTGGTGCAGAAGGTGCTGGCCGATCAGAGCATCGACTTGATCATCGCCAATCGCAACGCGCCGCGACAGGCCGTCCTGTCTGGGGCGTCGGCGGAGGTTGACCGCGCGGCGACGGCGTTCGAGGCGCTACAAGTCCGCTGCCGCAAGCTGCCCGTGGCCGCGGCGTTTCACAGTCCTCTCGTTGCCGATGCCGCAGACCCCTTTGAGAAGGTGCTGGGCAAGGTACGGTTCGCCGAAGCGCAGTTGCCGGTCTACGCGAACACGACTGCGACGACATATCCAGAGAACGCGGCTGCAGCGCGCAAACTGCTGGCCGGGCAGCTGGCAGCCCCGGTAGAGTTCGTGCAGCAGATCGAGAACATGTACCGCGAGGGCGTGCGCACGTTCCTCGAAGTAGGGCCCGGTGCGCGTCTCTCCGGTTTGGTCGCGGCGATACTCGGCGACCGCCCCCACCAGACGATTGCCGTCGACGCAAGCTCGGGGAAACGCCCCGGTGTCGAGGACCTCGCGCGAGTGCTGGCTCATTTGGTTGCAAGTGGTCGCGGTCTTGCGCTGCAGGCGTGGGATCCCGCGCCCGCGGTCGGTGCCGAAGGCACACAGAAGAAGCCCGCGTTCACGGTCCCTATTTCCGGAGCCAACCAGCGTGGGGATCGCAAACCGGAGCCACCGCGTCCCCCGCAACGCCCTGCAGGGGAAGCAACCGCTCGGCGCGTGGACGTGACGTCGCCGACGCAGCAGCCGGCAACCAACGCTTCATCGAGTGCGGCGGCGCCGCAATCCACGGTCGCAGCTACGCCGCAGCAGCCGGTGAGGCCGTTGACGCCGCAACCACAAACGACTCAAGAGAGGAACGCGCCCATGAGTGCCCACGGTGGTGAGCCTGCGGATGCCGCGATGGCCGCAGCGATTCGTGCGACGCAGGACAACATGTCGGCGTTGCAGCGTCTGCAAGAACAGACAGCACGGATTCACCAGCAGTTCCTCGAAGGGCAGTCGCAGGCATTGACCGTTCTGCAGGGACTCATGGGAGAGCAATCTCGCCTCTATCGTGGCGAAGCTGCTACTGCGCCTGCCGCAACCCCCAGTGTGACAGCCAATGTCCCAGCCAATGTCCCAGCCAGCGTCGTGCCGGCGACTTCGCACGTGCCTGCCAGTCCGACGGCTCCGGTGGCGCCGCCCGTTGCGCCGCCGCCTGTTTCGCCCATGGTTTCGCAGCCAGAAGTGGCGCCGCCACCCGCAGCGGTACCAGCTCCGGTGGCAGCTGCTGATGGAGGCGCTGACGTCCAGCAGGTGTTGCTCGATGTCGTCGCTGAGAAGACGGGTTACCCGGTCGCAATGTTGAGCCTCGAGATGGAGCTCGATGCCGACTTGGGAATCGACTCGATCAAGCGCGTTGAGATTCTTTCGTCGTTGCAGGAGAAGCTGCCGGAAGCGCCGGCGGTACAGCCCGAAGAGCTGGGCCAGTTGCAGACGCTCGCACAAATCGTCGAGCGACTGTCTACCTCCGTCGCGCGCGGTGGGGCTGACGCAGCTGCACCGATTCCCGCGGCGAGTGGCGTCTCCAGCGAGCGGGTCCAGGGCGTCCTGTTGGAGGTCGTTGCCGAGAAGACCGGCTATCCCACCGAGATGCTCAATCTCGACATGGAATTGGATGCCGACCTCGGCATCGACTCAATCAAGCGAGTTGAGATTTTGTCGGCGCTCCAGGAGAAGTTGCCGGAAGCGCCGGCAGTACAACCGGAAGAACTAGGGGCGCTGGGGTCACTGCGCCAGATCGTCGAGTTTCTTGCGGTTGCGGCTCCTGCTACGGATGTCGCAGTCGGGAGTAGCGACAATGGTGCGACGTCCGCAGCGACTGCGAACCACGACGACACCGCCGTCGCGAACGTATTGATCGAGGTGGTCGCCGAGAAGACTGGGTATCCCTCCGAGATGCTGAACCTCGACATGGAGCTCGATTCCGACTTGGGGATCGACTCGATCAAGCGCGTCGAGATCCTGTCGACTCTGCAAGAACGACTGCCCGAGCTGCCGGCCGTACAGCCGGAAGACTTGGGTGCGCTCGGTACGCTACAAGAGATCGTGTCGTTTCTCAGTGGCGGAGCGGCGCCGGCGACGCCGACGGATGCTACGCCCGCGACCCAGGCTGCACCCGTGAGTGACGTCGAACAACACGGCGCGTCCGAAGAAGCGTTGCCGACTGTGCAGCGTAGCTTGGTGACGACCACACGGCTGGGGCGCCCGCCAACCCGGCAGAAGCTCGATGTGCCGGAAGGCGCGCTGTTTTGGATTACCGCTGAAGGGGGCGAGCTGTCGCGCCGTATCGGCAAGCGGCTGGAAGCCATCGGCTTCCAAGCGCAGCTGGTGTCGGTCGATGATGACGCGGCAACCCCAGGACCTCTCGACGGTGTCGTCGTTGTGCCTCCCAAGAAGGGCACGACCGAGTCGTTTCTTTGGGGCGCCCTGCGCATGTTGGGACAAGTGGCCCCGGCCCTGCGCGCGCCCGACCGATCGCACAGGAGCGCAGTCGTTGCTGTTACCCGGCTCGATGGAGCGTTCGGCTTTGGTGATGTGGACCCGATTCGCGACGCGACTTCGGGCGCGCTGGCTGGATTGACGAAGACGGTAGCGCGCGAGTGGCCGGAGGTCTCCGCGAAGGCGATCGACTTGGCCGCCGAGCTCGACGATCTCGATGAATGTGCGCGACTGATCGTCGAGGAGCTGCAGTTGGTTGGGCCCGATGAGGTTGGCTTGACCGTGCAGGGGGCGCGTACGACTTTGCAATTGACCGAGACACCGATCGATGAGGACGAGGCCGGCGGATTTCCACTCGAACGTGGCGACGTCGTCGTTGTCAGCGGAGGGGCTCGCGGTGTGACAGCGGACTGCCTCGCAGCAATTGCAGTGAGGTGCGCGCCGACATTCGTGCTGCTGGGACGCTCCGCAGCACCGCAGCCCGAACCGGAGTGGCTGCAGGCGGCCGAGGGCGAAGCCGAGATGAAGCGGGCGATCATGGAGCACGAGCCAACGGCGACGACGCCAAAGATCGTTGGCGAGCTGCACCGCGAGCGCGTCGCGAACCGGGAAATGTTGCAGACGCTCGATGCGCTCCGAGCCGCGGGCGCAGCAGTTGAGTATCGATCCGTCGACGTCACGGACCGCGCCGCGGTAGCCGCAGTACTTGCCGAGGTGAAGCAGCAACACGGCGCTGTTCGCGCTTTGATTCACGGCGCCGGTGTCTTGGCCGATCAGAAGATCGAAGAGAAGACCGAAGCAGCGTTCGCGCGCGTCTATCGCACGAAGGTGGACGGCTTTCGCGCGCTCGCCGAGGCGGTAGACGGCGACGCACTGCGCCTACTGGTGTTGTTTTCGTCGACGACAGCACGCTACGGGCGTGTCGGGCAAGTCGACTATGCCATGGCGAACGAGGTGCTCAACAAGCTCGCACAGCAGTGCGCGCGCAGCTATCCGGAGTGCCGTGTGCTGTCGGTGAACTGGGGGCCGTGGGACGGCGGCATGGTGACGCCCGAACTCGCTCGGTTGTTCGAGAAAGAGGGGATCGCCCTGATCGATCCAGCCGCGGGGGCCCGCTACCTCGTCGACGAAGTTTGCGCGCGCGGGGAGCGCCCGGTCGAGGTGGTCGTGTTGGGTGGGGCTGCTCAGCAGAGTGTGCCTGCCGTAGAGCTGCCTGTCGCGTTCCAGCAGGCGGTCGACGTTCAGAGTTGTCCGGTGCTCGAATGGCATCGACTCGACGGTCGTCCGGTCGTGCCGTTCGCGCTGACTCTCGAGTGGTTGGCGCATGCTGCGCTGCATCGCAACCCTGGCCTGCACTTCCACGGCTTCGATGACGTGCGAGTGTTGAAGGGCGTCATTCTGGACTCTTCGGCACAGGTGAACGTCGCGGTGCTCGCTGGACAAGCCGAGCGTGATCGTGGCCTCTACAAGGTCCGCGTGGAGCTGCGCTCGCGCGCAGGCGATCGCGATGTGCTGCACGCAGCCGGTTGCGTGATTCTGGCAGACGCGTTGCCGGCGGCCGATGCCGCGCGACCGACCCCGGCTTTGGATCCGTACTCTCAGTCGGTGCAGCAGTCGTACAACGAACGGCTCTTTCACGGCGTCGGCCTGCAGGGGATACAAGCCGTCGACGGCTGTTCGTCAGCCGGAATCGTCGCCCGCGCCCGCGTGGCGCCTGCGCCGAGCGAATGGCTGCGACAGCCGCAACGACGCAATTGGATTGCCGATCCGTTGGCCCTCGATTGTGCTTTTCAGCTGCTGATCTTGTGGTCATGGGAGCAGCTGGCAGCGGGTTCACTGCCGGTACTCGCAGGGAGCTACCGTCAGTTCGCGCGGCGCTTCCCGCAAGACGGCGTCAGGATCGTTGGGCACGTTCGGGAGCACACGCCGCAACGAGTTATCGCGGACCTGGAGTTCGTGGATGCCAACGGGGCGCTGGTCGCCCGTCTCGATGGGTACGAGTGTGTCGTCGACGAATCGTTGGCGGCGGCGTTCCGCAAGCAGTAGCCACCGCGCGTGCTTGGCGAGGAACTTGGAAGTAGGTATCGGAGCTTGAGCACGCATGAGTTTGCCCCCCGCGCGTGAGCGCGTAGCCATCGTCGGCATCGGCGCCATCTTCCCAGGAGCCACGCATCCCGAGGCGTTCTGGGAGATCGTACGCGATGGTGTCGATACGGCGACGGAACCTCCCCCCGGGCGTTGGACCTTGCCCGTCGACGAAGCGTACGATCCGCAAGTCGCGACACCGGACCGGGTTTACTCGCGCCGTGGCTGCTTCATCGACGCAGCGATCGATCTCGAAGGCTTCGCGCTACCTCGCGAGCATTTGGAGCGGCTCGACCCGGCATTTCAGCTGGTGTTGCATGCTGGCCGGCAGGCGTGGCAAGGCGGCAACACCGACAGCGTCGATCGTCAGCGCGTCGGTATCGTGTTCGGCAACATCGTGCTGCCGACCGAGAGTGCATCGGCTATCTCACGCGAGATTCTTGGAGGCACATTCGACGAGGCCACTGGCGCAGTCGAAGTTGGTCCTGGACTCAGCACGGACCCCGCGAACCGCTACGTGGCGGGCCTGCCGGCGACAGTGCTGGCCCGGGCGCTCGCTCTGGGTGGCGGCGCCCACACGCTCGATGCTGCGTGCGCATCGTCTCTGTATGCGCTGAAGTTTGCTGTCGATGAACTGCAGCAGGGGCGAGTCGATGCGATGCTGGCTGGCGGCCTGTCGCGCCCTGACCCCCTATATACGCAGATGGGTTTTTCGCAGCTGCGCGCGCTGTCGGAAACCGGGCGGTGCTCGCCGTTCGACGAGAAGGGCAACGGCCTCGTCGTCGGCGAAGGCAGCGGCATGTTCCTGCTGAAGCGACTGTCCGATGCTGTGCGTGCAGGGGATGAGATTCACGGCGTCATCTGTGGCGTTGGCCTCTCAAACGACGTCGGTGGTAGCTTGTTGGCACCGAGGAGCGAGGGGCAGCTGCGTGCGATGCGGGCTGCATACGACCAAGCGGGCTGGGCTGTGCAAGACGTCGATCACATCGAATGTCACGCGACCGGAACGCCCGTCGGTGATGCGGCTGAGGTAGCAAGCCTCCGCCAGCTGTGGGGCGATGCTGGGTGGAACGAAGCGCAGTGCGTCCTCGGGTCGGTGAAGTCGAACATTGGGCATACGTTGACTGCAGCAGGCTCAGCAGGGGTCTTGAAGACGCTGCTATCGATGCGGCACGAGACGTTGCCACCGACGGCGAACTTCGAACGGCCCGGTGCGAACACTCCACTCGGTGGTTCTGCCTTTCGAGTCCTGGAGCAAGCCCAGCCGTGGCCCCGCCGGGGCGCCGACACGCCTCGGAGAGCGGCCGTCAGTGCGTTCGGATTCGGCGGGATCAACGCGCACCTGCTTCTCGAGGAGTGGCTCCCTGGGACCGCTGTTCCGGAGACTGCGGCGCCGGACGCCGTACCTGCCATTGCGATTGTCGGTCTCGATGCGCACGTCGGTCCCTGGCAGGGACGACTTGCGTTCCAAGAGCGTGCCTTCGGAGCTGCCAACGCGTCGCCGACGACGAACTCTCGCTGGTGGGGAGTTGCGCAGAGTCGCTGGTTCCAGCAGCAACGCTTGCACGCCGTCGATGGCTATTGGATTGATGACATCGTAGTGCCGCACGGCAAGTTTCGGATTCCACCGACCGAACTCGCCGAAACGCTGCCGCAGCAACTGCTGATGCTGGAGGTTGCGGCAGGTGCGTTTGCCGACGCCGGTATCGATCCACAGACGGAGCCGGCTGCGGTTGGGTTGCGCAGTGGAGTTTTCGTCGGCATCGGTCTCGACTTCAACACGACGAACTTCACGGTTCGCTGGGCGCTGGATGCTCGAGCTGCCGGTCGCGGCCATGAGGAGCCGGCGCAACGCAAGGACACATTCGGACCGCCGTTGACGGCGAACCGCACGATGGGAGCGCTGGGAGGAATTGTCGCCAGCCGCTTAGCCCGTGAGTTTCGAGTGGGCGGCGTTGGCTTCACGCTGTCCAGCGAAGAGACCTCTGGCATCAGCGCGCTCCACGCTGCGGTCCGCATGCTGCAGCAGCACGAACTCGATCGCGCTCTCGTGGGTGCTGTCGATCTCGCCGGAGACGTTCGGGCGGCTCTCGCTGCCGATGCCCTGCACCCACAGCACGAATCGCAGGTTCCGGTTGCTGACGGAGCGACGGCCTTCGTCTTGAAACGTGTCGAGGACGCCGAGCGCGATGGCGATCGGATCTATGCAGTGATCGATGGCGTTGCCGACGCGACAGCGATTGCCGCGGATGAGCCCGGCGAGTCACGGATCGCCGATTCGGTGATCGGCGGTCCGACCCCGATGGCGAACGCCGCTGCCCGGGCTCGCATCGAGACTGGTGACCGCGGCCTGCCGCTGGGCCAGCACGCCGATCGCATCGGCAACTGCGGAGCTGCCGCAGGCCTTTTGTCGGTCGCCGAGGCAGCCCTGGCGCTGCGGCAAGAGATCTTGCCACCCGCTACAGCAACGGGCACCGCCGTAGTGCGCACGGCTCCGCAGTACTGGCTGCGCGACCGCGAGGCCGGGCCGCGCGTCGCCGGTGTAGCAACGACGAACGTTGGCGGGGGCTGCAGCCATGTGACGCTGTCTGGATATGACGGCGCCTCGGATGCTGTCAGCGATGCCGACCGCGCTCGTCCGCTCGGGGCGCCGCCGCAGGCGCTGTTCTTGGCTCGGGCTGACGACGCGGCAGGCTTGTTGCAGCAGGTCGCCGCGTTGGGCCGCATCGCAGACGAAGGCGTTGCCGCATCGTCGTCGGCGGATGCGATGGCTAAGGCGTGGTTCCAAGCATCGGAAAGCGTCGCTTCGGGGAGCGTCGAGAAGGGGCAGTGCACCGTTGCCTTGATCGCCGGGAGTGCGCAGGAGCTGCAGCAACAAGTCGCCGCTGCTCGCGCATGCATCGAAGACGACCACGATGGGGATTCGTCACGCGTGTTCTTCAGTGCCGCGCCGTTGTTGTCGGGCACCAGTACAGTGGAGCCAGGAACCGTTGCGTTCGTGTACCCGGGGTCGGGGAATCACTACCCAGGGATGGGGCGCGAGTACGCACTGCGCTGGCCGGCTGTGCTGCGTCGCCACGACAAAGAAACGGGGACTCTGCGCAGTCAGATGGTGCCAGAGCGTTTCTGGGAAGGGCGCAGCGGCACTGCTGATGAACTGCACCAACAGTTGATCTTTGGGCAGGTGGCGCTCGGTACAGTGGTCACCGACGTGATTGCGCAGTTCGGTGTCCGCCCCGCTGCAGTGATAGGCTACAGCCTCGGTGAGACCGCCGGGTTGTTCTCCCACAGAGTCTGGCGCGCCCGCGATGAGATGTATCAACGCATGGTCGCGACGCCGTTGTTCAAGACTCAACTTGCTGGGCGTCTGGATGCTGCTCGCGAATGCTGGGGGCTTTCAGCGACGGATGATATCGAGTGGTTGGTCGGGGTTGTGCAGCGGGAGGCGGCCGCAGTGCGCCCCGTGATCGAGCGTCATGACCGCGCGTATCTGATGATGCGTAACACGCCAGATGAGTGTGTGATCGGTGGCGAGCGCGCCGCCGTCCTGCGGGTTGTCGAGGAGCTAGGTGCGCAGCTACACGCCGTCGACGGCGTGACGACGGTGCACTGCGAAGTGGCAGCGCCGGTCGCGCAGGCTTACCACGACCTGCATCTCTTCGACACGACGCCGCCCGCTGACGTTGACTTCTACAGCTGCGCGGCCGGCAAGGCGCAGCAGCCGACGCGGGAAAACACTGCGCAATCGATCCTGGCCCAGGCCTTGCACGGCTTCGACTTTCCGCAGTCGATCGAAGCGGCCTACGAAGCGGGTGCGCGGGTCTTCGTCGAGATCGGTCCGCGGGCCACATTGACGCGGATGATTCCTGCGATCCTCGGGCAGCGAACGCATCGTTGCGTGGCGGCCTGCCGCCGCGAGCGTGCTGAGTTCACGTCGCTCCTCGAGGTGTTGGCAACGCTGGCGGCCGAAGGAGCCGCAATTGATTTGGCGCCTTTGTATGGGAGTACCGGCGCCGCGCAGGCCACGACCACGCCAGCGCCCGGGTTGTCGATCGCTGTCGGTGGGGCGCCCTTCGAGAGCCCGGCATCCTCTCCTCAGGTGCCCGTCGACGAGCCGCAACGCACGATCGACCCAGCGCCAGTGTTGCCCGAGGTGGCACCACAGCGATTCGTTGCAGCCGCACCGGCGCCGGCGCAAGCGCCGTTGCAGGCGACTTCACCGCGGATCGCTGCAGGAAGCGATCCAGTTGGCCCCATGCCCGCGGCTGCAACACCGGCAGCCGGGCCCCGGAGTGACAACGACGACACCGATCGCGCTCGTTGGGTCGCGATGCAGGAGGCGACTGCCAGCGCTCACGAGACGTTTCTACGGCTTTCGGGAGATCTGACTCAGGCCTATGCCGCAGTGCTCGGCGAACAGCTTCAACTGCTGCAGCAAGGTGGCGACCCAACACAGCTGTCGCTGCCGGACTTGCAGCTCCCGCAAGTTGCTCCAATGGACCCCTTGATTCACGAAAGAGCCGTCGTCACTGCCGATCATCGGCGCCCCGACGTGCTGTTCGATCGCGAGCAATGCATGGAGATCGCGATCGGCTCGATTGCGCGGGTGCTGGGTCCCGACTTCGCCGACGTCGACACGTTTCCCACGCGCGTACGCCTGCCCGATGAGCCGTTGATGCTCGTCGACAGAATCCTGTCGATCGATGGCGAGGCCCGGTCGATGACCGGGGGCAGCCTGATCACCGAGCACGATGTCTTGCCGGGCGGTTGGTACCTGGACTGCGGTCGGATACCAACCTGTATCGCGGTCGAGGCGGGGCAAGCGGACCTGTTCTTGTCCGGGTACCTGGGAATCGACTTCGAGACTCGCGGAAACGCGGTCTATCGCCTGCTCGACGCAGTCGTCACGTTCCACGACGAGCTGCCCGAGCCAGGCAAGGTGATTCGATACGACATCCGCATCGAGCGGTTCTTCCGGCACGGCAATCCTTGGTTCTTCCACTTTGGATTCGATGCGACGGTCGACGGGCGGCCGCTACTGACGATGCGCAACGGCTGCGCGGGCTTCTTCACGGCCGCTGAGTTGGCCGAAGGGAAGGGGATCGTTCACACTGCGTTGGACCGGCGCCCGCTGCCAGGGAAGCGCCCCGACGATTGGCGCGACTTGGTCTCGATGCGGCCAGAGTCGTTCAGTGACGCCCAGATCGAACAGCTGCGGGCCGGAGACTTGGCCGGCTGTTTCGGTGAGGCGTTCGCCGGCTTGCCCCTGCACGCCCCGGTGACGTTGCCCGGTGGGCAGATGCACCTCCTCGACCGAGTCGTCGAGCTGGATCCGACCGGCGGGCGGTTTGGTCTCGGCCTGATTCGCGCCGAGCTCGACATCCGCCCCGACGATTGGTTCCTTACGTGCCACTTCAGCGACGACATGGTGATGCCGGGCACTTTGATGTACGAGTGTTGCTTGCATACGCTGCGGGTATTTTTGCTGCGGATGGGGTGGGTCGCCGAAGAGGGCGCGGTTGCCTATCAACCCGTTCCGGACGTGCAGGGACAGTTGAAGTGTCGCGGGCAAGTGGTCACGACGACGCAGAAGGTCTTGTACGAGGTGACGATCAAGGAGCTGGGCTATCGACCCGAACCCTATGCGATCGTCGATGCGCTGATGTATGCCGACGGCAAGCCGGTCGTCGAGATCATTGGGATGTCGACGCGCCTGGTCGGGCAAACGCGCACTCAGCTCGAGGCGCTTTGGGACGGTGCACCGGCAACAACGGTTGCACAGGGCGCGGCCACTGCACTCTTCGATGAAGCCAGCATTCGTGCGTTCTGCGAAGGCAAGCCGTCGGCGGCGTTCGGCGACCGCTACCGCGTCTTCGACGAAGAGCGCAAGATCGCGCGCTTGCCGCGTGACCCGTATGCGTTCATGCATCGGGTGACACGTATCGACAACTGTGAGCCGTGGGAGCTCGCCGCTGGCGCAGTCATCGAAGCGCAGTACGATGTTCCGGCAGACGCCTGGTACTTCGCGTCGGGGCGCAGCGGCGAGATGCCGTTTGCAGTGCTGCTGGAGGTCGCTTTGCAGCCTTGCGGTTGGCTAGCCGCCTATCTTGGGTCCGCGCTGTGCAGCGACGAGGATCTGTCGTTTCGCAACCTTGGCGGGAGCGCAGTCCAGCATCGACCGGTTACGCCCGATACCGGCACGCTGGCGATCGACATTACGATGACCCGAGTGTCGCGGTCGGGTGGGATGATCATTCAGAACTATGACATGACCGTGCGCGATCGCGACGGTGTTCTCTACGAAGGCGACACGTACTTCGGCTTTTTCTCGAAGTCAGCGCTGGCGAATCAGGTGGGGATTCGCGACGCCGAGCGCTATGAGGCAGACGCTTCTGAAGAGGCCAGAGGAGAGCGCTTCGCGTACCCCAGCGAAGCTCCGTTCCCCGATGCGATGCTGTGCATGCTCGACACAGTGGACCTGTATGTCGCCGACGGTGGGCCCGCCGGCCTTGGCTACATTCGAGGGAAGAAGGCGATCAACCCTGACGAGTGGTTCTTTCACGCGCACTTCTACCAGGACCCGGTGTGGCCTGGGTCCTTGGGGCTGGAAGCCTTTCTGCAGCTGCTGCGTGTTGTCGCGACGCAGCGGTGGGGCGCCGATTCCTTGTTGCGCGCAGTCGAGCTGGGGCAGAAGCACGAGTGGATCTATCGTGGACAGGTCTTGCCGACAGACAGTGAAGTGACCGTGGATGCAGTCGTCACGGCCGTGGATGACGCAGCGCGCACGATGACCGCGAGCGGATTCTTGGTCGTGGATGGTCGTGTGATCTACGAGATGCGTGACTTCACCGTAGCGAGCGTTCCGGAGGCGGGGCGTTGAAGTACGACAACGTCTTCATCGACGCGATCGGCTACGAGTTGGCGCCGGTGGTCGTGACTTCGGAGGAACTCGAAGAGCGGATCGCACCTGTCTACGAGAAGCTGCGCATCGCCCCCGGGCAACTGCCGGTCTTGACGGGCATCGAGGAGCGCCGCTGGTGGGAACCCGATACACCCCTGTCGACTGGAGCGATCGCGGCTGCGCAACAGGCACTCGAGAAGGGTGGCGTCAGTGGGCGTGATCTTGGCGCAGTGATCTATGCAGGCGTTTGCCGCGAGAGCTTCGAGCCCGCGACAGCCTGTCGCGTTGCCGATGCCGTCGGCGTCGATCCCAGTGCAGCCGTCTTCGACATCAGCAATGCTTGCCTGGGGGTGGTGAACGGCATCCTCGATGTTGCCAACCGGATCGAGTTGGGGCAGATCCGTGCTGGCTTGGTCTGTTCGTGCGAGAGTGCGCGAGAGATCAATGACGTCATTATCGCGCAGCTCTTGGAGCGTCCCGAGATGGAGTTCTTCACGAAGAGCCTCGCGACGCTGACCGGCGGGTCCGGGGCGGCAGCTGTTCTGGTTACCGACGGCTCTTTTGCGAGGGGCGAGCGCCATCGCCTGTTGGGGGGAGTGATGCAAACGGCGCCCGAGTTTCATGCTCTCTGTCGCTGGGGGGTCGATTGGGACGGTCGGCGCGTACCCCATCCGTACATGTACACGGACTCCGTTGCAGTCTTGAACAACGGCGTCGAGCTGGGGCTGCGTACCTGGAGCGCGCTGCTGAACGAACTCGCTTGGACGTCGGCCACGGTCGATCGGACGATCTGTCACCAAGTGGGGTCGGCACATCGAGAGACGGTGTTGAAGATGATCGACGTATCGATGGAACGCGACTTTGTCACGTATCCGTTCCTCGGCAACATTGGCACCGTGTCATTGCCGCTCACAGCAGCGATTGCGGCAGAGCGGGGCATGCTCGAAAGTGGACACAAAGTTGCGCTCTTGGGCATCGGTAGTGGGCTGAACTGCATGATGCTTGGCCTACAGTGGTAGCGGCTAGTTCCGGCAGCAGCTCCCGAGTTTTCGACCTCCTCGCAGATTGCTCCCGCCTCCTTGCGCCCCTACACTAGCGGCTCCTGAGTGTATGCAATGACACAAGGCCGACTTCGGCCAGGGACTGTGAAGGGCTGTCATGTTCCATCGATTCTATCGAGTTCTGCTCTTGTGTAGCTGTGGAGTCGCGCTGATCGCGCTGCTCACTCCGGTCGTGGACGCGAGTGCTGCGACGCCGCAGCGCTTGTTGATGATCGGTGGCGGCGTGCAGGTCGTACCCCCATCGGGATCGCCGGCGTTCTGCGCGGGCACTTTCGAAGTCGATACGGCAAACAACACGTGCACGTACAGCATCGTCGTGTCGGCGCTTGCTTCGGGGGAGATCGCAGCCAATATCTGCGGACCGGCAGATCCCGGAGTCAACGGGGCGGTCCTGCACGCGTTGCCAGCCGGCAAGACAAAGGCCGGAGTATGGAACTACCCGGAAGCGAGTGAGGCGGACCTTCTCGACGGTAAGATGTACGTCAACATCGAGTCGACGGCTTTTCCCTCCGGTGAGTTGCGCGGTCAAATCAGCGACATGGTCTGCACGTTGGATGCCGAACAAGTTCTACCGGTGGTCACCTCGCCGACGAGTGGCTTCGGTGTCTTCCAGATCGATACCGACGCGAATCTGCTGAGCTACCACATCTTCTATGATCCGATCTTGACCTCCGGTGAGTTCGCGGCGCACATTCACGTTCCGGCGACGCATGGTGATGTGCAGGTTGGAACACCTCCGCACACGCTCCCGGGGGGCCCGCTGAAGCAGGGCACGTGGAACTACTCAGAGAACTACGAAGAAGCGCTGTTGACCGGGCGTGCCTATGTGTTGGTCCACAGCACGCAGTTTCTCGGCGGTGAGGTTCGGGGACAGATCGGATCGTCGTTGTCGCTGCTCGAGCCTGGGCAAGTGCTCCCACCCGTGACGACAGACGGTGTCGGCTATGTACTGTTCTCCGTCGACAAAGACACAGACACCCTTGGCTACGATCTGCGCTTTGCCGATCTCACCGGGACCGAGTCAGCGACGGTTGTGCATGGGCCGGCGCCGGTGGGCGCCAGTGCACCGGCGATCTTTACGATGCCGATGGGCCCGCGCAAAGTGACGAAGGAGATTGTCAGTGCCTCGATAGTGCAGCACTTCTTCGACTGTCAGCTGTACATCGATGTCCATACCAGCACGTTCAGTGGTGGCGAGCTGCGTGGGCAGCTGATCCCGAGAGATCTGCCGCCGCGGCAATTCGTGCGTGGAGACTGCAATGCAGACGGCAGCTACAATATCGCCGACCCTGTACGCTTGCTCGGCTTCGCGTTTCCGTCGCCGCCGCCGGCCGTACCGCTCGCATGCGATGACGCGTGCGATTGCAACGACGATGGCATCCTCAACATCGCAGATGCCGTATGCATGCTGACGGGGTTGTTCGGGATGCCTGCGGTCCCACCGTCGGCTCCGCATCCAAGCTGCGGTGAAGACCCAACGCCAGACTCCCTCGATTGTGCAAACATCGTGTTGTGCCCGTAGTTCCAACCTTGCAAGACTGAGGTATTCGTGACAGCGACGGGCAAGCAGCCCCGCATCGTCGGTTTCGATGTAGCGCGGGCTCTCGCAATCTTTGCGATGGCGTATGTCAATTTCGAGGTTGTTCTGGCGCTGGGCGAGACACAGCCGGCTGCCCTGCGAACTCTGGCGTCTGCGTTCGAAGGGAACGCGTCGGCGATGTTCGTGACCCTTGCTGGGATTGGGCTCGTGCTCTTGCAAGCGCGAGCGACGATTCTCAAGCGAGCCTTGTTGTTGCTCGTCGTCGGCTACGCATGGCAGGTGCTTTGGCCCGGTGACATCCTGCACTACTACGCGTTCTACCTAGCCATCGGTGCCTTCTGTCTTCAGCTGCGAGTGCGTTGGCTATGGGTTCTGGCGGCGGGCAGTGTCGGCGTTTCCCTCTTGCTACACCTCTGGCTCGACTACGCGGCGGGATGGCGCTGGTCCGATCTCAGCTACCCAGCGTTTTGGACCTGGCGTGGTCAGGTGCGCAATCTGGTCTTCAACGGCTGGCATCCACTGTTTCCTTGGCTCGCGTTCCTGTTTGCCGGGATGGCGCTGGGCCGCTGGGGGATTGCGGCGCCCGGGAAGCGGCGGCTCGCAATGGGAGCGGCGGCGGTCGTCTACGTGGTTGCCGCTTTGACTTCGCGAGCAGTGACCGGTGAAACGAATGAGCTCACGTTGGAGCTGTGGGGGACCAGCTCGATTCCACCGGGTCCCTTCTATGTGCTGACTGCTGGTTCCGCGTCGATCTTCTGGATTGCCCTGTGTCTGGAGCTGACGGCGATCCCACTCGTTGCGCGTCTCTCTGGACCGCTCGCGAAGTGTGGGCAGCTCGCATTGACGTGCTATCTGGCGCACGTGTTCTTCATGTTCATCGTCGTCGAGCCACTCGGTGAAGCTCTCGACTACCAAGGGCTAGAGCTCGCGTTCGGCGGTGCGGTTGTATTCGCTGTGACCGCCATATTGTTTGCGGCTGCCTGGCGAGCGAAGTTCCGACGCGGCCCGTTGGAGTGGGTCATGCGCAAGTTGTGTGGTTGAAGACTCCTCTTCGCGCTTGCATTACGGCTGCACGACATGCGTGGACGCGTGCAGCTGCTGGTCGATCTTCAGAACTGGGTGCAGCCTCTTTTCGCGGAGGCCGCGGTCCAAGAAGTTCCAAGCTGTCAGCCCGTCACGTGATGTCGGCTCCAACAGGTGGAACGCGAGTCGCGCGAGCGGCTGTGCAGTGCGGATGATGAAGGTGCCGGCGGGGAGGGTGTCGGTCCTCGACTCGAATTCTCCGCTCACGGTCACCATCGCATGGCCCTGGAACTGGCGTTTAGCACGCTTCACCTCAGCCATGCGGAGCTGTGCCATGCTGCCGGTCCAAGGAGCATCGAGGCGTTCCACGACGATGCCGTGGCGCAGCAACAGTTCGACTGCCTCTGGGTACGCCGAGCTGATCGCGTATGCACGTGGCAGCCGTGCGGTGGCTGTGGCGCGAAAGCGATCGTAGATCTCGATTTCGTAGTCTGCCAAGGCCGTCGGGGCCGCGCTCGTCGATTGCGGTCTCTGTGCGAACGGCTCCAGCGGCACTTTCTCGCTACCACGCGTGGCCAACTCGAACGCCGTGCCCAGCGGCTCTGCAGTTGTTGGCGCCAAACCCCAACGAGTCGCTTCCGCATCGACCTCCGCGGTCATGGTCAAGATGCTGCCGCGCTGCGCGGTGATCTCCAGCAGCACAGTACGCACGAAGGCGAGCGTTACTGCCACTCGGCGCGAGAAGGGCAGGTAGCTCGTGGCTTCGGAGAGAATCCCGATTCGCCCCCGCACGCCAGCATAGTTCGAGACGAAGCGCGGGGTAGCGCTGAACGTCGACCAGCGTGTCGGCTGGGCGGGATCGTCTACGTTGCCGTAGTCGAACGTCGCAAACCCCTGTTGGGTCATCTTCTTGCGTACCGTCGGCAAGAGGTGGTCGCGCGTGTAGTTCAGGATCTCACGGTGAGTGTTCGGACTGAGCGGTGGCGAGTACGTCAGGTCGTATCCGTGTCGCGTGCCATTGGTCGTGTGGAGGTCTAGGATGACATCAGGGTTCCAGCGGCGGTAGACATGCTCGAGTGCGGCCCGCATCTCCGGTGACTCGGCCTTCATGCAGTCGCGATTCAAGTCGAGCCCCATTCCATTGGCCCGCTTGCCGACCAGCGCCGGTCCATCCTGGTGCGGTCGATGTAGCTCGCAGGGCCCGAACGCCTCGTTGCCATCGGTGTTGTATACGGGCGTCGCGACCAACACGAGCTGGCGCAGCGGGTGTTCGGGCTGCTGGGCGATCTCGCGCAGTAGGATCTGCACGGCGTCCTTTCCTTCGACCTCACCGGCGTGAATGTTGGCTTGGACGTAGACGACGGGACGGCCGCTGTAGTGAGCGGCGGCGACGGACGTGACGGGTGGATCGGCGCAGACGACGAGCACGATCGGGCGGCCCTCCGTGCTGTGCCCGATCGTCTCGAGTCGCAGCGGCGCACCCCGTTTCTGCAGCGCTTGTAGGAAGTCGATGGTCTCTGCCAACGTGCTCGTGCGTTCGTAGTTGCTCGCTTCGACCACGGTCAGTGGCCAATCAGGTTCCTGGGCAACGGCTCCAGTGACAACGAGTATCGCGAGCACCAGCAACGTAGGCAGGCGCAGTCGCGCGATCGGCAGGGGCCTGGGTGCGCATCGGGTCGGTGGCATCGGTTCTCCTTCTGGTCGGTGCGATTCGCCAGGAGGATAGTTGCTGAGAGACCGTTGCTGAACCGAATCGCGGCGCAGAGGCTGCTTCCGCGTCGTAGTTTCGTCGACACGCCTACCGCTCTGTGGCGATCCCCGGTACGGTACTGAAGTTGCTGAGAGCCGCGTCGTCTCGGACTCGGGGCGTTCTCGGGTCGCTGGTGAGGAGCAAACGAACGGATGGTGCAGTCATGAAGAGAATACCTGCAAAGATTGTCTGTTGGGGCGTGGTGACCCTGTTGGCGTCGGGTTGTTCGTTCTATCCCAGCGTCTGGCAAGAGCAACGCCTCGGTGTTGAGCCCGCCGCCGGTGACTGGAACGCCCTCCGTGTCGAGACGCGCAATGGTTCAGTCTCTGTTACCGGTAGCCACGACGGTGCCCTTGCGGTCAACGTGTTGATCAAAGGGGGGGGCGTGGATCAAGAAGATGCCGAGCAGGCTCTCGCGGCGATTCAAGTCGACTCGAAGATCGAAGGGGGCGCGTACAAGCTGGGTTGGTCCTGGAAGCAAGAGCCAGAGAAGTACTGGGGAGGTTCGGTGTCGTTCGAAGTTGTCATGCCGGCCGACCGTGCAGTACATGTGATCTCGCGCAACGGCAAGATGGCGGTGTCCGATGTCGATTCTTCGGTTGACCTCGATACCCGCAATGGAGCCGTCACCGTCAAGAACATTCAAGGCTCTGTGCGGATCGCGTCGCGCAATGGCAAGCTGTCGTTGACTGGAGTGAACGGCGATGTCGTGGCGCATACGCGCAACGGAGCCATCCAGGCCGACGCGGTAGGCGGCGCCGTCGACTTGCAGACACGCAACGGGGCGATCCGGGCGACGCTCGACAATCCGCGCGTGAGCGGCACGATCATCACACGCAATGGCTCCGTGAAGCTGCGCCTGCCCGAAACAGCTTCAGCAGCTGTCGACGTGACCAGCCGTAACGGCAAGGTCCACGTCGCTCGCGCGACCCACACCGAGACGAGTGAGCGGAACCGATTCGTCGGCACACTTGGCGACGGTGACGGCCACCTGAAGATCGAGACACGCAATGGCAGCGTTTCGGTCGAGTAGGGCTGTCTAGGAACCAAAGGAGTCGCGAGCCGATGCAGGGGAGCGTC
>JBCCHQ010000055.1:0-33337 GCA_039028735.1 Planctomycetota bacterium | reverse complement strand
CTACTGAGTACCGGCGGTGCGTCGTAGGTGAAGCCACCGACGAGCGTGCTGGAACCGTTGCCGTTCGAGACGATGACGTCGACGGCGCCGGCCGCGTGAGCGGGCGTCGTGACGGTGAGCTGCGTCGCGGAATCGAAGGTGACTGTCGCAGCGAGTCCGTCGAACGTGACGGCGTCGCCGGCCGTGAAGCCGGTTCCGGTCAGAACAACGCTGGTGCCACCGAGCGGCGTGCCGTTGGTCGGTGCGAGGCTGGTGAGTACCGGCGGTGCGTCGTAGGTGAAGCCACCGACCAGCGTGCTGGAACCGTTGCCGTTCGAGACGACGACGTCGACGGCGCCGGCCGCGTGAGCGGGCGTCGTGACGGTGAGCTGCGTCGCGGAATCGAACGTCACACTGGTCGCGGCAATCGCGTCGAACGTCACCGCATCGCTCGCTGTGAAGTCAGTACCTGTGAGTACGACTGTGGTTCCGCCGAGCGGCGAACCGTTCGTTGGAGTCAGCGATGTCAGGCTGGGGGGCTGAGCCATTGCCATGGCTGGGATGGCCATCACGAAGAAGGCCAACAAGGAGACCGCTCGGTTCATTTTCTACTCTCCTCTTGCGACGGATTGTCGTCAGAGTCGTCGTACGAAAGATTTCATTCGAGGCGTCTTTTGCGTGGGTAGCGCAAAAGAACTTACGAATCGCCGTGTGTTCTCAGGCTGAAACTTCAGCGCAAGAATGCCTCGCAAAGGAAACAGGGATAGACCCAGAACCTGGAATTATACCACCGGTCCGAGGCCCGCCAAGGGGGGGAAACCCTGAGAGTTTCGCCGGTAAGTGCTGCAGTTTCGCGCACCTGACGGGGGACGGCTAAGGTTTCTCGCGGCCCCGCGTGCAACTCCATTGGTTTCGTGAGTGAAGTCAACGCGGTCCGACAGTCGCAACTTGCTGCGCCGCGGACGTCGGTTCTGGCCCGGCTGGTTGCGGCGGTTGGGATTCGTCGGCAGCGGAGGGGAGCCGCCTCTACGAGTCGCGCAGCGAGCGGAGCGCGAGAAGGCCCCGCGCCAGGCCATGCTGCCCGCGGCTGCTCTGCTCGTAGGCTTGGTCGAGAGCGGTCCGGTCGACTCTCGAAGCCTGTGATGGCGACGGCTGGGGTACCGACGCGGGGGGTGTGGCGGTCGAGGTCAGTCGTTCCAGCAGCATACCGGCGCTGAAGGCCAACAGCACGACAGCAGCTCGCGCCACCACTCCCAGGACTCGAGCGCCACGGCGGCGGCGGGCTCGCACCTCAGGCGCAATACGACGCTCGAAGAAGTCCTCGAGTGCTGCAGTCGACGAGCTATCCGGCGTTGCGCCGGCCGCTCGCAGTTCTCTGAGCACCGTAGTGCCGCGCTGCCACTCGGCATGACACGATGGGCATTCGGCGATGTGAGCGCGCACTTCCTGTTGCCGCTCCCTCGACAAGTCTCCGCTAGCCAGCAGAGGGAGGTCGTTGCGGCAGGATTCGTGGCTGAGATCTGTCATCTGTCGTGTCTCCTAGTGCCTGTTTGCATCGTGACGGTGTGGGAGCTTCGCAGTCTGTACCCAGGGGTGCTGCTGTAGGGTCGTGATGCCGCGCCGAAAGTGGGTCTTCGCCGTAGTCTCGGAGATGCCAAGCTGCGCAGCAATCTCGACGAAGGAGAGTTCCTCGTAGACTCGAAGAGCGATCACCTCCGACTGCCGCGGGGGGAGTGCCGCGAGCGAGTCGAGTACTTGCTGATGCGCCTCTGCGTGCTCTGCGGGCGCTGCTGCACTAGCCACCTCGGGGTGTCTGTGAGAGGCCTGTGTCAGCGCCCGGCGCTGCGTGGCGCGCCGTCGGACCAAGTCGATCGCAGCGTTCGTCGCAACTCGCCGGATCCACGCTCCTACCGTCGTGGGAGTGACCGCGTGGCGCCTTTCATAGAGGCGCAGGGAAGCCTCTTGCAACGCGTCCAAGGCGTCTTCGTGGTTGCCGACGACGCGAAACGCGGCTCGGTAGCCGTCCACCTTGTGGCTCTCGATCCACTGCCGGTAGCGGTCGTCGGTCACGGCTTTGCGACCACCGACTCAACAACGAGCACACGATCGCCCAGGCAGAGCTCTTGGCCGCTGAACTGCCATTGAGTCGTGCTCCCGGTCGTTACTCCGTTGCTGTGTACGACAGTGCCTGGCATCTGCACACGCAGTTCGAAGTTCTCGTCTCGCAAGTCTTCCGATACCTCGAAGTCGTGACGGTACAGCGCAAACCGTTCTTCGAAACGCTCCCGCGCGGCCATCGACGACAGCCCGGCTGTCGCTGTGTTCTTGGCTCGCTGTAGCCAGCTTTGCATCAACGAGTCGGCTTGTTTCTCGAGTTCGTTCGACGGCAGTTCCAACAGCGTGACGAGTCGATCGACGACCAACTGCTCCTTGTGGAACTGATCAATCGCCGCGCCCGCTTGCAGCAGAACTCGCCAGCGGTTGTCGTCGTTGCCGACTTCGTCGAGCGCACGCTCCAGCCAGATGTGCAGCTTGCGGCGCTCGTAGTCGGCGAAGGCAGCGAGCACCGTTCGTTGTTCGTCAGGTTGCAGCTTCTCTATTGGACCCTGGTCGAGCAGCTTCTCGACGTGCTCGGGGAAGGCGCGCTTGCGATCGAACGCGTATCGCCCCCAGTCTCGCCCGATGTATCGCCGCACGAAGACATAGTGCACGCCATCGTCGTGTTCGGTGATCGACAGGTGATTGGTGAAATGGAGGGAAGCCTCGCGGTAGGGCGCGTTGTCGCCTGCAAACGTCTGGGGCATAGCCGCGGCAGACCGGTATGTGGCCTCCGCGATGGCGCAATGTTCTTTCTTCCCGTCGGACTTTTCGCGGACAAAACGGCGCACCGCGAAAGGCTCTCTCAAGGGGAGTTGCGCGGCGCCGCCGTTTAGGTCCCCTGCGTCCCCGCTGATCTCGTGGACGACGGTGATCGATCCGTCCTCGTGGACAGTAAGACCCTCTTTCCGCGTCAAGCAGCCGCCACCCCACAGCAGAATGCCCGCTGCCACGAGGGTCCAAGTCGCTACCGTTCGAGATCGCATCGTCGGTTCCTTTCCCGTGTCCGTCTGTATTGAAGACGAACCGGGTAGGAAGATCGACGACACGATTCTCAAGTGCCTATTATTGGGAGTGTTAGGGTCTAGTTTGCAGGTTGGCTAGAGTGACACGGCAGGTCGTCGTCAGTGGGGTCGAAACCGACGGACGTGAACGGGGCCGCCGGGGCGAACGCACCAGCGAACAGGTAGTTCAGCAGCTGGATCGCGTCCGATAGATTCACCGACCCATTGTCGTCGACGTCGGCTGCGTCCATGCACGCGGGCTTGGCAGCGTTCGCGAACAGGTAGTTCAGCAGGAAGATCGCGTCTGCCGTATTGACGCCGCCGTCGTCGTTGGCGTCACCACGACGGAATGGACCGGACGGCAGTAGCTGCGCAACCGTGAAGGCTGCGGAAGCGACTGAGTCGCAGCGATTGCTGACGACGACGAAGTAGGAGCCAACGTCAGTCAACGCGAAGGACTCGAGCGCGAGCGACGGCTCGGTTGCGCCGACGATCGGCGTCCCGTCGAAGTACCACTGGTAGTCGAAGGGGCCGGTGCCGGTGGCGCTGACTGAGAACGTTGACGACTCGCCGATCGAGAGTTGCAGATCGCTTGGGCTGTCGGTGATGCGAGGTGCCTGATCGACGGTCACAAAGGCTTCGTCGCTGATCACGTTGCCGCAGCGCCCGCTGACGATGACGTCGTAGGCGCCCGCGTCGATGTTGCTGGCCTGACCGATGGCCAAAGTACGCAGTGTTGCGCCAGCGAGTTCGACGCCGTCACGGCGCCATTGGTAGGTGAGCTCTGGGCCGATCGCTGCGACGACAAGGGTAAACGAATCACCTGCGCAAACGAGTTGCGGTTGCGGCTGTTGCAGGATCGTTGTCGTGGACGCGGCCTCGAGCAGGGCGGATGCACTCTCGACGACGCCGCAGGAGTTACCTACTGTGACGGTGTACTCGCCCGCGTCCGCGACCGTTAGCGTGTCCAGGACGAGGCTCGGCGCGTTGGTGCTTTCGAGCGCCGCACCATCCTTGTGCCAGGTGTAGGTCATCGGGCCGGTGCCGGTTGCGACTACTTCAAACGTGACTGAGTCGCCGACGCACAGGTCGCGGCTCTGTGGGTGGGTGGTGATCGTCGGCGGTGTCACGACATTGAGTGTCGCCACGACGCTGGTCGTCGTGCCGCACGCACTGCTGATAGTCACCCAGTAGTCGCCACTGTGCGCGGCGACTACGTTGGGGAGGAGCAGCTGGGGCGCGGTAGCGTTGAGGACCGGCTCGCCGTCGACGAACCACTGGTAACTCAGGTCAGTCCCCGTTGCGGCGACGGTGAGTGCAGCCGACTCGTCGGCGCACAGCGTGGCGCCAGTTGGCTGCGTCGTGATCACCGGCGCGTCGTTGACGGTGACGGTTGCGCTGCTGGCGACGGTGCCGCAAGGGCCGGTTACCTGGACTTCGTAAACGCCGGCGTTGGTCGCTGTGACGTCGAGCAGCTGCAGCGTGCTGCCTGTTTCCTGCAGCAAGTTGCCGTTGTGGAACCAAGTGTAGGTCAATTGACCAGCGCCGATTGCATTGACCTGCAGCAGCGCAGTCTCGCCGTCACACAGATCCACGTCGAACGTCGGCATCGTGATCAACGGTTGGGTGGCCAAAGTCACGACCGCCACCTGGGAAGTCGCCGTTCCACACTGGTTCGAGACCTGGACGTCGTACGATCCGACATCGGCGGCGGCGATGTTCGATAGTGTCAGTGTGGCTGCCGTCGCGCCCTGGATGGGGGTGCCATTGCGACGCCACGTGTACGTCAAATCGTCGCCGCTTGCCGTTACACCAAGGACCAACTCTCCACCGGGACACGCGATGGAGTCTGCGGGTGAGACGCTGATCTGCGGAGCAGCCAGGACGGTTACGGAGGCGCTGTCACTGACGGCGACGCCGCAAGCTCCGGAGACCTCTACGTGATAGTTGCCGGCGTGCTCGGCCGTGAGGCCAGGCAGCTGCAGCGTTGCGGAATTCGTGGCGACAGGGTTGCCGTTGTGGAACCACTGATACGTCAACGTGCCGTCGCCGCTGGCCTCGACAGTCAGCGTGGCGTCGCCATTGGGACAGGCGACCAGGCTAGATGGAGCCGTATTGATGGTCGTGGGCGTGGCCAACGACAGTGCACCGATACCGCTGTGCTGCTCGCCGCACTCGTTCGTGACGTGGACGCTGTATGCACCTGCGGTAGCTGCGCTTGCCGTGACGGTAAGGGAGTCGGTGGTTGCTCCCGCGATCGGGTTCCCGTCGTGCAGCCACTGATAGTGCAGCGGTGCTGTCCCGGTCGCGGTGATGGCGAAAGTAACGGAAGCGCCATCGCAGGCGCTCGAGTCTTGCGGCTGGGTGGTGACGACGGGGGCGGTGAGCGCTGTCAGTTCGGCACTGAACGTAGTCACGCTGGTGCAGCCGTTGGTGACAACCGCGTCGTAGCTCCCGGCGTCGGCCATGGAAGTGGTTGCCAACGTCAAGGTCGGTGAAGTGGCGCCGGTGATCGGGGTGCCGTTGTGGCGCCACTGAATCGTCGTCGCGTCACTGGCCAGCGCGCCTACGAGAACTTCGACATGGAGGCTGACTGCTTCGCCGGTGCAGAAGCTCTGCGACAGCGGTTGGGTCGTGATCGTCGGCCCTTCGCCGACAGCAACGATGGCGGGATCGGTTGTGACGCTGCCACACGGCGCGTTGATCGTGACGGTGTAGCTGCCGGCGTCCGCGAGGCTGACGTCGATCAGCGCGAGCGTAGTGCTCGTTGCGCCCGGGATTGCGTTTCCGTCCACCGACCATTGATACGTCAGGCTATTGCCAGTCGCAGCAACCGTTAGCGTCGTCGTATCGCCGCTGCATAGTTCGATCGATGGCGGCGTTTGCGTAAGGGTTGGCATCGTCAGAGTCGTGATCTGTGCGATCGCAGTTGTCGTCGTGCTGCAAAGGTCGGTGACCTCCACGGAGTACGACTGGCTTGCTGCAGCCGGCGCGGCGGCAACTGTAAGGGTGTCGCTCGTAGCTCCGGCGATCAGTTGGCCGTCGACGAACCACTGCAGCGTAGGTGCGATGCCGCTGACGGCAACCGTCAACGTTGTCGTCTCGCCGACGCAGAGAGAGTCGTCTTGGTTCTCGGCCGTGATCACATGGTCGTCGAGCAGGGCTACGACGACCGTGTGCGTGACACTGTCGCAACCGTTGTCGACGATGACTGTGTAGTCGCCGCCATCGACTGAGCTCGTGCTGGGGATCGATAGTGTGGGGCCGGTCGTCGGCAAGAGCGTGCCGTCGTGGCGCCATTCGTACGTATACAAAGTAGCGTCTTCCGGCGTCGTTACTGCTAGTTCGATGGCGCTGGCGCTAGCGGCGCAGGCTTCGTAGTCGTCTGGGAACGAGACCCCGGCGAGCTGGGCTGGAACGTGGAGGTCCACCGCGATGTCGGCGCCACGGCGGCCGCACTCGGCACCGCCACGGATGCCGACGACGCTGTAGACGAGGGTCGCGGTCTCGACGACGACGAGATCGCTGAATGTCGTCGTGGTTCCAGAGAGGTTGGCAGCCAGGCTACCGTCTTTCCACAGCTCGATTGCGTCGTAGGCATCGGCGTTGGTCCACTCGAGGCGGATACTGGCAAGTGCGCCACAAGTGCTGCCAATGTCGGCGTTGAGGTTCTCGGGCGCAAGCAGTGTGATCGAAGTCAACGACGTCGCCAGGGACGCGACGCCGGCTGCGCGCCCGCGAGCTTCGTAGACGTGACCGCCGTTGCCGTCCGCTGCGAAGTAGTAACTACTGAGGTTACCCGGCACGATCGCGATCAAAGTGCCGTTGCGGCGCAGCTCGACCGTGTCGTAGCCAACGGGGTCCATCCACGAGAGGGTGATTCCTGAGTTCTCGTTGCAACCGGAGAAGTCCGCAGGTGCGGGTAGCACCAGTGCGTCGCACGTTGCCGTGCTGGTCGCGAGTGCGTTGAGCTCACCAGCGACCTGAAACGTGTGGCTGCCCGCGGCGAGCCCAACCAACGTATACGCGTGCGTCGTGCCCGGGAGCGTGGCGACGAGCTGTTGGTCGCGATAGATCAAAGTGGTGTCGTAGCTACGCGGTGTGACCCAGCTCAACGTTGCTTGGTCCCCGTCAATCGCACAGCTGAAGTTGGTCGGTGCCAGCTCGACGTGAGCCGTACACTCCGCAGTTGGGGCGGCCTCGGACTCGACGAACGGCCGCAGCGTGTACTGTTGCTGCCCGGGCAGCGCGCTGCTGTCCTGGAACGTCGTGGCGTCGCCAGGCAGGGTTGCGATCAGCGTGCCATCACGGTCGATCTCGATGCTTGCGTACGGCTCTCCAGCGACCCAGGAGAGCTCTACGCCGTCTCCTTGCTCGACGCAGAGGAAGTCTGCGGGCTGTTGCAGCATGCGTAGCGAGCAGCAGGCTGCCGGGAGCTCCAGGCCATTGTCGATCGCGCGAACACAGTAGTCGAAGGGACCCGGGCCAACAGGGAGATCGATCAGTGCTGCTTCGGTCCACGGAAGCCATGCCAACGCTTCTCCGTCACGGTCGATGCGAACCGAACGGCCCGCCTCGGCGTTCGCGAGAAGGGCAACTTCTTGGGCGTCCAGGGCGCGTGTGAAGAGGGCGACCTCGTCGAGGTCTCCGACGAACTGCGTGCCATTGAGGACGCCAACGCCGAGCAACAAGTCTGCATTGCTGCCTCCTGTCGGAGCGGGCAGCCCTTCCACGCTGTCAACGCGTTGACCATTGAGATAGAGCTCGACCCGACCGTCGGCGACCGTGCGCACGATCGCGACGTGCAGCCAGCTGCCGGCCGAAAGCGCTTGGGTGAATGCGACTTCAACCGCACCGAATGCGTGCTCGTGGCCATAGGTAATGCCGTCGGGGCGTAGCGCTAGTCGATACAGGCTGTGTTGCGCGGTCCCGGTGCCGACGCCGGCGCACTCGAGCAGTGTGCCGGTGAGCGTTTCCGGACGCACCCACAGGCCGATGCTGAGATCACCACTGATCTGCAGAGCAGTCGGTGTGTCGACGCGGGCAAAGCTGGTAGCACCAAAGTGCACAGACGTGTCGCCGGCCACGGCTCCCGGTTGGGCGCCAGTCGTGGCTCCGAGGTACTCGCCGTTGTTCCCGCCGTTGGTCCCGCCGACTGCGTCGAGCAGGCTCGCGTTGCCATCGTCGGCAAGGCGATAGAACGCGGCGGGGCCGCGATTGAGGACGGCGTCGGCGTAGTCGGAGAACAGCGGGAAACGGGTCTCGAGAAGCGCTGCAATCTGCGCGGCACTCAGTTCCGTAGCGAGCAGAGTGACCTCAGCGAGCTCCCCACCAAAGAAGTCTTCGAGGCGATTGCTGGCGAGGTCGTCGCTGCGATCGGCACTTGCCCCGAGGACGATAGGCTCATGGTTACCGGCTCCGCCAGACGATGCGCCGAGGCCACCGGTGTACTCATCCACGTCGGCGAGCTGACCGTTTACGTACAGGCGCAGACCATTGTCGCCGAAGGTCACCGCGACGTGATGCCAGCGACCCGGGAAGTAGTTGTCTGCAGACTCGACGAAGTAGGAAGTCGTCGTGCTCTGTAGTCGTACCCGGAAGTCGTTCGATCCGCGATACCACAGCGTGATCTGGCCACCGCTGTCCTGGGCGCTGGAGTCCTTGGAGAACAGTCCACTCTTCTTGCCGGCTGTGAGCGTGCCGTCGGGGCGCACCCACAGCATGATCGAACCACGGTCGACCGTGAATGCGGGAGCGTGCGGGATGTCGACATGTTGGGCGAGGCTCGCGTCCAGACTCACCGCGCTGCTGGCTCCGGCAGCAAGGGGTCCGGTCGTTGTCGTCACCGTGGGGCCTGCGTACGAGCCATGTGCATTGCCAGCTTCGTCGACGACTGCAGCGCTCGTCAGAAAGCGCCAGTAGCCGAGCGGCTGCAGCGCCAGTACCTGCTGTTCGAACGAACTCTGCGTCCGCGGTGCGGGTAGCTCCCAGGCGATCTCCCCTTGGTCGGGCGCAACCTGCGCGCACTGCGGGGATTGAGCCCGGAAAGGGGCAGTGTCTGTGATGACGAGCAGCGCCAGCGCGGCGCACAACAGTGCACCGTACGAGCTCGATCGCTGCGTTCGGAAGCGAGAATAGTTATCCATGGAGCCACCTCGGATAGTTGTGTTGCGGTTTCCCAGACGCTGGCCTCGGCCCACACGGACCGTTTCCTCCTCGACCAAGCCTCATCCAACACAGTCCTAATGCAGGATTCGTGCCGAGCCCGAGTGGCCATGGAACGCGCGCAGGAGCGGTCGGTACGCGTTGTCGTTGCCGTACTGATTCGGGAACGGGCATTGCGTGCCCAGGACCTGTTCAAAATATTCCGAGTGGATGAGGCGTCGGGAGGTGTGTAAGACGGGCTGCTTCTGGACGTCGAGATGCATCGATGGTGTCGAAACGAGCGATGGTGGAGGGGGCCGCGTGACTGGGCAGCAAGCAGGGCCGAAAACGACGCAGGGTGAGTTCTTCGGCGGCGTTCATGCCTTCTTCGAAGGTCTGCAGTTCCTCGGCAAGAACCCGCGCTGGATCCCGCTCGTGATCCTACCGTTTTGCCTTTCGGTCTTGGTCTTTGTGAGTCTCTTCTTCGTCGCCGTTTGGGGCTACGCCGATTTCAAGGACTGGATCTTGCCGCCCGACCGCGAGGGGTTCTGGTGGGGGCTCGCTGACGTTGCTGCGAACCTGGTCGGGTTGGTCATCTACGGCTTCGTCTGCGTGATGGCTTTCGTGACGGTCACCAGCCTGATCACGTCGCCATTTAGCGAGTTCCTGTCGCAACAGGTCGAAGAATACTACGGCTGTCCGCGCAACAATTTGGCGGCCGGTGCCGGCGTTTTCGTGACCGATACGCTGCGAGGGCTCAAGCACGAGACCATTCGCCTGGCGATCTTCATTGCGCTGTGGTTGGTCTGCCTACCGGTGTTCTTCATCCCACTCGTAAACGTCATCTATCCATTTCTTATGGGATTCATCAGCATTCGTTACCTCGCCTGGGACGCAGTGGACTACAGCTTGTCGCGACGACAGCTGCACTTTCGCGAGAAGACCGCGTTCCTGAAACGACGGCGAGCGCGCACCTTCGGCTTTGGTTCGATCTCTTTTGCGATGCTGGCGATTCCGCTGACGACAGTCTTCGTGCTGCCGCTCAACGCGATCGGCGGGACGGTCTTGTTCTGCAAGATCGCTGCAGAAGAAGGAGAGCCGCGACGCGGTGGGTAGCTGCGTCGCGGCTGCTCGAGGGCTCTCGTGTCTTGGTCGCCGGTCGCGGCGAACGCGATCTAGCGGCCGCCGCTCTGGCTCCCGCTGTTGGGGTGTTGAATCGACTGCCGGTTCTGTTCGACTTCGCCCCGCAACTCTTTTACTTCCTGGCGAATCGCCCGCAGCTCTTCGAGCAGCTGCTTGATCGCCGCGTCAGACACCGGCGCCGGCGCAGGACTTTGCGCGCGCAACGGTTCGCTACGCGTGTACGGGTCTGGCCGACGAGGTGCGTGCCCGTGTGGTTTGAGTGTGCTTCGGATCGACGGTCGCACCCGCGGATTGGTCCTAGGGGCCTTCGGTTCTGAACGCTGCAGGTCGCGGCGCAGGGCTTCCGCCGTGCGTCGGGAGCGGCTGCGTGGGAACTCTGCGGCGGCCCTGGCACGTTCCAGTGCTTCGAGCGCGTCGCGATGGGCGCGATAGATGGCAGCATTGTCTGGCGTGTTTCGCAGCTGCGCATTCAACTCGGCGAGGCGCGCGGACAAGTTCGCTTCCTCGTTGCGGAGCTCTTTGGCTGCTTGTTGATCCGCCTTTGTCAGCGCTAGATCCAGACGCCGTTTGAGATCTCCGGACTGCAGGGCAATCTCGTCGCGCTCGGCACGCATCTGTGCCAGGTGTCGCTGTAGGCTGGCCGCCGCGGCTTGCTCCTCGGCCAATGCGAGTTCGCGGCGCGCCAGATCGATTTCTGGGTCGAGGGCACGCAGGCGATTGTGGAGTTGGCGATAGCTACCTTCTGCGTGCGCGTGGATCTGGCGTTCCTTTTCTGCCGCCTCTTCTGCGGCTTGGCGGTAGGCATCGACAGCCCGATCGAAAGCGCTGGGCGCGCCGGCTGGAGCGCTTCCCGTGACCGACCGATTCGGTGCGACCGGCGGTGAAGCTGCTGTCGGTGGCTCTGTCGGGCTGGGTGGCGCGGCCGGAAACCGAGCCACCGGTGGGGCCAGCAACGAGGGGGCGGCGGGGGCCGGCAGGATCTGGCCGGTAAGCCGGTCGAGGTGCCATTCGTGGGCGCCGACCGAGATCGTCACCTTCGATTTCTTGTCGGCAACGACGTGAACGTTACTACCATCCTTTGTGGGGCATAGACGCACGACCCAACACAAATCGTCGCTATTGCCGTCGAGGTGGCCGCGCGCAACCCACCAACTGCCCTGTTGCTCGACCTGCACGCGAACCGGATCTTTGTCGACATCTTCTCCAAGCAACGGGTGCGTGGCGACAAGGGTCAGAAACAACAACGTACACACGGCAACGGCAGCGCTGCGTAGCGGTGCGGCCGCGCCAAGGGGACTCGTCAGAATCATCTGGATTCTCCGTTCGAGTTGGCTGGTTTGACCGAGAACGCCCGGAGCGATCGCGATCGGGGGTTGTGCGGGTCGTAGGGCCCCGGCAAGTGTGCCGAGGAGTCGTGCGTACTTCTTACGATCCTGTCCGTGGCCGACGACATGGCGATCGGCGATGAGCTCCGACAACAGCGTCTCGCGGCGTCGCAGCCAGTGCATGGCCGGGTGGGGCCACAACAACGCGCAACCGACCGTCGTCAGCGTGCGCCACAAGGGATCTCGACTCTTGAGGTGTGCGACCTCGTGCAGTAGCAGCGGCTCGAGCTGTGACGGCTGCAGCGTCGCGACCCAAGCACGCGGTACGACGATCGCTGGCTTTGAAAACCCAGCAGCGACCGCTTCCCCGAGTTGGTCACAGATGTGTACCTGGAAACGGCGCCGCACACCCAGCTCATGGGCCAGTTCGTGGGCACGCAGTACGAGCTGCGACTCGAGTTGCGTCAGGGGTCGGGACGTCTCGGTCCAGCCGCGACGCAACTGGCGAAGCCGCAGTAGTGCGCTCAGCAAGCGGGTTGCTGCGAAGACGCAGCCCACTCCCCACAGAAGTACGAGCAGCCTACTCCAGGCAAACTCTGTTGCCGTCGGCACGCTTTGGGGGACGGCACGAGGCGTGACTGCGGGCGGTGTTGCGGCAGCAGACACGGTGGTGGTAGCGGGTGGACCGGACTCGACAGTTGCTGCCGCGCGATCCGTCGTCGCCTCTCCAGCGGCAACCGGAGGAGTGACGAAGAAAGCGGGGTGGGGCACTGGTTCCGCCGCGGCGAACTCGACGGAAGGGTCGAAGCCTTCGTCGCCGTCCACGGTGGCGTAGGTCACTGTTCCGGGCCCGTTGTCTGTGGGGGGAGACCAAGCGACCAGAGACCGAGCGCCGCCCCAGCCACACAGCGCCGCCAAGATGGGGACCGGTAGCGTAACGAGTGTGAGTCGTACGAGTTTGCGCTGCATCTGTGGGTAGCGGCGCCCGAGGATTGCCGCGAGTGCGATCGGGACGAGAAGCCACAGTGTCAGGCCAAACAGGCCGTTCACGACGAGGAACTCTGCCGTTGGGTTCATGAAGCCTCCTCGTCGAGAAGCTTGCGGATGCGTGCGACGGCATCTTGGTCGAGCGCTTCGTCCCCGAGTAGGTGGCTCATCAACTGCTCCGGCTGGCCGCGAAACAGTGACGTTACCAGCGAGTCGACTGTGACCCGCGTGTGCTCGTCGCGGCTCACTCTGGCGTGGAATCGGTGGGCTTTGCCTTCTTTGGTATGGGCTAGGTAGCCGCGCCGCTCCAGCCCACGCATCGTCGAGAGCACTGTCGTGTAGGCGAGGGGGCGTTCGTCTTGTAGTGCTGTGTGGACTTCCGCGACGGTCGCGTCGCCCGCGTCCCAGATCACTTCCATGACCTGGAGCTGCAGTTCTCCGATCACCCGACGACTCCCTTCTGTTTGTCCTCCCTGCGCCCCACGGCGCCGCAGCCCTCCTACGGGGGCTATAGTACGTAGGGTATAGTAGGAGTTTCGGCCAGGCAACCACAGATCTGAACTTCTTTCGTGAGAAGGCGGGATCTGCGCGGTCGGGACGGGCTATCTCGCGGTGGCTGTGCCGGCGGCCATGTCGATGAAAATGTCGTTTTCGTACTCGACGATCGCGCCGGTGATGAGATCGGTGATGATCCCAAACATCCCCCCGACGATCCCCGAAGATCAGATTGGCGAAGAACCACTTCTCCACCTGCGGCCTCAGCACGAACGTCGCCGGGTCGAAACCGGCGAGTTCGGCGCGGCAGTGCAGATCGATGAGTCCGTCGCGAGCGACCGTGATCGAGCCGGGAGTCGTCAGAGTCAAGTCGTCGTTGACGGTCACCAACGCGCCGGGCGGCGTCGACCGAAACTCGATCGTCTCGGTAGTGCCTGTCAGGATCGTGGCGCACCCGGTGCAGGTCAGAGACAACCAGGCTATTGCCAGCCAGCGCATCGCGTGCGACCTACTTCGTGCAGTGATACACGAAGGCGGGCGGCAGGTTGCGCCAAACGGTACGAGACACTTCTACCTGGTCGAAGGTGTGATGGAGCAGCGATCGAAATCCTCGTGCCTTTGGTGTCCACGCCGCCGCTGTGTAGGCGAATGTTGCAAAGCGACCGCCAGGTCGCAGAGCCTCGACGGCAGCGTGCAACAGGCGCTCCTGCAGATCGTGCGGGAACGATGCCCACGGGAGACCCGACAGCACATAGTCCGCGGGGCCGAGGTTGCGAGCCGCCAGTAGCTGCGGCGCATCCTCGGCGGAACCATGGTGGACGTCGAGTCCTGGGAAACGCTTCTCGAGTTGCTTGACGAAGGTCTCGCGGAGCTCGATTGCGAGAAAAGCCGTGTCTTCGCCAATTTGGCGCACGATCTCTTTCGTAAAGGCGCCCGTGCCGGGTCCAAACTCGACGACCACTTTGGCGTTCGCCAAGTCGAAGTCGTGAATCAGGGTTCTTGCCAGGTAGCGAGAGCTGGGAGCGACGGCACCCACCTTGGATGGATGAGCGACGAACTCCTTCAAGAACTGAATGCGACTGCGCACCATCTTGGCCGTACCTGTCGTTTCCGATGACCTGTGTCCCGTGGCGGAATCCTAGCCGCGACCGCGAATGGAAGCCAGCGAAGAGATCCTTCGCCGACCGCTTGCGCGATTGAGTGGCGCGAGAGAGCTACCGCGGAGCGGTTCGAGACAACTACCGCTTGGGCGCCCAGGCTGCTAGCGTGGTGGCACACACTTGCAGAGGAGCAACCATGAGCATCACTCTCGAAGAAGCACGGCAAATCATCGCGGACATGGTGGACAGTCCAGCACTGCGGACCCACATGCGGTCCGTCGAGATCGTGATGCGAGCTCTGGCTGAGAAGGCCGGCGAGGATGTCGAGCAGTGGGGCATCACCGGCTTGCTGCACGATGCCGACTACTGTCGCTATCCCGACGAACACCCGAATCGGATCGTTGCGATGCTGCGAGACCGCGGCGAAGAGGCGATTGCCCACGCGATTTCAGCGCACTACACACAGTGGGGCGTCAGCTACGACTCGCAGCTCGACAAGGCGTTGCTGGCAGCGGATGAGCTGACCGGCTTCATCATTGCAGTCGCGCGTGTGCGGCCCAACAAGCTTGCAGACCTCACGCCGAAGTCGGTGAAGAAGAAGCTCAAGGACAAATCGTTCGCAGCGGGCGTCGAGCGCGCGGAAGTGCATGCGGGCGTCGAGCTGCTTGGCGTGGACCTGACCGATCACATTCAGTTCATCATCGACGCACTGCGCCCGTACGAGGCCGAGCTGTTCTAGAAGCGCTCGCGTTGAGGCTGGTCGGCGGGTCGTTTCGCAAGCTCCGCCCGAATCGCTGCGACCAGCTCATCGGGTGCGAACAAGTGTGGTCCTTTACCGCCAGCGTACGCGACCTTGCCGTTCTTGCCGATCAGGTAGAGCCGGTCGGGATGCCCCTGGTACGCCTGATTCACCCGGTCGTCCATCTTGTCCAGGATCGCTGGGATCGGTAGCTGCAAGTCCGTGACGCACTGCGTAGCCGCGGCGGAGCGCTCGAATAGATCGACCGGATCTTCGAGCAGCGGCCCGCTATTGTTGGGGCGTTCGCCGTCGATCGCGTGCGCTTCTCGGATGTAGACGATGTAGAAGGCGACGTTGTCTTTGTACTGCTCGTAGATCTCCGTCAGCCGACCGGCTGACCTGCGAAACGGCGGTCATGTGTAGCTGCCAAAGATCAATGCGACGGGGCGCTTGCCGGCGTAGCTCGATAGCGTAACCGTCTTCTCGATGTCCGTGGCGTAGGGGAGCGTGAAGTCTGGAGCACTGTCGCCGGCCTGGGGCGGTGCCGGCGCGCCACCCCCACGATTGCGCCCCGAGGGGGCGCCGCCTCGAAAGCCGCGGCGGCGGCCGCTCCCCACTTCTGCAGCGGACAGATCACCGTCGCCGTCGCGGTCGACGCTCTCGTGTAGCGTCTGCAGTTCCGCAACGGTGGATTGCCCGTCGTTGTCGCGATCCAATCTGCCGATCATGCGGCGCACCATCCGCTGCCGTCGCTCGGGCACGAAGTCGAGCAGCTTCGCCACCGCGAACGTGCCGTCGTCTGCGGGCTCCAAAGCCACGAGGAACTGCTGCCACTCGTCACCAGTGACGGCGTTGTCGCCGTTGTCGTCGGCTAGACTGACGAGCATACGACCCGCCATGGCTCCGCGGCGACTACTGCGACTGCCACGATCTTGGAGGTCGGACTGGGTGATGAATCCATCGCTGTTCGTGTCGAGACGTCGGAAACGCTCCTCGCCGCGCGTGTACTCAGATGGTTCGATCTGCCCGTCGCCGTTCTTGTCGTGCTTCTTGAGAACATCCCAGGCCGTGTTCTCGGACGACTGCGCATCGGCCTGTGCTGGTATCAGGGCGAAGCATGTCAGCACGACGCATGTCAGGAGCGAGAGCAGGCAGCAGCGTTGCATAGTGACCTCCGTTGTGCGGGTGGCTTGTACTCTGTGGTTTCTACGCTGTGGTTTCTACGCTGTGGAACCCCAGTCGCCGTGCCTTGGTTGTGCACGTTTTGCAAAGTGGGTCGCAACGTGTAGCCGCAGCGGTGTACAAGTGATGTAGCATGAGGCCTCGCAAGCGGTTGCGCCAGTAATTGTGGTGCTTCTGCAGCGGACTCAATTCGCAACACACTCAATTTGCAACACACTCAGTTCACAACCAGAGGAGAGTGCACGGATGGCAGAGCTACGCAACGTCGGCTGGGTGGGGACCGGCGTCATGGGAATCTCGATGGGGCTGCGATTGATCGAGGCGGGGTTTCGGCTCACGGTTTTCACGCGCACTCGAGAGCGCGCGCGACCACTGGTCGTGCGTGGAGCACAGTGGGCCGAGTCACCACGACAGCTGGCCGAGCAGTGTGAAGCTGTCGTCTCCATGGTGGGCTACCCCAGCGATGTCGAAAGCGTCTACCTTGGAGCAGATGGTCTCTTGGCTGCCGAAGGGAAGGCGCGCCTTCTCGTCGACATGACTACGAGCTCGCCGGCGCTGGCCCGCACTATTGCTGAGCGCGCTGCCAACCAGGGGATAGGTGCGCTGGATGCTCCCGTCTCAGGTGGAGATGTCGGCGCGAAGAATGGCAAGCTTTCGATCATGGTCGGGGGAACGGCTGAAGCGTTTGCGGCGGCTCAGCCGCTGTTTGCCCCCCTCGGCGAGAAGGTGGTCCTGCAAGGCGACGCCGGGAGCGGGCAACACACGAAGATGGTCAATCAGATTCTGATCGCTACGAACATGATCGGCATGTGCGAGGGAATCTTGTATGCGCAGAAGGCCGGACTCGATCCGCACACCGTGCTCGAATCTGTCGGCGGCGGTGCGGCAGGTTCGTGGTCGGTCAGCAATCTGGCGCCGCGAATCCTCGACGACAACTTCGAGCCCGGGTTCTACGTCGAACACTTCCTCAAGGATATGGGGATTGCGCTTGCCGAGGCCGAGCGTATGCAGCTCGCTCTGCCTGGGCTGGCACTCGCAAAGCAGCTTTACGAGGCGTTGCGTGCCCAAGGGCACGGTCGCAAGGGGACTCAGGCGTTATACCTCGCGTTGCGCCGTCTAAACGGTGCGTGAGCCAAACAAGATGTAAGCCAAAAGAAAAGGGCGACCCCTGTACAGGGATCGCCCTTCGCTTCGTACAACCGTCAGTGGCCCTTAGAAAAGACCACTGATCTTGCCGTTGTTATCAATCTCGATGTCGAGGAGTGCTGGGCGACTGCCGAGGCCCGGCATCGTCATCATGTCCCCAAGGATCGCATAGAAGAAACCGGCCCCAGCGGACAGGTGCAGTTCGCGAACCTTGATACGGAAGCCTGTCGGTGCCCCGATCTTCTTTGCATCATCGGAGAACGAATACTGCGTCTTGGCCATGCACACGGGCAAGTGCGAAAGACCGAGCTTCTCGTAGCGCTTGATCGCCTTCCGCGCGGCGGGCATGTAGTCGACGCCGTCGGCGCGATAGACCTCCTTGGCGATCGTCTCGATCTTCTCCTTGATCGATGCGTCGTCTGAGTATAGCGGCTGGAAGTTCGACTGAGTATCGCAGGCGTTGACGACGGCCTCGGCGAGCGCCGCTCCGCCTGCGCCACCCTTGGCGTGGACTTCAGACACGACTGCGTCGAAGGCTCCGGCGCCTCGAGCGATGTCGAGGACCGCGTCGATCTCGCTGTCGAAGTCGCTGGGGAAGCGGTTTACGGCGACGACCGCCGGTACGCCGTGCTTGCCCACGTTCTCGAGGTGACGGATCAAGTTCGCGGCGCCCTCGGTAACGGCTGCGGGATCTTCCTGCAGCATCTCTTCGGGGAGCGGCTTGCCGGGACGAACCTTGTACTTGCCGCTGTGCACCTTCAGCGCTCGCACGGTCGCGACAACGACGACAGCGTCGGGCTTGAGGCCAGAGATGCGGCACTTGATGTTGAAGAACTTCTCGGCGCCCATGTCGGCGCCGAAGCCACTCTCCGTGACCACGTAGTCAGCGACACGCAGCGCGATCTGGTCGGCGACGATACTCGAGTTCCCATGGGCGATGTTGGCGAAGGGGCCGGCGTGCACGAAACAGCCGGTACCCTCGAGCGTTTGCATGAACGTCGGGTGGATGGCGTCCTTGAGGATCGTTGCCATGGCCCCAGCGCAGCCGAGATCCTCGGCTGTCACAGCAGATCCTTCCGGCGTGAAGCCGACGACGATGCGGCCGAGGCGCTGACGGAGGTCGGCACGGTCGGTAGCCAAGGCCAAGATCGCCATGACCTCACTGGCGCTCGAGATGTTGAAGCCGGTCTCGCGAGGTACCCCGTTCGACTTGCCGCCGAGGCCCGTGACGATGCTGCGCATGCAGCGATCGTTGACGTCGAGACAGCGTTTCCAAGTGACGCTCGCTGGGTCGAGGTTGGTCGGATTGCCGAGCAGGATCGACGTATCGATCCACGCGGCGAGTTGGTTGTTGGCGGCGCTGATTGCGTGAGTGTCGCCCGTCAGGTGGAGGTTGAAGTCCTCCATCGGGATCACCTGGCTGTTGCCGCCACCTGCCGCGCCTCCCTTAATGCCAAAGACGGGGCCCATGGACGGCTGGCGGATCGTCGATACGGCGTTCTTGCCGATATGGTTGAGTCCGAGGCCGAGCCCGATCGTCGTTACCGTCTTCCCTTCCCCGAGTGGGGTGGGATTGATCGCGGTCACGTCGATGTATTTCCCCATTGGCTTGTCCTGCAGCCGATCGAGGATGGACAGATCGACTTTGGCCATGTGATGGCCGTACGGAATCAGATCGCTGTCTTCGAGGCCGTAGCGCGCAGCTACCTCGGTGATCTTCTTCAGTGGTACGCTACGAGCAATCTCAAGATCGGACGCCATTCGTTCTCCTTCTCCGGCAGGGCACGGCCGGGGTGCAGTTACTGGTGGAGGCCCTCACAGGTTACTTTGGTGCCAGCATGAACCGGGGAAGCTAGCACTTCTCCTAGGCCCAGGCAACGCCAGAACTTGGGGACCTAGCGTTTCCGCACGAGGATTTGATCGCTGATCTGCAGAGATTTGCGCAGAGGCTCGATGTCGGCTAGGAAACGCTTGGCGTCTTGCCAATAGCCGGCCGTCGGGGTCAGCTCGCTTGGGTGCTGTTCTTGCCACCAGCGATTGAACAGAGCCAGGTGCAGCTGGCGAGTGTACTTGGCCGTCATCGAGGCGAGAGCTGTCGCAAACGAGATCTCTTCGCATTCCTTGCTGAAGTGCACTCGTAGTTTGCGATCGCCAGAACTGTTCTCGACCTCGTAGCTCTGGCTCTCTTCCCCTTGCTCGATGATCTGAAACTGCGCCTTCGGAAACAGCGGGTACAGGAAAGGCCCGTAGCGGTTGCGTCCCCCGAGGCGATCCACCCAAACGTCTGCATCTGTGCGCGATCGTTGTCGCCATAGCCAACGCAGGAAGCGGCCGATCGCCCAGGCGTTGACGTCCCCCTTGGAGTCTTGCTCGTTGAGGTGTTGATTGAACTCCGTGACCTCGAGCGGGACGGCCCTCACCTCCGCGACTTCGATCTGCTGCTTGGCCAGCGCTCGTTCGAGACGTCGACGGATCCCAGTGAGTTCGAGCCTCGGGGTCGAATGGGGGAGTGGCAGATCATTGTCTTTGTACCACGGATAGTCATCGAGATAGCCGGAGCGCCCTGCAGTGAGATGATCGATCAGTTCCCGGAATGTGGCTGGTGGCGCGGCGCCGAGTTCAGCGGCCACGAACGCCAGGACTCCGCTCTCGAGTGGGGTGAGATCCTCGCCTTTGTGCAGCACTTTCGAATCGGCAATGGCGAGACCGCGCTTGCTCGACTTGCGGCGGACAACGGTTGGCGCTAACAGCTTCCAAGGCATTGCCGGCGAGATCCGGTCGGTGGTGCGGAGTGTCGCCAACCCGACGACCAAGGGACCCAGTAGCGGTCCATAGCCCGCTTCGTCGATGCCGCTGAGGTGGAACGTCACCAGGTGACTCCTGCTGCTTGCCACTGCCGCCGAACTTCGTACAAGACGATGCCGGTGGCTGTTGCGACGTTGTGCGAGTGCTTGGTCCCATGCATCGGGATTTCGACGACTCCCTTGCACAAGGACAATACCTGATCGTCGATCCCGACCGTTTCGTGCCCGAGGATCAGCGCGACTGGATGCGGGAAGTCGAACTCTGAAATGCTGCGGCTGCCATGGGTCTGCTCCGCCGCTACTGACGGGATCCCCAGTTCCCGCAGGTAGACGACGGCGCGAGCGGGATCTTCCATCGACTCGTAGTCGACGCTGTTTTCAGCGCCCAATGAGATTTTCGCGATTTCGGGGCGCGGTGGGCTGGGAGTGATCCCGGTCAGGTAGATCTTGCGGACCCCGAAGCCGTCGGCAGCCCGGAAGATCGCACCTACGTTGTTCAAGCTGCGGATGTTATCGAGGATCAGGTAGAGGTGCGGTCGCGGCCGATTCTCGCGCAGCGCGGCATCGGCGCGGTGCTCGTCCATACGGCGTTTACGTCGCTGCGAACGTTCCAGCGTCACTGGTCTACCTTATGACTCGAGAGAAGTGGGGCCCGTGCAGTGGGCCCCCAGTTTGCCAAGCTGTTTGCCGAAACCGCTACCGGCATTGTAGACTTCGAAGAAGCCGGACCAGCACCGGGAGGGGAACCCCCCGCGCGGCTTCCACCAAAGCCCCGATGCCTCATGAGGCGACGGGCCAAACCACTTCCAGCACGGACAATTTCAAGTATTGCCCATCCGACCCGAGGGAGCAGGATGCAGGAGAGCGCCACGTCCGTCCATCCCGAGCTGGGAGAAATGCCGTTCGAGACCCGAAACCAGTCGGGGAACGGCTCCCCGCGCGTATCACAGCGGCATTTCGCCAAGGTCGAGAAGGCCGTCCGGTCGATCCTGACGCCGCACTCCGAACAGACGCCTCCTTACGCGATCTGGATCTCCGGGGAGTCTGGTGTCGGTAAGTCGACGCTGATCTCGTCGGTACGCAGCGCGCTGCACGAAGAGCAACTGGTCTTCGTCGAGGGGAAAGCCTACCCGAACACCAGCGAAGTTCTGGAGCCGATCCTCGTCGCGGCGCGCCGCTTGGTGCAGCAGGTGATGAATCGGGTGCGCCAAGACGAGCCTGGTTGGGAAGCCCTCTGGGATCAGATCGTTGCTCGGCACGCGCCAGCGCTGGACCGAGTACTCCCGGAAGTCGACTGGGGACACGAGGTCAAGCCGTTCCCGGACCTCGACCCGCAGTTCGAGCGCGGTCGCTTGCTCGATCACCTCGCCGGCTTGTTCACCCGTGTCGCCGAGAAGGTCCCGACCCTGATCTACATCGAAAACGCTGACCTACTCGACCCCTTGGGCGTCGATTTCTTGAAGGCGTTGGGTCGTGTATGTCGAGCACGTTGGGAAGGTCGCAACGCCGGCTTGCCGCTGCCAGAAGCGCCGCGACTCGGCGTCATCTTGACCACTGACAGCGAAGAAGCCCCGCCGTTGCCGCTGGCGGAGCCGATGCTACTCCACATTGTGATGCGTGGATTGGGGCGCGACGACTTTGCGCGCGTGCTGCGCCATGAGTATGGCGAAGACGTGCCGCTGTCGATTCGCGAGAAGCTCTACCAGAAGACTCAAGGAAACCCGATCGATCTCGATCTGCGCCTACGCCTCGAGCGTATGGAGTGGACGAGCAAAGGGGGACCCGACAGTGTCATGCAGCGCTCGAAGCGACTGCTCGAGTATCGCGGCTACGAAGCACAGCTTGCCGACGAGATGCGCGGGCTCGGGGCGCAACAGCGCAGCGCGCTACAGGCGCTCGCCGTCCTCGAAAAGCCGATCTCGGTCAGTATTCTCGGCCGTCTCTTGAAGGTCGACGATGACTCTGTGTGCGGCGTGTTGGAACAGCTCGAGAGCTACGGTTGGGTACAACACACGCGTGGTGCGGTCGGGCTCAGTCATGATCGCGTCCGTGCTCCTGTGCTGGACTCTCTGGGCGCCAAAGAGCGGCTTGCGCTGCATCGCCAATGCGCGACTCTGATCCGCAGCGAGTACGAGAAGCGCCCCTACCGTCGCTTTCAAGAAGTCTACTATCACTACGCCAACGGACCCCGCGATCGCGAAACGGTCGAAGCCGGTTTCTTGGCGGCCGAGGAAGCGTCGCGTCTGTGCGATTACGAGGGTGCAGTCGACATCTACTCGGCGCTCCTCGACATGGTCGAGGACGACGATCGTGATCTGCTGTTGCGTGCTTTGACGCAGCTGGCTGATCTACTGGTCGACCACAAGGGGCCGACGAGCGAGCCTCTCCTCGATCAACTCGAACAACTCGTCTACGTTCTGCAGCGTGACCTCGACGGTGAGGAGGCAGCCGGCCTATGGCGGCGCCTTGGCTCGATTGCCGGCAAGTGGGGTCTGCAGGAGCGAGAACTGAATGGCTACCGGCGCGGCCTCGAAGCGTTGGAAGGTTTGGGTAAGACCACCGAGCGCATGCTGATCTTCGCTTGCATCGCTCGCAGCACCATGGCGCAACGTCGCTTCGACGAAACCCTGGAGTACTGCCGGGAAGCGCTGGATGGAGCGGTCTGGGATGAACTGACAAACGATCCCGAGTACCTCGAACTCTGTCGCGTGACAGAAGAGGTGCACTTTCGTCGCGGCGACTTCGTCGAGGCGATTGCCTTTGAAGAGCGCTGCCTGCAGCTTGCTCGCCAGCAGGGTGCCCCCCAGGGCATCTTCACGTCACTCTTGCGACTGGCGTACCTGCATGAGCACCGTGGCGACACGGCGGCTGCACAAAGCTGCCTCGATGAGGCACTGCCTGTTGCACGGAGCACCGGCTCCCGCGTCCTGCAGGCAAACATCGACGAGCGCATCGGCTACCTGAACGCGCGCCTCGAGAAGTGGCCAGCAGCTACGGCTGCCTTCCGCCGAGCCCTCGAGGCAGAGGCGGAGATTGGCAACGAGCGACGGACAGTCCGCACGCTCGGTGCGCTCGGCATGGTCTCGCTGATCACCGGAGAAGTGAGAACCGGTGCGACGTATTTTCGACTCTACGCGCTGCACCAAGGTCTGCGCGAGCGCACTCACGTGCCGCAGCAGGTGCCTGGATTCCCGAACGACTATCGTTCGCGTTCAGAGCGTGATGAGGAAGTGCGAGCGCGGATGGAGACGGTGGCGCGCGCCAGCAAGGTGCCCACGCGTGTGCTCGTCGATGCTCTCTCGGAGCTCGCGGACCTACGGCGTGATCGCGGTGAGTATCAACTCGCCCGCGCCACGTTACGACGCGGTCTGCGAATCGCCGAGTCAGAGCGTTTGGATCCCGTACGGTTCCATCTGCAGCTCGGCATTCTTCACCAACAGCAGGGCGATATTGAGTCGGCGCTCGTTGATCTGCAGCGCGGCTTGAACGCAATGTCGTCGTACCCCGATCGTGAGCGCGTCGCTGAAGTCAACGTGCAGGTCGGCATCTTGCAGCTCAACTGTAGCCAGCACCAACGCGCGTTGACGTCGATCTTGCGCGGCTTGCGTACCTATCTCGAGCTCGAGCACGAGACTGGCGTGACGCACGCCATGCTGCACCTGGCTGACGCGTATCACCGACTCGGCTGCATCAACGAGGCTGAGGAGATCGCGCAGGCGGGACTCGCTCTCGCTGGCACGCTGGGCGTCGATCGCTTGGAAGCCGAAGCCTGGCTGTTGCTCGCCGGGATCCGCGGACCGCAACTCTCCGCGGCACCGGGGCACCAGGAAGTCGGACTGGCGCGAGAGATGTTTGGCAAGCTCGGTATTCTCGAAGGGCGCTGTCGCGCTCTCCTTGTCGAAGCTGAGATCTTCCTGCGTTGGGGGGACGGGAGCCGCGCCCAAGGGGCGTGTGCCGAGGCGCTCGATATTGCTCGCGATCTCGGGCTGCGTCCGCAGATGGCGCAGGCGTTGGCCGTGCGAGGTGCTATCGAGGGAGATCCGCGGGTTCGCGGCGACTTCCTGAAGGCGCTGAAGACGCTCGAGTCCGCGCTGGAGCATGCCGAGCAAGTCGGGGCGCGATCGCTGCTGCTGCGAGTGCACGGCATCATGGCTGACCTGTACCACCAACGGAACCGACCCGGCGTTGCTCGCGAGCACCTCGTCGAAGTGCGACGTACGTTGGATGCAGTCCTGGTCGACTGCCCACGCGAATTCCGCAACACGTTGGCGGACTCGTGCGAGGCAAGCAGTCTGCTGCGATTGTACGAAGTGCAAGGCGTCTAGCGGCGACCGCTCTTCGTCCTATGCCACGGCTTCAAGCCAAGGTCAGCTCGGCGAGTCGGGCCATGACTGTTGGATCGACTGGATGCCCTAGCTCGACCGCTTGTCGAAGGTGCCGTCGCGCAGACTCTGGGTCTGGTGGCGTCATCACGAGTGCAGCCACTCCCAAGTTGTGATGAATCAGCGGATTTGTGGGGTCTTGCGCTAGAGCTGCCTGCAGCAGCTCGAACGCCAGCTCCGGTCTCCCCGAGTTCCCGTGCAATCCGGCTAGGTCGATCAGCGCCGCGGTGTGTGTTGGATCACACTGAAGGGCTTGCGACAGTTGCTGCGCGGCTTCGTTGAGGTCGCCGTCGCCGAGTCGCAGCTGCGCCAACCCATAGTGGGCCGCCGCGCGATGGCTGTCGGTGTAGGTCAGCTCTTCCAGTAGGCAGCGGGCTCGTTCCTCCTCGCCGCAACGACGCAGTGCATGCGCTCGACGCAGCAGCCAGTCGTTGTCGGGTTCGTTGTAGTCGATGAGCGCGGCGTACAGTTGCGCGGCCGCGCGGTCGCAGTGCCGCGACTCCAACCATGCTGCGAGCGGTGCTCCCGTCGACGGAGTCAGCGCAAGGGTTGCGAGGGTTGCCTGTAGCAGCTCCGGGTGGTCGGTGTCTAGGTACTGAACCAACTGATCCCAGCCGTCGCCGGGAGTGTCGGTCGTGACGGCAAGCGCCGCCGCCTCGCAGAGGTCCCGCCCAGCGATAGTGTTGCCGACTCGTAACAGTAGCTCTGCCTCTAGCAAACGCCCTGGCGCATCATCGACGAGTGCGCGCCGCTGTTCGAGGTACGCCAGTGCCGCCTCCGGATTCTTCGGCGCCGTCGCCCGAGCCAACCAGTAAAGGGGTTGTTGCAGGTGCGGGGCCGCGGCGTGCGCACGCTCGAATGCCGTGCACGCATGGGCATCGTCACCGGCGAGAAACAGTGCTCGTCCGAGCTCGTAGTTGATTCGGGGATCTGAGTGTTCAGGGGCACCGAGGGCGCGCAGGATCCGGAGCGCTTTGGTGGGTTGGCCCAGATCGTTCCACGCCAGCGCCAGCGCCGCGCCGATCTCGAGATTTCCGGGCGACAGCTCCCATGCCGTCTGCAGTGCAGCGACTCCACGCTGGAGGTAGCCTTGGCCGAGCGCCTGTAGCCCTAGCTCCCAGTGAGCCTTGGCCGACTGTGGATCGTCGCACGCCTTCTTCTGGAGTAGCTCCAGGTAACGCTCGCCCTTCGTGCGGCCGGCGTCATCTTGTTGTTCGCGCAGCTGGTGGTGGATGATGCACTCGGCCCCGATGATTTTCCCAGACATCCGTTCGATCGCCGGCTCGACGAGTTCGTGGACCCGCCCTTCGTAGCGGATGGCCGGGTCGTTGCGGAACATGCGCACGACCTGAGAGGGTAAGTAGCCATCGAAGCCACGATCGAGCTGCTCTTCCTCGGGGAGGGCTCGCCAAGACAAGTCGCGTGACTCATCGACGTAGTTGCGAACATCGAACAGCAGTCCGACGACCTGCGGACACTGGTCGCCGCAGCGCTTCTTCAGCTCCGTGACGGCGTCGACATCGAGTCGCTCGTCGGCATCCAAGACCAAGATCCAGTCGCCGACGGCCGCATTCAAGGCGTGGTTGCGCGACTCCGAGAAATCGTCACACCATGGCATCTCGAGCACCGTTGCGCCGTGCTCACGTGCCATCGCCACCGTGTCGTCGCTCGACCCGGTATCGACGATGATCATCTCGTCGACATCTTCTCGGACGTGCTCGAGGAACTCGACAATGCGAGAAGCCTCATTGCGCACGATCGCGCATAGGGAAACTGAGATCATCGAGCTGTTGGCCACATCCCCTCCATTCATGCGTATGGGGCCTGCTCTTTGATCGGCGTCCGCGGGTCGGTCGCGCACGGAAAAACTGCTGCGTCAAAAACCGGGGGTGCCAGCGCGACTTGCCGGTCCGCGTGGTGTTTGCACAGGGAGGCCACCCTCGGCCTCGACCGAAGGGGAAGGAGGACCAGGGCGGGGGCCTAACCAGATAAGTGCACTCTTGCCTGCGGCTTATGCCCAAACCTCCGCAGTTGAGAGGCGTGCCTCGAGGAATGCCAGCTGGGTTGCTGGACGGACCCGGGACACGTGGCGCCCACCGCGGGAAAGGCAGCCCGAGGTGGGCGTTTTTTTTTGCCTGGTAGGGGATTTCGCGGGGGTGTTCGCTCCGAAGCGGTTTGCGGAGCGGCTAGGCCCCGGTTTCTTCAAGGGGGGTGCTCGAGTCGGTACCGTCGGGCTCAATACCCTCGAGATCGGCGAGCACGTCTTCGGCCGCTGTTTCCGCGTCCGCGAGCGAGTCGGGGCTGCTCAACTGCGCTTCCTCGTTTGCCATTAGCGCCTGGATCTCGCTGCCCTGCGTGTGCACAACGCCGGCCAGCTGCTCCGCGTGCTCGATGAAGTGGGGCAGGGAAGCCTCGATCTGCGGCAAGTAGCGTTGGTACTGCGCTGCGAGGCGATACCAGTCTTCGCCGGGGGCCGAGCGGCGCTTGAAGCCAGCGCGGTGGCGTTGTACGGCGATCGAAGCCATCCCCAGCGACCACGCATCAGGGCGCAGCGTTTCGAGCGTATTGACGTTCTCGCAGTCGCGGATCATCTCACACACACGTTCGGTCATGTTCAGGTGTTTCGCGATCCGGTACCCGAGTTCGGCGTGATCGAAGCCCAGGACGCGTCGTTCGGCGCGACTGAGATTGATCTGCTCCTTGGCGGCCAGGTGCAGGGCCGAGTCGTAAGGAAGCTTCGGCGATGTGAGTAGCGACACGACGCCGATGCAGTGGAACAGACCGGCGACGTAGACGTCGCCCGAGTTGTCGGGACACACCAGGCGGCTGATGGCCCGCGCGACAACTGCAGTCATTAAGCAATGAGTCCAGATCTCTTGCACCATGTCGGAGAGGTGTACAGGTAGCTCTTGCGACATGACCGCGCTCAAGCACACCGATTTGAGCTGGTCCACGCCGAGGCGGACGCACGCTTGGTGCACGTCGGAGATCTCGTTGTTACCGCCGTACTCCGGTGAATTGGCAAGACGAAGTGTGACGGCAGACAGGCCGACATCGCCGCCGACGACGGTGGCGTACTCGTGGATCGAGGCTTCCGGTTTGTTGGCGAGTTCGATGATCGCCTGTGTCGAGTGACTGAAGGTCGGGATCTGTACCCGCTCGAGCACGTCGATCTCTGCCTCGGGACGAGCCAGGTGCGGCAGGATCTTTTCGCGCAGAAGGCTCGGTCGCACCGGCTTCAGCATGTAGTCGATGTTTTGCAGCGCGGCGCAGCGGCGCACCATGTCTGCGTTGGCGTTCGACGTCAGGAAGATGATGCGCAGATCCTCGGTGGCGGGGTTGGCGCGGATCCACTCACCGATCTCGACACCGTCGCCGTCGCCGAGGTAGATGTCGAGCAGTACGAGGTCGATCTTGCGCGTCGACAACGCTTGAATCGCGGCATCGCGGTTTGGAGCCGTCACGACGCGGCAGGGGAGCTTCTTGAGCACGGCCGCGACCGTGCGCTGAAAGAGTCCGCTGTCTTCGACGTGCAGAATCGTCGACTCTTGGATTTGTTCCGGCAAAGGGCACCTTTCTCGGGCCGCGATCTGGGCGTTGTCCGTGAGCCAAACAAAGGGCAGTTCACAGGCAATGGGCAGACCGACTCCCAGGTGCCTCTACTATCGGCAGATGAAGACCATTGAATTGAGTTGCCTGAGGCGCGCAGTCGCGCAAGTTCTGGTAAGGAATCGCGGTCTCGCGCGTCAGCGCTGCTGCAGCGAGAAGGGGTCGTTGGGAATCAGCTGGTAACGGGGTGGCCCCGCAACGGCTTGCGACTCACCGTCTTCGCCGAGAACGTCGACAGCTACGGTTTCGATGGTCGAGGGCTCGAGGCCGCGCAGGTACAGCTCGGTCGCAGCGGGTGGGGCGAAAAACGCGGCGATTGCGTCCTGAGCCGGCGTCTTTGGCGCGAAGTAGGAACCACTGCCAATGGCCTCCATGGATCGATACACCTCGATGTAGTCCACTTCTGCCAGCTCCGGGACCTTCAGTTCCGTGACGTCGCGTCCTTCGTACAGGTCTGGATAGTCAAACAGCACGTAGGACTGGCGTACCAGAACCTTGCCAAGTCTCAGAACGCAGTAGCTGCCGCAATAAAGGCATGGGATGCCTACGCACAGGAACGCGAGAAGAGCGAGCCTGCGGCGCTTCAAAACAACTCCGTCTGGGCCAAGGGTGCAGCGGTGCTCTCTCCGATCTGCAACACGACGCCACTCAACGGCATATGCAGCAACAGCTCTTCCACCGCGTAGCCGTGAGCAAGGAGCGCGTCGCGATAGCCGCGCAACTGGCCTGCGTGGTGCGCGGCGTAGCGACCCCATGCGGCTTGCGGCAGGACTGCGCTCTTGTGATCGACGACGACGAATCGCCCATCGCTACGCTCCAACAGCAAATCGATGTTGCCGTGCCACTGCGTGGCCGCCGCTCCCGGTGCCCGCGGCGCCGTGATCGGCGTCTCGGTCCACGAACGACACTCGCCGTGGCGGCTGTTGATCCACTCCTGCCAGCTCTGGCCGGCAGCAACGAGCACGCTCGCAGCAAGCACTCCGTCATGGTTGTGGGCCCGTAAGCACCCGGCAGCGACGGCGGCTCGTTGGTTGTCGTCGAGCGCGCGTAGCGAGGGCAGTGCCGCGAAGTAGCTGTGGACCGCGTCTCCGAGTAGCTCCGCGGTTTCACCAACGTCCACATCGACCGTTGGTGCTTGCGGGAGGGGCCAAGTCTGCAGCGTCACGCTGACTGGATCGGCGCGTTCTGCACTCGGCCGTGCGACTGCGGGTCGCGCGTGTCGTCTCTTGCGTGGGACACGGGGCACGTCGATCCAGCTCTCGGCCGTCGTTGTGTGTGCCGGAGAGCGGGTTGGCGCGAGCTTGCTCGTGGTGATCTGGTCGGCGACACGCGACAGGTCGACGACGAGGTCGAGCCACGCGGACTTGCCCTCGCGATGGGCCAGGATGAGTTGGTCACGGGCGCGCGTCATCCCCACGTACAGCAGGCGTTCGGCCTCGGCGATCTCGTCGGCTTCTGCGCGCAGTCCTTCCGGTGCAGCCGCCGCATCTTGTTCCAGCTCAGTGCCCGGCTGCAGCGCTTGGAAGCGGTGGGTGCCGAACGGCCAAGGCCAAAAGCGGATCTCGCGCCCTGCGAGAGGATCGACGGCAGTAGGGTCGCCGCCGGTAACCGTGGGTTCCCACAGTTTCGGCGCATGTTGCCAGTCGAGCCCGGTCAAGATCACCGTCGGCCACTCCAGCCCCTTGGCGCCGTGGTAGGTCATTACGGTTGCAGCCTCGAGGCCACCCGTGGCCCCATGGGTGTCTTCTTCGCGAGCTGCCAATTCTTCGAGATGGCCGACGAGTCCCGTCAAGGTCGCCGGGCGGTCTCCCTCGCGTGCTTCCATTTGATAGCGCTGTGCATGTTCGAGCAACGCGTCCAGGTGGCTGCAGCGAGTCGCTGCCGAACCCCAACGCGCGACGTGACGGTCGAGCTCCAACGTGCCGATCACGGCTGCGACAACTTCGCTCGGCGCCAGTGTTGCGGCACGCTCGCGCAGCGCCTCGAGCGGAGCAAGCTTCTTGTGCCCTGGCCAAGGCGGCGTCGACACGCGAGCGAGCGTTGCGTCTCGTTCCGACTGCAGTCGTTCCAGGCGCTGCGTGAGCCACTCGTGTTCATCGTCGTTGTCGCTGAGCAAGTGGAGGATCGTCGCGGCGGCCACGCTGTCGTAACGATCTGCGACGAGACGCAGCGCCGCCATTGCAATGCGACATTCGCGGCTGCCGAGTAGGCCGGGCAGTTCCACAACCGTCGCAACGCCGATGTCGCGCAACGCTTCACCGATGTGGTGCGCCTGTTTGTGCGTGCGGGTCAGGATTGCGACGTCGTGAAGCGGAGTGCCGCACGCCTGCAAGGTTGCAACGCCTTCTGCGATAGCGTAGGCGTCATCGGCGGCCCGCTTCGTCGTTAGCAGCCACCTGTGGATGCTGGCAGGGATCGGACCCCGTTGTGGTTCGAGGATCGCATCGTCTCCGAACGCCGGCTGGAACAACGTGCCGACGAACTCGACGAGCTGCTGTTGGCTGCGCCAGTTGCTCGTCAGCGTTCGGTGGGTGGCTTCGGCTGCATGCTCCCAAACGTCGAGCATCAGCGCCGCATCGCTGCCGCGGAATGAGTAGATCGCCTGTTTCGGATCTCCAACCCAGTAGTTGTTGGCAACAAGCTCTCGTAGCCGCACGAAGATGGCAAGTTGCAGCGGATTCGTGTCTTGGAATTCGTCGACGACCACGACGTCGAACTCTGCTGCGACGGACGCCGCCAGCGTCGGATGGCGCAACAGTTCGAGCAGTTGCACTTCGAGGTCGGTGAAGTCGACGAGGCCGCGTTCTTCCTTGTAGCTCTGGTATCGTAGCTCGAGCTCGATCGTGCGGTCGGCGATCGCACGCAGGAACGCGTGAATATCGGCGTGCAGTGCCGGTTGTCTGCGGACCAAGAAGCCGAAACGACGCAACTGCGTCAGGCACTCGTCAGCGCCAGATTTCTTGCCCGCGGACAAGCGCGCGGCCTTGGCGAAGTCAGACCAGCTGCCTGAGCCACCGCGAGCCAAGCGCTGCAGATCCAGCCGCGCCTTGCGCGTCTTTTCCGTGCTGCAATGAACTTGATCTATGGCAGCTAGCGCCTCTGTTGCCAGCGTCTGCAGGTGTTCGGGCGCTTCGATCGAGTCGAGCGGGCCATTTGTGGCGAGAATCTGACAAAGTCTTGCTGCACTGCTGTCGAGGTCGTCGCGAAACGCGGCGTCGTCGATGCCGTTGCCGCGCTTGCACTCCAGTAGCTCGAGGACTTGTTCGTCTAGGTTCGTCTGCCCGAGACGCAACGCGACTTCCTCGAGTTCGGTGTCGCTCGGGGTGTGTCTTTGGAGCGCTTGCCGCAGATACCGGGGGCTTGCCTCCTCATCGGCGACCTGCAAGTGCGGCGACAGCCCCAGGTGCAGCGCGTAGCGGGAAAGCAGCTGGTACCCCACGGCATCCACGGTGCCGATGCAGGCCAACTCCAATCGCTCGGCGAGGTGCTGCCGTCGATCGGGCCTCAAGCTGTCTTCCGACAGCAAACGGGCGAGGATCCTGCCCTTGAGTTCTGCAGCAGCTTTGATCGTGAAGGTGGTCACGAGGATGCGCCCCGGATCGAGGTCGTGTGCAAGAATGCGCTGCAACAAGTACTCGCAGATCGAGTAGGTCTTCCCAGATCCGGCGCCGGCGCCGCACAGGGTCAATGCGTGCGTCATCGCGCCTCCTCGATGCCACAGAGGGAGCGATAGTCACAGTAGCGACACACGTCCTGCTCGACGCGCTGTTGAGGCGTCTCCGAAAGCACCAGGTTGGCGCCCAGCGGCCACTGGGTTATGTCTTGGAGCGGGCGAACTGGAATTTCGCCGCTCTCTAGCCACCCTTCTGCACAGTCGAGCGCCAGCTGAAAGTTGCGCCAAACTTCAGCGAGATCGGGGGCCCCGGGGACCAGGCTCGTTGGCGATGCGCCGGCCAATGGGTTCCCTGATGGCGTATGCACCGCATGATCTGAGATGATCAAGTACGCGACCTGCGGATACGTACCACCACGTTCTGCGTGTCTTGCCCCGGCGTAGATCGCCAATTGCACAGCGCGCCCTTCGCGCAACAGCTTGCGATACTTGGCCGCGCCACCGTACTTGAAGTCGATGACGGCTTCATTCCCGTCTTGGTCGACGGCTAGGCAATCGATGTAGCCTTTGAGCGGTCGGTCAGAGATCGTGCCGTTGAATTCCGATTCCATTTTGGTAATGCGATAGCCACCCAGTGCCAAAGCTTCGATCAATACCCGCGTCGAAGAAGTCAGTTGATGGCGCAGTTGGGTGCGTTCGGCCGCTGCCGCCGGTTGGGCAAGGGGAGCTGCGTCGAGCGGCAAGCGCGCATCGAACGCCTGTCCGACTGCGGCGACCGCCTCGTCTGGCGAGGGGAGGGGGCCGTCTCCCTGCAACACTTCCTCGAGGACTGCGTGACAGAAGCGACCCTTTAGCAAGAAGCTAGACGGCAAGCGAGCCGTCGAGCCTCTGCGCAGGCGAGCCTGATAGTTCAGCACCCACTGCAACGGGCAGGCGAGTCGTGTTTGCAGCTCGGTGGCAGAGCTGTACGTACGCTCCGTCAACAGGGCTGGATCGAGGCTCCAGGTGTCCAAGGGTGGCGACAGAGGCAGCGGCGTGACGCGCCGCAGTGGTATGCGAAAGATTGTTGGATCACCATTGGTGCCGCTGAACGGCGCAGATGGTGACTTCGTCGTCAGTGCGCGCTCGATCGACACGGCGAGCGGTTGCGCAGTTGGTGCGGCTCGTGTGCTGAGCTGCTGCCAAATCGGATGAGGACGCTGTTCCTCGTCGTGTGGCAATGAGATACCCAGCACGTTGCCGCGGATCTGCGCGAGGCCGCGGCGTTCTGCGCGGCGCTGGCCGACCAGTGCGTTCGTACCGTCGTCGATAGCGAGGCCGTACTGCCGCAGCGCGGTGCGCTCCTGGGTCGTCCAGGGGCTGGGGTGGGCATCGCGAGTGCCGGTACCCAGCCAGATGCAGCGCTCGAACGAGCCGTGAATCGCGGCGAGTGATCCGACCACGGTGGGGGCCCCGGCGTGCGCTGCACGCAGCGGCGGCTGCGGCAGCGTCTCTCGCACGGCCCGATTGATATGGCTAGTTGATATGACCACTAGCCGCGATCGACAGAGAACCATATCATTGCGGGAGGTTCGCTCTCGAACAGGTG
>JBCCHQ010000054.1:0-34384 GCA_039028735.1 Planctomycetota bacterium | reverse complement strand
GGAGATGATGACCTTGGACGTGGCCGCATACCGGCTCTCTTGCCCGTACGAAACCCAGACCAGGTGTGCCCCTACGATCAGTACGAAGATGGGGAAGAAGAGGAGCCACCTTCTGCGAATGATCGCAAGATACTCCTTGAACTCCATCGGCAGCCTTTCTCACTCAAGACAGTTGGACACTCGTCGCGCTGCTTCCTTGCAGACACGCCGGCCTCTCCCCAGAGGAGCTGCTTCGAGCAGCTGGGCGGGGGCCGCCCCAGATGGAGGAGGTTCCAACGCTCGTATCGGCAATGGGGTTCGAACGCTGAAGGGTTTTCGCCCGTTCCGTGGACGGTGGCGCCGGAGGTTGTCACTTGCCAGATCGCAAACGGCCAGATCGCGCCTGCCTGGGCAGCGGCAGGGTGGGGCAGGCGGAGCCGGGCAGCCCCCTCCCCTTCCCGGATGTTTGGTGCTACACTTCGCGGCTCGGCGTCCCCCGAAGTACGGCGCCGCAGCGGATTTCAGCCCGGCGGATCGCCAAACGACTCCTGGCGCCACGAAGACAGCAACTCGGAAAGGGACTCCCCATGTTTGGGCACACCGGCACCAAGAACGCCACTCTCGCGGCAACACTCCTGACGGCACTATTCTTTGGCACCGTAGCTACGTTGTCTGGGTGTGCGGGAACTTCCGAGAATCATATCGCGCCGACCGCCGGCGACGGCAGCATCGACAACCCGCGCACCGTCGCGCGCACCGTGCACAACAAGCCGCGCTTCTATCAGCGGATCTTCGAAGTGCGACCTGGTGGCGCCGAGACCGATGTCCACGTGGGTTACGTGGGTGAGACGGAATCATCGAGCCAGAGCGTCGTGCACATCGTCTACGACGCGCGCTTCTCCCCAGTAGGCTTCTACCTCGACAACGGGGCGACGTTCGTCTACGACCCCGGCACGACGAAGCCGCGGCAGATCGGCAATCACTCCGCGCAGCGCTCGCTGCAGCTGATCTATGAAGCGGACGGGCCGTTTCGTTTCGCGAAGTTCGACGCCCGCGTCGACGCGACGATGAACTAGCGGCCGGTAAGCACCCTGAGAACTGAGCGGTTGCGGCCGTCGCGTCGTTCCGCCTGCAGCAGTCCCGTCACTCCTGCGTGAACAAGGTCAGATAGTCGCTGCGCAGCGCCGGTTGATCGTCCTCGAGCATCCAGACGAAGTTGCCGACAGCAATGTCGACCTTGCCATCCCCGTCGAAGTCATTTGCCGCGACCGCTGCATGGATGCAACGCTGTCGCTCGATAACGTGCCGATGCCAGTCGCTGCCGTCACGTTCGAACCAAACGACAGAATCGAGATTGCGCGCTTGCCAGACATCGAGCGGTAGGTGCGGCAGGAACGAGACCGCGACCGCATCGAGATCGCCATCGCCGTCAATGTCAGCAGCCACGGCCCGTTCGCAGCCGTGCAGCGCACCGATGCGGTGCTCGACGAAGGTCAGGCCGTCCTGCTTCTCGAACCACGCAACGCCGTGATACGGCTTGAGTTGGTCGTTGTCGAGCGTGTCGCCATTGGTGACCAGCAGATCGCGGTCACCGTCGCCATCCATATCCATCGCTTGCATTGAAGAGTAGCCCCAGCCCGGATGCGGCGCTTTGTGCACGATCTGCGGGGCGAAGTCGCCGTTGGCGCCCTGCAGGTAGACAACGATCTCCTCGTGCTCCTGTGCCAGAAGAGTCACGATATCGAGACGTTGGTCGCCGTTGACGTCCCAGATTTCCACGCCTAGGTAACCGTCGCGGGGATCGAGCACGCTCTTTTGCAGCCGCAACTTCCCGTCAGCCCCCGATTGGTTCCGCAGCAGTACCAGTTCCCCCGACTGGTGCAGGCCAAACGCCGCCGCGACGACATCCTGATCGCCGTCCCCGTCGAGATCAGCACATTGCAGCGCCGCGACGCGCCCCAGCTCTGCGGCCAACGGGCGCGCCGCGTGAAACCCGGGCTGCTCCGCCTGGCGCGACCACAGTACAGATCCCAGACGCTGCTCGGTCGGGTTCATCGACCCCAAGGCCGCCGTCAACAGATCGGGTCGGCCGTCGCCATCGAGATCTGCGAGCTGCGTGAACGCCGGATAGTTCAGGCCGTTGCGTAGCGGCCGCAACTGCGCCTGCGCCGGCGACCACGGCGTCAGCACCATCGCCGTGCTGGTGCGCATCTCAGAGACCAGCAGGTCCCAACGATCCGGCTTGTGCAGGCGCACCGCGGCCACGTGGCTGACAGCCGGCACGCGCTCGTTCTCGAGCCCACGCGGCGTGAAGTGCTGCACACGGAACCCACGCGCCGTCCCTGCCCCAACATCGATCGGGTTTCGCATGTTTGGCAGAACCTCGGGGGCTCGGCGCTCGTAGTAAGCGAGAGCCAGGCGCCCTTCGTCGGCCGTCAGCGGCGCGACACCCTCGGGGAGCGGCATCGCGCCCATCGTCGCAATCGTCTCCCGCCAGCGGTCCCGCGGTAGAGCATCGACCGGCGGCAGTAGATGGCACGGTGTGCAGCGATCTCGCACGAGGTCGGTATGCTGCTGCGTCCAGGCAGTGGCGTCCGGTGGCGTCGCTCCGCGGTCGAGATCCAGCGGTGGCCGTGTGGGCGTCTTTTGGGGCCCTTGGGCTCCTGACGCTCCTCGTTGGGGGTCGCGATCGCAACCCAGGAGCAGCAAGAGCAAGAAAGCCGCAATAGACCGTGAAGAAAGCACTGTCGTCTCCGTTTTCACACCGTTGTAATGGCACCGCGTTGTCATAGCACATCTACCCGTTGGGCGCCTGCCCGATCGGTGGCGTCGTGCCGACTGGAAGTACGTCTCAAAGGAGAGAACCGCTCATGTTGATCTCAGTCTCCAAAGGCTCAGTATCCCAAGGCTCAGTCTCCCAAGGCTCAGGCTCGCAAACGTTGCCTTGCGTCTGGCCGCAGCTGCTGTGTTGCTTACTCCTCACATTCGCCTGCCTGCTACCCGCGGTTGCGGTCGCCCAAGAAGCCGCCGACGGCAAAGACGGGGAGAAGGTCGCGGAGGAGGCACCGACCTTCGACGACAGCGCCGTGGAGGCCACGTTCCAAGAAGGCAAGGCGCACTTCGCAAGCACGAAGTGGAAGGACGCCGAGAAGTGCTTCAAGAGCTGTAAGCGAGAGGCCAAAGGGGACCAGAAGAAGCTGATCGCAACGTGGATCGACGCGTGCAAAGGGGGTAAGAAGCTCGCGAGGGTCGAGAAGCTCGTCGCCAAGGAGAGCTGGAAGAAAGCCTGGAAGCAGTTCCAACCTCTCGACGCGAGCTACGGCAAGACGCCGTTGGCCGAGCGGCTCGACTCCGTGCGCACGGTCATCGAGCAAGCCTTGTTCTTGATCCTCGCGACGTACGAGGAGCCGCCACCCGAGATGGAGATCACCGATCGCGCCCAAGCACAAGGCGCCAGTATCAACGACGATCCCAAATACGTTCGCGGTGGCAAGCGATCGCTGAAGTGGGACGCCGGTGCCGGACCCGGCTTCGCCGGCTTCGTCTTCGGGCAGGTACCGATCTGCCAGATCGACGGCGACAAGATCGGCGAGTTCCCGTACCTGCACATCTCGATCTACTCCCCGACCGCCGACTTCGGCAAGTTCACGCTGTACTTCGGCGACCCCGCCACGCTGCAAGGCGCTGATCCAACGAACATCCTGCGCACGCAATGTTTCTTCTACCACATGACTGTCAACAAGCAGGGGTGGCTCGACGTGCGCATCGATCTGCGCAAGCAGGCACAAACGCTGTCTGCCGCGACCTGGCAGGACGTGACCCACATGGCAATGCTCGTCATCCCGCCGTCGAAGCCGAAGACGATCTACATCGACAACGTGCGTCTCGAAAAGAAGTAGAGACGCACCGCGCCCTGGAGTCAGCCTCTACTGGCAAACCTCGCCTTCAGCTGCGTCAGAATGCGGCAGACAAGCGCCCGTTGCCGCTGAGACGGCTCCCGGGCCGCACATTCTGTCCTCGCATGTCGTTGCACTCCCGTCTGAACAGCCGTAGGATGTTCGCAGGCCCGCAATCCAACTGGGATTAGGCCTCCGCGGGGTCCGCTCGCGGTAAGACAAACGACGGAGAAACCACTGTGCTCGTGGGACACCAGCGCTCTCGTTTGCCCAGCTAGGCTCATCCCCACGGATGAAGTGCCCAATTGGCTCGAGACGCATGGCTCCTGGGCAGGCTCGCCCACTGTATGACAATCAGGATGGTGCGTGACCGAGTCCTCGGCTCGGCACAGGAAGGGAGGCACCGGTGATCGGATCACGATCTCTCTGCGTGAGTTCTTGGCGTGGGAGGCTGCCAGCAGTCTTGCTCGCATCGGCTCTGTTGACGCTGCCCGCGGTCTTGCTGACGCAGCCCGCTCAGGGTCAGACGTCGCAGAACACGGGGCAAACGCCCGTTACCCAAGGGCCCATTGCAGTGCCGCTGAACGACCCGTTCATTCGCGGCGACGCCAATGTCGACTTAGGGGTCGACATTGCGGACGCGCTGCGCGTCCTGAACTTCCTGTTCCCGCAGCCGCCCGACGTTGTGACGCTGCCGTGCGAAGACGCGGCCGACGCCAACAACGACGAGTCGATCAACGTGGCCGACGCGGTCTACATCTTGTCGTATCTGTTCAGCGGCGGCGCCGAACCCCCCGCGCCGTTCCCGGCTTGCGGGGACGACCTGGATATCATCGGTCCGGTCGCGCCCGCGCTGACGTGCGCTTCGTACCCGGCTTGCTTCAATGACACCGACCCGGAACTCGTTGGACACGTCTTGCGCCGCGTTGCCTTCGGCCCGACCCGCGCCCTGCGTGACCACGTGACGAGTGTCGGCGTCGCTGCTTACATCGACGAGCAGCTCTCCGACGCGGTCGACGACCTGAGCAACACACGCCTCAACAACCTGCTCGGCGATCTGAACTACACGTCGAACTTGAGCGACTTGCAGGAGTCGAACATCGCGCGGGCGCTCTTTAGCAACCAACAGCTGCGCCAGCAGATGACGGACTTCTGGGAAAACCACTTCAACACGTACTACTGGAGCGTGCGTGGCTACTTCCGTGGCCTCCCGGGTCCGGTCTACACTTCGTCCGAATCGAGCGCGCTGACGGTGTCGCTAGAAGAGATCGAGAACTCGACCCTGCGCTCGCTGGGTTTCTCCGACTTCCGCGACCTGGTCATTGCTAGCGCCACCGGTGTGCCGATGCTGATCTACCTCGACAGCCACCTCAACATTGCCGCTGAGCCGAACGAGAACTACGCTCGCGAGCTGCTCGAGCTGCACACGATGGGTGTCGACAACGGCTACACGCAGGACGATATCGAAGAGCTGTCGCGCTGCCTGACGGGCTGGACCCTGTGCAAGAAGGCACCGGGTACCGAGACCGATCCCCACGCGCCGTGCCTACCGGCTGACGATGCCACCGGCATTTGGGCCTTCCACTTCGATCCGGCGACGCACGACTACGACGCCAAGACGCTGTTTGAGGGTACCGGCTACCAACTGGATATCCCGGCGCGTCCCGCGCTGAGCCCTGACGGGATCCTCGACGGCTTCGAGGTCATTGACTGGCTGACCCAAGACAGTTCGCAGACGGCCGAGTTCATCTCGACGAAGCTGATCAAGAAGTTCGTCAGCGACACGCCCCCGCCGTCGCTGGTCGCTGCGTGTATCGCCACCTGGCTGACGACCGACGGTGACATCCAGGCCGTGCTCGACGTGATCCTGCACTCGGATGAGTTTCTGTTCGATCACCGTTGGAACCTGATCGAAACGCCGTACGAGTACTGCGTCGCCAACGCGCGCGCTTTCGACGAAGGCTCGCTGCCACCCGGCGACGACGAAGCCCTCGGCATTCGCATCCGCTCGGCGATGTCCTTGACGAACAACCGCCTCTTCGAATGGGGCACCCCGGATGGTTACCCGAGCTTCGGCCTCGACCAGCTGGGCACGTCCAAGGTCCTGGAACGGATCGACTACAACATGCGGATCTTCGACGGTTTCTCGAGCGATCCGCAGTTCGACCTCGTCGCCCACCTGAACGCCGCTGGCGTGCTGGTCTTCGACGCTGCGTCGATCGTGTCGTTCTTCCTCGACTCGCTGTATCCCAACAACTACACCGCCGAAGACGAGCAGCTGGCGTTGGACTTCATCAACACCAACGAACTCGGCAACCCGGCGTTTCTGAACTGGCTGGCACCTGACTTCCCGGACCGCGTACATGCGTTCGGTGTCTTCGTGTCTTCGTTCCCACAATCGATGAAGCAGTAAGGAGGCCTCCGATGGTCGAATTCAATCGACGTGACTTTCTACGTCTCGGAGGAACAGGCCTCGCGCTGGGCGCCCTCGCCCCGTACGCGCCCGTCTTCCAGAATCGTTTCATGAGTCAGGCGGTTCATGCCGCTTCCGTATCTGGTACCGCCAAGCGCTTGATCTTCATCTTCTTGCGCGGGGGTTGCGACGCCCTGAACACCGTGATCCCGCACGGCGACACCGACTACAACGACACTGCCGACTCCCGTCCGGGTCTCTACATCGCGCCTGGTGAGTCGATCGACCTGAACGGCTTCGCCGCACTGCACCCGAAGTTGGCCAAGCTCAGCGAAGTGCAGCTGGCAGGCGACCTGTGCACACTGCACAAAGTCGCCATGAACGGCCAGTCGCGGTCGCACTTCTCCAGCGAGACCTACTGGGAGAACGGCGACCCCGGCAACCTCGATCTCGAAGAGGGGTGGCTGAACCGCTACCTGGCCAACGACGCCCTGCTCTCGCAATCGCCGATCTCCGGCGCCAGCATCGCGTCGCAGCTGCAGACGATGTTCAAAGGATCGCTGGTCGTGCCGCAGTTCTCGCGCCTGCAGGACTACACTTTGGGCACCAGCAACGCTGCTGCGAAGCTGATCGGCGCTGCGCCGAACGGCGACCTCGGCAGCGGCCTGCTGGGCGTCTTCAGCCGCACCCCCGATGCCAGCGACTACGACCCGGTGCTCCGCGAGAACGGCAAGGTTCTCGGCGGCAGCCTGGCAGCGCTGCAAACCGTCAACCCCAACACCTACGTGCCGCAAGGCGGCGCCACGTACCCAGACTCGTCGACGACAACCGAGCCTGACTTCCAGAACGGCACCGCCGACCGCTTCTTCGAGCGCATCAAGGCGGCCGTTCAGCTGATCAAAGAGACCGACTGCCGTGTCATGGGCATCGACCTCGGAGGGTTCGACAACCACTCCAATCAGGGGCGCCTCGAGGGGAACCACCCGCGGCTGCTGCACATGCTCGCGCACGCGATTCAGTCGATCCGACGCGATCTCTCCGCCGGTGGCAGCACGGACTGGGACGACACTTTGGTCGTCGTCGGCTCCGAGTTTGCGCGGACCAGTAAAGAGAACGCCAGTGACGGCACCGACCACGGGCACGCCGGTGCGATGTTCGTGGCTGGTGGTTGCGTCAATGGTCTCGGCCTCGGCGGCGTCAGCGGCGTCTACAACGCCGACCCGACGACCTGGGCGATCGGCGATATCTTCCAGGAGAATGATCGCTACCTGATCATGCGGACCGACTACCGCGCGATCTACGCCGAGATCATGGAGCGACACCTCGGTGTCGCGCCCGGCGATCTCGACTCGATCATTCCCGGCTGGTCGGCGCTCACGGGCTCGGAGTACAACTACCTGAACTTCTTGCCCTAGTTCATCGATTGCAAGGCGCGTCTCGCGCCACACCCAGCCCGCCGCAGGGATCCTGCGGCGGGCTGTTTTTGTAGACGCTGTGCCGGCTCGAAGCCCCCCTCGCTATCCGCCTTGCCCCGCCCGGTGCCTGGCGGCTCCGGCAATCCCGGCGTGTCCCTGCCGCAGCGTCGTCCAGCTAATGGTCAGCCACTGTGCGAAGCGACCAAGTCCGGCACTCCGCACTGCCGCAGGGGCATCGCGGGAGCCCCATCCGCGCCGCCGTCTAGTGACAATCTTCGTCACATTTGGCGCCTGTCGGCTGCGAGCAGCCCCCGAGAGCGCGTCTCACGCGGCAACCCACCGTTTCGCGCGCCACGAGCTCGACAGGGCGCCCGCGTCGGCCCGCTTTTCGCAACCTGTCTGGTCCACCAACGCTGCTCGCGCAAGGGGCGCGGGCGAATCGAGTTTTTCAGGTTACAGAGGACAGGACGAGACCTAAGATGGACTGGCGAGGACGAGGAGGATTCATGAACGCGTATCGACGTATGGCACTTGGGGTGCTATTGGGCATGTTGTCCCTAGGATTGGTCAGCTGCAGCAAGAGCAGCAGCGGCGGAGGCGGTGGCGTTGCGGCCAGCCCCGCAGATCTCAGCTACCCCGAAGCCCTGGTGATCTATATTGTCAATCAGATCATCTCGTCGGCGTCGCCCAGCCTGACCGGCGGGGACCCGACCGAATTTACCGTGGACCCGGCTCTGCCGGACGGCTTGACGCTCGACCTGACGACGGGTGTCTTGAGTGGTACTCCGACGACGATCGTGCCGGCTGGTGACTACGTGATCACCGCGCAGAACAACGGCGGCATGACGACGTTCGTGATCAACATTACGGTCAACCCCGAGGCACCAGCGAACCTGTCGTACCCGGCAGGCATTATCGCTTCTGAGGGTGTCGACTTGCCCGCCGTCATGCCGACAATCGACGGCGGTGCGGTGGATCAGTGGTCGATCAGCCCGGGACTGCCCGCAGGCTTGACCTTCGACACGACCAACGGAACGATTTCCGGGACTCCCGTGGGGAACGAGGCGCCGGCGGACTACACGATCACGGCGAGCAACGTCACGGGCAGTGCCGTCGCAATCGTCAACTTGACGGTCATGCCGACCGCGCCGTGCAACCTGGCCTACTCGACGCCGGACGCAGTCTACATTCCTGGCATGGCGATCGCGCCGAACGTGCCGAGCAGCCAGTGCGGAGCCGTCGACACCTACAGTATCGACCAAGCACTCCCGGCTGGACTCGCTTTCGACCCGGCGACCGGCATGATCACCGGTACGCCAACGACCGACAGCCCCGAGACCGAGTACGAGATCACTGCAACGAACATGATCGGTGCGGTCACGGTCCGGATCACGATCCGAGTCAGCCCGCGCTACTACTTCACGGCCGATAGCGCTGTGGTGCCGTACGACGGCACGACCGGCGACGCGACCTTCAGCCAGAGCCTCTGGATCGAAGAAGACCCGAACAACCCGGGCTTCCCGCACGCTCTGACCGGCTTCAGCATGGGCCTGCGTCACAACCCGGACCTGCTGACCGTCAACGCGGTCACGCCGACGGCGCTGCTGACCTCCATGAACTCGGGCGCTGGACCGGCCTTTGTCGGCCTGACGACGCTGCCGGACGGCTTCACGATCGGCTTTGTCTTCTCCTTCACGCTGGAAGACGACCTGTTGGCGACCGGCCCGCAGAACGTACTGAGTGTCACCTACGACACGAACCCAGTGTCTTTGGCTGGCAACCCGCTCGGCACGACGACCCTCCTGCAGTGGGCCGACGACCTCGGCTCGCCGCCGGTAACAAACATTGTCGTCGAGAAGGGAATCGGTGCGGCTCCGGTCGTAACGCACGGAACCGTGCAGCTGGTCCCCTCGCCATAAGCGCGACTCTGTAGCACAATACGAACGTCTGCAACCACGACTTCGAGCCAACGGCTCGGGGTCGTGGTTCGCTTTGTTGAGGGTGTGGCGAACAGCAGGGCACCCAGCACGTGACAGGAGCGCGATGCGAGTCGGTATCGACATCTCCAACGCCGTCGTATCGTCCCCCACCGGCGTCGCGCGCTACGTGCGCTGCCTAACGAGCGCGCTGCAACAACTGCCCAATGCCCCGGAGCTGCACTTCTTCTGTCGCTATTCGCGGCGCCGATTCGGTGATCCCAAGCAGCTCTTTCCCGGAGGCAAGGTGCGCTGGTTCGGCGACTGGTGGGCACCCTCGAAGATCGATGTCTTCCATGCGACCGACCTCCGGATCCCACGACGCTTGCGAGTCCCGATCGCGACGACGATCCATGACCTGTCCGCGTTCCACCGCAGCGATCACGCCGACGCGACCTTCGTCGCGAAAAAGCGCCGCGGCTACTCGGAAGCGGCGCAGCGCGCGTCGCAAATCATCACCCACACCGAGGCCGTTCGCCGCGAGATCATTGAGCACCTCGGTGTCAGCACGGATCGCGTCAGCGCCGTGCATCTGGCTGACCCGATCGCGGGCTCGTTGCCACCGCGGCCGTCGCCTACCCCGGCCACGCAGATGGCCACACTCAATGATGCCAGCGAGTTGTTGGTGGTCGGTGGGCCCAGCGTCCGCAAAGGGAGCCATCGCATCGAGCCGCTCCTGCGCAGCTGGGCAGAGGAAATCAACTGGCGGCCTCGGGTGTCGTGGGTCGGCTGCGCGCCGGCGCCCCAACGCGAAGAGTTTCACCGCTCGCTCGCAGCCGATGTCCGCGACCAAATCAGGTTCTTGGGTCACGTACCCGATCGCGAATTGGCCCAGCGCTACCAGAGCGCCAGCGGGCTGCTGATGCTCTCGGACACAGAAGGGTTCGGACTGCCCCTCCTCGAGGCCGCGCGTCGCCACTGCGCGATCTTGGCGTTCGAGTCGCCACCGCTGCGGGAAGTGATCGGCGACGGGGCGTTCTGGGTGCGGGAGCCGCTGGCCGATTCGTTGCCGCAGCTACGCAGCTTCGCCGACCCCGCCCGCCGCCAAACGGTGACTGCCCATGCCGCCCGGCGCGGCGCAGATTTTAGTTGGGAAGCCACGGCGCGGCAGACGCTGGCCGCCTACGAACTGGCCATAGCGGCGCACTCAGGCGCGAGCAGGGCATAGCGAGAAAATTGGTGGAGGCGCCGGGAGTCGAACCCGGGTCCCGAAACAGTTCCGCAATAGCGTCTACAGGCATAGTCTGTCATTTGTTCCGGCCACCCGTCTCCGACAGACAGGATCCGTGGTGGACGTTCCGCAATTTGATCTCGCCCATTAGCGCCTGCGGCAGGCTCTGCCGGACCAGCCCAGATTATCTGCCTTACCCCCGACCGCCCTGGGCAGGCAATCGAGGGAAGGGGCTACCTCTTAGGCGGCCAGTGCGTACGTGTTGTTCGCAGTTAAAAGTGTGCCAGGTGTTTAAAGAGGACCATCCCGGCGACCTCTGCCCGCAACTACTACTTCGCCTGTCCGGTCGAAACCGTTTCGCCCCCACACAGAGCGAACCAAGCAACGCAACACTATAACGTAGCTGTCAAGCGGTGTTGCGAACAGGGCTGCGCGGGCGGCGGGCGAGCTGCGTCGAGAACGCGCCTGTGGACAAGCTGTGGACTGTCTCACAACGCGTCAACTACCCCTTGAACCGTACACGACGGCGACCACAATAGCCGTCAACGAGGGAATTCGCCTACTGGTCGACGCCGCTGCTCTTGGGTTGCTCCGGCGTCAGCCCCGCAATCAGAAATTTCGCGCCCAGCGTCAGCGCCGACCCACGGGTCGGGAGGGGAGACGTCGTGCACTGCGTGCATCGCATCGTATTCGTAGTCGTCTTGTTTGGTATTCTCAGCAGTCAGCAGACGGCGCCAGCCCAGGACAGCAACTATGCGCTGACCGTTGCGCAAGAGTGCTCGATCGGCGACCGCGTGCGCGTCGACGTCACCCTCGACAACTCCGGGCTCCCGATTCGGGCCTGGTCATTCGGGGTCTGCCACGACGAGGCAACCCTTGATCTCACGGAAGTCGCCAACGGCAGTGCCACGCTGACCGTCAATGGTGGGCAGATCCCAGCGTTCAACGGCGTCAACATTGCCCCGATGTTCGGCGGCGGCTTCACGGTTGGTGCCGTCGTCGACTTCGACAACGTGTTCTCGTTGCCCGCCGGCAGTCACGAACTCTACACAGCAGAGTATCAGTACGTCGTCGTTCCCGGCACCGAGACCGACATCTCGATCTGCGACACGCTGGGCAGCCCTACCGTTCCCATCTTGATCGGCCTCGAAGACTTCACCGGCGTGTTGCCGACGACCGCCGCTATACCCGTTGTCCCGCTGGGCTGCTTTTGCACCCCGGTCGACTCCTACGACGGCAACTTCATCGACTTCGACGAGGGTCCACTAGGTCCGATCACGCCCAGCGTGACCACACTCTACCGAAACCTGGGCGTCGAACTGTTGAGCCTCAACGGCGGCATCGAAATCGTCGACACCGCAACAGACCTCGATGCGGTGTCCCCGGTACAGTTCTTGGCCCATCCCGATGGCACAACTGGAGCGGTCGGACAAGTGCGATTGGACTTCGTGCTACCAAGTAGCGGTAGCGACGCTTCCGTCACGCAAGCGTCTCTCGTGTTGATCAGTGGCGGATCGGGTACCGCGACCGTCGTCGCCGCGAACGCCGTGGGCCAAACGATCTTCAGCGAGACGATCGTCGGCACGGCTGGCGCACGCCAGCGCGTCGAGATCAGCGGGCAAATCGACCGCATCGACGTCCAGCTCGGCGCCGGGAACGATCGTTTCGGGATCGACGATCTGTGCTTTGATGACCCGATGCCAAACCTCACCGGACTGGTGACCGCGGTCCCGGGGCGGCTGCTTCCGTCCAACTACCGCGAGGGTGCTGCGGGAGTCGCGTACGTCGATACGACGTTCGCCAATCTCGGCAACGCAGGTTGCGAACCTGGCAGCGTCGACCTGTGCCCGATCGCCGGCAACGAGTGCGTCTTGTGCTGGACCGCCAACGGCGAGTGGGTCGAGTACAGCGTCCAGGTGGCGCAAAGCGGCTTCTATGACATCGGCTACGCGGTTGCTTCGCCGCTGCCGAATCCGGGCGTCCTACGACTAGACGTCGACGGGACTCCCCAAGCACCGTTCTCTCCGACAACAACCGGTGGCTGGTCGAACTTCCAAGTACAAACGCAACAAGGTGTGTTCCTGGCCGCAGGCAGCTCGGTCCTCCGGCTCAACATCGTGCAGGCCGGTTGCAACCTGCGGTGGATCGACTTCACGCTGGTCGGTGTTCCGCTGCCCTGCACACCGGAGATTCCCATCCCCGGGCGCGTCGAAGCAGAAGACTATCGCTCGGGTGGCGTGAACGTCGCCTACCGCGACACGACGCCCGGTAACACCGGAGGCGCCTGTCGCTTCGATGATGTCGACCTCGAACTGGCCAACGATGTTGGTGGTGGTTGCAACCTGGGCTGGACGATCGCTGGCGAGTGGGTCGAGTACTGCGTCCAAGTAGCAACAACCGGCGTCTACGACGTCGACTTTCGCGTCGCATCAAACGTTGTTTCGGGAGGAGCATTGCGTCTCGAACTGGACGGCAACGACGTAACTGGGACCGTCCCGGTCCTCGGGACCGGTGGCTGGCAAGTATGGCAGACGATCACGATCAGCAATGTCACGCTGCCCGCCGGCAGTCACACGCTGCGACTGCAGATCCTGGACTCGGACTTCAACCTGAACTGGATCGAGTTTCGGGTCCCTTGCCCGCCCCCCACCATCGCGCCGCCGCAACTTCCGGCTGCCAGCGTGGGCGTCAGCTATCAGGAGTTCGTCACCGAGACCGGCGCCGTCGCTCCGGTACAGTGGTCACTGACAGGCCTCCTGCCTCCGGGCCTCGACTTCGACCCTGCCACGGCTGAGATCCACGGCACGCCGACCACTCCAGGTAGTTACTGCATCGTGGTGCAAGCTTGCGGCGCGGACGGTTGCTGCGCCAGTCGCGATTACTGCATCGACGTTGCGTGCCCAGACTGCCCACAGGTGAGTATCCTCCCCAACGGCAGCTTCGAGGAGGGCGCGTTACCGTGGCGCTTCTACAGCAACGGGAATGCGCAGCTGACGCTGCAGCCGGGAATGGCTTCGCCACAGGCCGCGCGTGTTGCGATTCAGCTACCCGGCACGAACGTACAGCTGTACCAGTCGGGGATCGCAGTCACGGCCGGGGAAACCTATACCGTCAGCTTCCGCGGTTCTTCGAGCAGCGGTCACGATCTGCGGGTCCGGATGCACCTGCATCAGTCACCATGGAGCAACCTTGGCCTCAATCAATTCGTCGACCTCGGGACCAGTGAGCAACTTCACTCTTTCGAGTTCACGGCCAACGAAACCACCGACAACGCTCGGTTCTCGTTCTGGTTCGCCGACCATGACGCTGCCGGCGACCAATACTGGATCGACGACGTCATCCTGGCCCTCGACGACCCGACCCCGGTCGGACCCGCAACGATGGTGCGCGTGGAGACTGCAGCCGATGGCAGCGGCACAGTCGTGGGTGCGCAAACCGTAATATCGGGGGCGTCGGTCACGTTGTACGCAGTCAGCCGCGCCGCGGACGGCCAGTGGGTTGGCAACCCGCCGGCGCTGTGGAGCTTGACTGCGACGACGGGTGGCGTGAACAGCACCGACCTCGTGGTGGCGGCCGACGGGCGCAGTGCCGTCTTCACCGGAAGCGACCGCGGTTCGACCCAAGTGACTGCAAGCAGCGGCGCCCTCTTGGTCGTGCCAACCGGCACCCTCACCGTCGAGGCTGCGCCAATGCCGCAAGACAACGCGCTGGCCAATGGCGATTTTGAGAACGGCAGCACGCCGTGGCGTTTCTACAGCAATGGGAACGCGAGTTTGGCGACGATCTCGGTCGGCGGCTCAGACGTCGCCCGAGTCGCGATCCAACAGCCCGGCACCAACGTGCAGCTGTATCAACCCGCAGTCGAACTCACCGCCGGCGAAACCTACACCGTGTCGTTTCGTGCCTACAGTAACACCGGTCACGACGTGCGAGTGCGGCTGCACCTGCACACGTCCCCGTGGACGAACCTCGGCCTGAATCAGCTGGTCAACCTGACTGGAACGTGGCAGCAGTTCACGCTGCAGTTCACCGCGACGCAAACAACGGCGAACGCGCGCTTCTCGTTCTGGCTCGCACCGTTCGATGCCAGCGGCGATCAGTACTTCATCGATGACGTGGTGGTGGGCCAATAGCGTAGCTAGTCATCTTGAACTAGTCATCGTCAGCTAGTCATCGCCAGCTAGTCATCGTGCGGAGGGTACCCGCGCACTCGTAGCTCCAGGCGACCCAGGGGTCCATACAAGGTCGCCAGCCATCCATCGGGATGGCCACACTGCATCTCGTTGTGGATCACGGTTGCGGAAACCCCCGCGGGTAGCGACCAACGCTTTTGGATCCATTGCCGCCGCACGATCACTTTGGTCGCACGCAGCCCCGCGTACGACAGCAGGTACAACAGCACTGGACCGAGCACGAAGGCGACGAACAGCCAAGCGAGTCGTTTCTTCATCGTGAATCATCCGGCTGCACCCAACGGCGCGGCTGCAGGACCTCGCCGCGCGGCTCGGCGATACCGACGACGGCTCCGTCGCACCAAACGACAGCAAGGTCGTCCGGCAGGACGGCATGCGGCACCCGTTGCCCCAGCGCCAAGCGCTCTGCGGTGGCACGCGGCACATCGACGCGCGGCGCATCGCGCACGATCTCCTCGAGCGGCAACCAATCGCCTGAGGTCAATGCGGTCAGGGGCTTTGCGTCGGCCTCTTGGAACGTACCGACGGCTGTCCGCCGCAACCCGGCCAGAAACGCCCCCGTGCCGAGGCGTTCTCCGAGATCGCGCGCTAGGGAACGGATGTAGGTGCCTGGACCGCAGGCAACCCGCAGCTGTAACAGTGGCGGCGCACAGTCGACGATCTCGATACGGTCGATACGGACGGAGCGTGCGGGCACCGCAACGTCTTCCCCGCGGCGAGCACGCTTGTGCGCGCGTTCGCCTGCAACGCGCACGGCGGACAGCTGCGGCGGAGTCTGTTCGTAGCTCCCCTCAAAGCCTGCCACAGCGGCCTCTACGGCGGCGGGTTCGTGGAGCGACAGCCGCGGCGTACGGCACCACAGCGGCCCTTCGGCGTCCTCAGAGCCCGACTCGATACCCAGCACGACGCGCGCCTCGTAGCACTTGTCGTGATCAGTGATGAGGTGCTGAAACTTGCGAGCCTCGCCGCCGAGGACCACCAGAATACCGGCGGCCAGTGGGTCCAGCGTTCCGGTGTGGCCAAGAGGACGGACCCCCAAGCGACGCTCCGCTTCCTCGACGGCGCGGCGCGAGGTGATGCCGGCAGGCTTCCAGAACACGGCACCCCCGGAACGGGTCGGTCCTTGCCGACGACGACGGCGCCCCACTAGCGATCGTTCCCCCGCCGCATCGCCCGCTGAATGTCCCGGGCCGCATCGCGACGTTTGAGGTCCTCGCGCTTGTCGTGGTACTGCTTCCCCTTGCCGACGCCGATCTCGACTTTCACGAGCCCTTTGTCGTTGAGGTACATCTGCAACGGCACGACGGTCAGACCGCGTTCGTTGATCTTGCCTTGCAGCTTCCGGATTTCGCGCTTGTGCAACAGCAGCTTGCGCCGCCGCGACGGCTCGTGGTTGGTCCATGAGCCTTTGTCGTAGACCGAGATGTTGGCCTTCACGAGATAGGCTTCCTCGTCCTTGATCTGGACGTAGGCGTCCCCCAACTGCACGTGACCCAGACGAATCGACTTCACCTCGGTCCCACGCAGCGACAACCCAGCCTCCAGCTTGTCCTGGATCTGGTACTCGCGGTGAGCCTTCTTGTTCCGGGCCACGACTTTCATCGCCAACGCTCTCCAACTCGGGCAAAATAGGCGCCCAGCAGCGCCAATAGGCTTTCGTACCACACAACGTGTCAAGCATCGACGTTTCAGGGCCAGCGCCGTTGCGTTCCCTGAATCGCCCCCATATCGCCCTTGACGGCGCGCTCCCAAACCCTATATTTCACGGTCTTTGCGACACTATGCCGAAGTGGCGGAATTGGCAGACGCGCTAGGTTCAGGTCCTAGTGGGCTTTATTGCCCGTGGAGGTTCGAGTCCTCTCTTCGGCATTCTCTTCGCACCAACAACCACCGGGCGATTAACTCAGTGGCTAGAGTGCTACCTTCACACGGTAGAAGTCACAGGTTCAAGTCCTGTATCGCCCACCAAAATCAAAGCCCTGTAGCTCAAGGAGTTACAGGGCTTCTTCACTGTAGCCCCCTCTCGAGCGACGACACTCGAACTGCCCCTTTCCTGGAAAAAACCTGGAAGGCCTGCGCCTAGGATGTACCTTGGGACTGAAAGGGGTCGCGATGACACGACAGCCTTACTACGTTTCTCGCAATACCAAGAGCCCACACTGCAAGTGGAACGTCGAGTGGCCCAACCCCAATACGGGGAAGATCAAGGTCACGCAGTGCTTCAAGAAGAAGGACGGCGTCCCGCCCTCGAAGCAAACGCAGGCCAAAGCGCGAGCACGCGCACGTCAACTCTACGAGCAATGGATGGCGAAGCACGCACCTCGTCGTGCCCGCGCTGGCGAGCCCACTCTCCGCGAGCTGCTCGACCTCGCCGTCAGTGAACAGGGCAAGTCCCGAATGCCAGGAGGGCCGGGCAGCAAGACGCAGCAGACTCGCCGTACTCACTTCAACACGTTCCTGCGATTCATCGAAGAGCGCGTCGTGCATCGCAACGGAGTTGAACAGCCATTCGCGAATGGACTGGCACGCGAGGTCACCGTGCTCCTAGTCGACGCCTTCGTTGCAGAGCGCCGCGCTAAGGTCATGCGCGGGACAATTCAACGAGAAATCACGTCGATACGGCGAGCGTTCCAGTTCGGCCGTGAGCGCTGGCCAGACACTCTCGGCGAACGAGGCAATCCCGTTCGCATCAAGTCAGAGCCCAGATCCCCAGTGAAGGAGCACGAAGAAGTAAGAGCCAAGGCATACACCGAACCTGAGATCGCGAGAATGATCGAGATCTGTCGAGAAGGATACACCGGGACAGCTAAAGCTCAGCGAGTTGTCCGGGGCAAGACCACGGAAGAGTACGAGCTACCGTTCGAGGTGCCGCCCAGACCACATCTGGCCGATGCGCTGGAGTTCCTCAGTGAGACGGGAGCTCGAGTCGGAGAGGCGAACAACCTACAGAAATCTGACATCAAGATGGTCCGAGGCCGCATGCGTGTGATGGTCTGCGAAGGAAACAAGAAAGGCGTACCCGAACCACTCACGTCGCTCACTGACCACGCCCAAGAGATTCTGGAGCGGCGGCGCAAGAATAGCCCTTCAACCTATATCTTCCTCAATGAACGCGGGCGTCCATTCAAGGACGGAGGCCTAGCTCAGGCTATCCGACGCCTAGCGAAGAGCCTCGGGATCGAGAACCGTGGTAGCTCTCGCGGGTTCAGGCACGCCTTCGGCCTTCGCTGGGCATCGCTTGTCCAAATCCACGAACTCAAGAAGCTCATGCGCCATACAAGTATCACGACTACTCAGATCTACATTGAGCCTCGAGATGAAGAGCTAGAAACGAAGTTCCGCGCGCTCGACCGACGCGTCGAGTCAACTAGCAAACGACATCGCGTGGCGACTGAGAGGCGAAATTTGGTGACAATAACGTAGGCCCGCAGGCTGTTCCGAGGGAACAAGGAGCATCCCAAGCCCAGATCAAGCGGCTCAAGCCCGGCGACGCAGGGCGAACACCGGGCACACATGCAGCTTGCATCCTGGGCGAATCCAATCCGTCCAGGCACGGCCCTAAACCGACTCTGCGATTGGACAACCGCTCGGCTGGCAATGCAGTGGGGCCCACGGCTGTTCGACACCCCCGAAGCTTGCGCACAGCCCTAGCATGGCGAACAGATCCAGACCGGACGACTGTTGAGATTCAGTTGAGAACGCTCGCCCAAGGCGCGGTCACAATGACCGTCCAGTCGATGGCTCCAGCGCCACCGGCAAGACCCTTGCTATGGGTCCAGAGACTTCCCTTCGACCAGTCGACAAAACAGGGCAAACGTGGGTAGGCCCAGTGATCGAATCACTCGTGCACAATCCATAGTAGCGGAGGTTCAGCTCCCTGCTATGCGGGCCTAGCCCCCTCCCGGCAGCATAGCACGCAAGCCCTCTGGCAACGCGATTCGGGCGTCTCCGTCGAGACTACTTAACTCGCCAACCAGATGCTCTTTCCCCCTCCAATCCGCGAGGACAGTTATCGGAACGCGCAAGTGCCGCCCGACTGAAAGCTCTCCTTGCGGCCCGACCCAAACCGTCTCCTGCTTGCCGACTGCGTCGATGCAGGTAAAGGTTAGACCCAGCGGCGCCGAGCCCACAAACTGCACGACGACGCTCGCCCGACCTTGTTGTCGCAACCTAGCCTTCCCACTGCCGCAGTCAATCTCCCACACCTCGCCAGCTTGGCACAACTTGACCTTTAGACCTGGCAGCCGAGAAAAAGTGACTTCTGTCCCATTCACACGAACAAGATGCCTGTACCACATAGCATCGAATTGCCGCGTGACAGCAGTTTCGGCATCAACTTTCCATTCCGCCACAGCGCTCGCTAGCTCTGCGTCTCCCAGGCTTGGCACCGAGACCGTCGACTTCTCCACTGAATGTCGCTCGTCCAAGATGAAGCGACCTCCGACCACGTCCTCAAGACGGAACTGCGCAAGCCAGCCCACAAGCGGTCGCCCCGCTGCGACAACAATACACTGGCCTCGGGGTGGCAGATTGCAGACATAAGCACCTCCCCGCACAGCCGTCAGCGTGCTCCAAGAGAAATGCTCACCTTCGTCACTGCGCACGCCCAGAAGCACTCTGGAGTGTTTCCGCCTAATCTCACCCTTCTCCCAAATCTCAAGGATGAAAGCGCTACCGGGAGTCTCCAGGCAGTACGCGCCATCGCCCTTGACAACGTAATAGCCGAGTTGTTCCTCAACAGGATGTGAACGATCAGCACTTGGGTGCTCCGCTATTGCGAGTGGCTTTACGGCGATTTCGAGACTCGCATTCTGCACAGAAACGAGACCATCAGAGTTAGTCCGCCGCTTCTCACCGCTTGGCGTGAGACAAGCTACGTGAGCGAGTGCAAGTCCATTGCAATCCACGAGTCGATGCTCGCTTAGCTTCTGCCCGACGAAGGCGACTACACAATCCATCACATCATCAACGTCGCCAAGGTCCAGCACTTGGTCGATCACAGATTCCGCCCGAAACAAGATGCGGGTTTGCCCAGCCACAAAGATTGGGCTTCGCGTCCGAAACCTACCGTTGTCGTCAGTCCTGACGGCGCCGCTTGCCGTAACATCCTTTGACAGGACAGACCACCGCACGACGGTGTTGCGCAAGACAGCGTCATCCCTGAGCATCGTGCCCTCTAGAGACAAAGCTTCGCGCTTTGTGGCAGTGACCCCGATGAGATCCAACTCGACGTGTTCTCCGTTGGCAGCAAAGTCCACTGCCTCGGTAATGGTCGTGTGAGGAGCATGAAAATGAAGTTTGTGTGACCCCGGCATGAGGCCTTGCACCGAGTAGCGATCTTCTCGGTGTCCTTTCGTGAATCGCTTGAATCGCACGGTGGGTCGGGGCGGCACCTCCGACCCTAGCTGCAGCGGCTCTACCTCAACAAGGAACACTCGGTCCGACGTCCCGCCGCTTCGACTGAGCCTCCCACCGACTGAGCACGAGGCCCTAAATACGACCGTGATCGCCGCCTGCCTTGGCCTAAGCCGCGGGCGAATCGCGCCCCACTTTGGATGGGAGACCGACAACCTACTGCCCAAGGCGACGCGTGCGACACCCTGCTCCGTTGTCCTCGCAGTGCCGTTGTCGGTTGATACCAGCGCTTTGTCTACCGGGTGCCGCAGAGGGGATAGAACCGTGACCACGATGGTCGCCGCGTCCACCTTCTGACTGGAGACTCCGACGACCTCGTCAACAGGAGGGCTTGGAGGAGTCTCAGCTTCGTTACCCATTCGGTTGTAACCAAGCCAGAGCAGTCCCACCGCCAGCAAGGCTGTCAAGGCAATCCCGCGTCGCATTAAGCCTCCTATTGTGCAACGGCCTCAAGTCTCTACTACCAGTCGTGCGGGCACTCCTCAGAGACTTGCGTCCCCGATTCGATCGCGTTGTGGAGCGTGATGCTTTGATTGCCCATCTCAAGGTTGCAGCAGAGGTTGGTATTGTGATCATAATAGAGCCATGCACCGACATCGGTGCTCCCGTACGTTGACCATACTATCTCAGGAGACTCCGGAAGGTACTCGTCATAGAGCCATGCCCACAGTTCTTGTGACGGTGCAGTCTCATACATAGTAAAGTGGGCAAAATACTCGACGGGCGCCTGGGCAACGATGTGGTACTTGTCCTCCAAGCCCTCACACTGAGCAACAATGGCCAACTGCATCTTCATGTCGTTGTAGTATTCTTCCACGCACCGTACCTCGTTGAGGAGATGCTCCATCCAGGGCTTGTCGGTGAACGTGTAGAGTTCGTTGGTTGGATTCTCCCTACAGTTGATTGGGACCGGCGCGTAACTCGGAGAGTTCAGATACCATGGCCACTCTTGATATGGCAGCGGATTCGGCTGCGACCAGTCTAGTAGATTGTTCCAGGTCGGCTCTGGTTTGTGGTAGCTCTTGCAGCTGCTGACCCACTCGGGGTAGTTCGACCACGACAGGATCTCGTTGTCGACACGCCGTGTCCCGTGAACCCAACCAACTCGATATGACTCTGCGCACGGCTCGTACAGCTCAGGAGCCGGATGATTCAACGGAGGATCGCACTCCATCTCGACCGTGGCATCTGCAGTCAATCGACCAAGATGAAACGTCACGAAGTCCGGGTTATTCATCTCAATCCTTGGTGCTTCGGTCACTGTGACTAACGCTGGATCAAAGAAGCTCTGTCCAAACACTTCCGGTCGACACTCGCAGCAGGCTCTGTGCTTATCTGGAAGTGGATTGGGTAGCGGCTGGCAGGGATCTGGAATCTGCGAGTTGCCCGAGATCGAGTAAAGTGCCAACACTGAAACGAGCACCCACAGCCTAGGACTAGCCTGCATGATCTATGCCTTTCATCCATGGTACACGCCGACACATCCCCCAAAACAACAACACTAACAAGTCTAGTGACGATTGAGACCTCGCGCCAGCAGAGAACTATCACGGATCTTTGTCATGGTTATCACAGCGCAACAGATTGGCGACTCTCCCTCCGGCTCGAGCTGCGGACACCAGCCCTGGTGGGATCTTGAGTCGCAATACTCGTCACTATGGTGACCGCCGCATCAAGACGTGGATCGCAACCTACTTTTGCGCTACACTCGAAGCAATAGGGTGGCCACACGATGACTTCATGCAGAAGGGACGCAATTGAAGGCAATTGCCAAACTCTCTTAGCCGTAGGTTGCATCGCACTGACGCTCGGGGGCACGCTGGCGCCCGCTCAATCCATACCTGATCCGTATCAGTTGATGCCTAACCCTGTCGACCCACCACACCAGGCCTGCTGCGAGTGCCGCCCCGAGATTCGCGAGTTTAAGGTCCTCAACAAGGGAACCCCAAGGCTAACAGCCTTGCAAGAGGGGCAAGACTGGATCTGGGATGGGATAGTCTTTGATGCAGGCGTACTGGAGGTTGAGGCCTCTGTCCTACCAACGGGGTGTGAAACTGGACCCAATATCGAGCCGTGCGAAGAGGTGTACCACGTTGGGTGGGCCCAAGGAGTGCGAGACGACGATATGTTGTCGCGAGGCTTTGGGGATCAGTTCGTTGGCGGTTGGAATCCCTGGTGTGAACATTTTCACGAGGTACAGCCTTCTTGGAACAACCTCTTCGATTGGGCAGCGTTTCCAACGGAGCCCTACCAGCAATGGCCCTGGTACCTGAACTCTCCTGCTTTCGAGCTCGCACAGGTAACATGTGAGCACGGAGGACCTCAGGCTCCCGAATCCCTCTACCGATTCTTCGATGAGCCCGGGGTCCAGCACCTTGCCACAGACAGGGTCAAACCGAGCTATGTGTTCATGGACTTCGACACTCAGCTGGTGGTCATGGCTCAATGCGAGGCTATGGCCAGCCAAGACGACCTGTTCTTTCTCGTTGCCGAGACACCTGTCTTCTACCGCATGGTCTTTTGGCATGACCTGCCCGAAGAACACTCACAAAGCGCCTGGCAGATCGAACGAGACTCGTTGTTCCCAGACCAAGTCGACGCGATGTATACCACCCTTGGGTGGACAGATATTGGACCGGTCACGACGTATCACTCCTATGCACCGAACGGCAACGTAGGTTGCAACGTTGTCGGCGGCAATCAGGCCACCTCGGCTGCAGACTGGGCCATCCAAGAAATGACGGTCGAAGAGAGCTGCAGCGGATACACGGGAGATGGTTCGATCGGAACCGGCCCTTGGGACTAGGATCACCGCGGTGGATCCTTGCCGCTGTTGGCATGGTAGCCCTGATCCTAATAATCAGAATCAACTGCGGCAACTCGACCTCACCGCTCCCGCAGGATCAAGCCCAGCCAAAGCCTCCTCACTCCCCGGGTCAGACAACCGTGCTTGTACTTTCGCCAGCACAAGCACCACTTCCGGGCGCATCAATCCAAGTGTCGGGCTCCGACTCCAAAGTCATCACCAACGACGAGGGACGCGCTGCGCTAATTTGCCCGCGAGGTGAAGCCATCCTCGTCTCGCATTCGCTTTGGGGAGTGCTTGAGCGTCGGCCACGCATTGGAGCGAGCGAACTAGTTGTCAGATACAAGCCCCGCTGCGGCGTGCGAGGACGCATTCAACGCCTCGGCCCTTTAGACCGAGTGTTCTACATTGAGGCTGTGACGAGCGACGGTGCCAGCCTGCAGGTGGAACAATCGTTCAAACGCCGTCTCTATAGCAAAGCGATTGACAGCTACGAGCTGCGAGGCCTATCTCCTCGCAAGTATACGCTGAAATTTCACGCCATAGAGACGCTCTACGAGCGCGACATCACCTTCACCGCCAACGGTCAACAGCTAACGGTTCACCTAAATGATCCGGGCAGTATCGACGAGGAAACTAGATCCTTGGCGCGTGAACCAACGGTCGTGGCCGGAACCATGCTTCGCGACGGCCGTCCCCTGTCCAATACCTTCGTCCAATGGGAGCTGCTAAGTGACGAGCTCATCAATAAGAGCACGCTGAGGACCAATGACCAGGGCGAGTTCGCGATACGAAATCCAGGTTTCGTCGAAGGCCATAGCGAGATACTACTTAGCGCTGAGTCTGTTCGCCCTCGAGTGCTAGACCTGGCTGCCGTCTCCAACTGCCAAGAATGCAAGGTGGAGTTTGTTGGAGAGGAGTTAATGACGCCAGCTTTGATAGACTGTGCAGGTCGGCCGCTTGCCTACGTGTTGTGCATTTCTGAGTCGGGTAGGAAGCAGCGTCTCGACGTTCATGGCACAGGCGCCATACGCGCCAGGAGCCCCCAAGTAGAGCTCAGGATCCTACACGCACCCGATGGCTTGGTGCATGGCGGCGTCGTCGCGGCAAACGAGAAGTCCTTCTTTTTGGACTCAACCAACCCGCTTGGTTGCGTCGACACTCCCGGACTAAGCTTGCTAGTGACCGTGAACGGCGAGAAGCGGCGTGCTAGCGTGTTGCTCGGGGTCGAGCTCTCAGACGGAACTGGCTACGGGTGGGTATCGTTCTCTACGGTTGGAGGCGGAGCATACATTTGCAACCTGCCGGAACACGGGAGCTTTGTGGCGTTGGCGCGCGAGGGAAACACCGTAGGCTGGTTCTCGCAAGGATTGCTAGAAGAAACCGAAGGCCTGCTGTTCTTAGGTGACGCTGACGCGGTAGGCAAGGGGGTTGCGACCCTGAACGTGTCTGGTGCGGAAGCCAAACAGCTCAGTCTCCGCGTCCGAAGTTCAAGAGAGACCCTGCTGCGGCTCCCGCACATATTGGAGTTTGGCTGGCTACAAGCGCTATGGGCACCTACGAACTCGCCTGCGAGCTTTGAGTATCCGCGACTCGCGGGATTGGCTGTTGACCTTTACATACCCGGTCGCAGCGGCCTGTTCAGTTGCGACCCGGCCCTGACAGATCAAAGTGTGTGGTTCGCGCCTGACAATTCTCGGCAAGCGCTACGATTCACTCCCCAACCCCCAACAGGCCTGCCGCTCACGATCCTGGACCGAAACGGAGTCGAGACCTCTCTCTGGGTCCGCCCGACAGGTGTCGCCACACTCGACCGGTCTCTTGTGTTGCCGCTAACCATCACTGCGACGGTTCTGGGCCGGCGGTATCCGGTGGCTCAAGTCGTATCCTGGAGCCAGGACGAGATCGAGCTACCTGCCGAGCTAGCGCGCGAGACCAGCCCCCGACGACGCCACTAGACCGCTGGATCCAGCGATTCCTACCGCCCCTGGAAGTCACACGCCTGAGCCACAACCCCATACAGAACACACACCCAAAAATCTGCCGCAGGCGGAGCCTCCGCAATAAGCCCCTTCGATATCGCTACCAAGAACCTAGCTTGTTGATCAAAGCGTTGAACCCAACGGCTGAGCCTCGCATGCAAGCTCGATGTCTCCTAGCCCCCGCGCCACAAACACTCTCTAGGCGCCAACCAAGACGCCATCATCATTGCGCTCGACTTCGTTGAACTCGATCTTGTACTCAATGGAAGAGCACGAAGCCTCGAGGTACACCACATGTTGATAGCGTTCTTCGCTCAATACTCGCCGCAACTCCGACTTCAGCTGAGCGCTCGAACGTGCACCTGCAATGACTTGCCTAAGCGGCCGAGGCCCGAACTCAACGAACTCTACGCCACCTTCTTCCACGAGCTCACTTTGCTCTAGGAGAATCCGACATTCCTGCTCGTACTGCCAGTCGCGTGATTTGGTCAACATGAGCTGCAGGATCTTCGATGAATCCTCCCACGCACCTATGTCAGGCATCGTGTTGGTGTACTCGACATTCCCCGCACTCGTCCCGGAGAGGTCGAACCCAAGAGCGACTCCCTTGTGTGATTCAGCATAGTGTGCCCAAAGCAACAGAGGAAACGCAGTTCGGGCGAGCGAGAGGACCCGTGCCTCATCCAACTTCGCAGCCAACCACTCCAAGTGGCTATCGCTTTCGTTCAACATCGCTCGCGCTGCCCTCAACTTCATGCCATCAGAGATGTGACCAGGCACTGAGCGTCCGCTGTCACGCAACACCGCGCGCCAACGGTCCCTATTCTTCGGGTCATTGAGCAAGCGGAGCATGTCTGGCAGTTCGTGCGGCTTTGTGCGATGACGAAACTCAAAGGGATCGTTCAGGTCTCTGACCCTGGTAACCTTGACGCGAGCCTTCTCCAGAGAGGGCACAGCATACTGCCCTTCCATGAACTTGAACGCGATCACAGGCTTCTTGGCGTGGTTCGACATTCTCCGCTAACGCCCCTCCTCGTACTGGACCCGCTGCTCGTGCGTCAGCACCTGCACGATGGCTGGCGGAAGTTGGCTAGTCTCCCACCCATGTGCCTTCATCAGTTGCTCGTACTCCAGGCCCAGCGCCCCCCTTAGGTCCGCCTCGTCTAGCCGCGCCCCGTCGAAGTCCACGCCGCTAAAGTCTGCGCCCTCTGCCTTCGCCGAACGTAGCGAGGCGCTAGCCAGGTTTGCTCCCGACAGATTCGCGCCCGACAGGTCCGCCTCGTCGAGCGCCGCGTACGCCAAAGTCGCTCGCATCAGCTCAGAGTTTGACAACGTTGCGCCCACCAATATCGCATTGGACAGATCAGCTGCAGACAAATGCGCTCCATCAAGATTAGCAGCAAGCCCGCGGGCTCGACGTAGATCTGAGTTGGTCAAATGGGCTGACCGCCAGTTCCCGAAGGCGAAGTCGATGTCGCGTAGCGTGGCACTCTCGACGAAGGCACCGCTGAAGTCGGAGCCGATCAAAGACGAGCCCGAGAGGTCTGCCCCGTCGAGCACTGCGCCAGACCAATCAGACCCCGCAAGCTTTCGACCCTTCAAGTCAACTCCGACGACAAGGCCACTTTGGCTCTTCCTCGTAGGAAACACTTCTCCGCGCATGTTGACCGTAGTACGCGACAAGGCCTGTGCCCACGTCGGCAGACCGGGGACAAGCGACGCGACGACCAGAAGAATGCATACGTACGGTGCAGCAAACGCCAGTCGGGTCCACCAATGGCGTCGCGGTACCCAAGACTCGTCGCTCCAGGTCTCGCGCGCGATCTGTCTGAACTTTTGCGCGCCGAGCGCAGACGCGGCGAAGAACATGGCGTGCCAGATGGTCAATGGCCAACTACCACAGGTGATCCCCCTATGGAACGTATAGAACAAGCAAGCAGGCACGCAACACCACCCCATGAGCCAACCCAACAGCGCCTGCAGGCGGAGGAATCTCGGGACCATGGCCCCGCCAACAGTGAAGCGTGGTCGGTACGCGCGCACTACGCCAGACAATAGCCAGGGGGAAACGGCTTCATCCGCCGCTCTCCCGTCAGGCAAGATCGATGGCAACATCGCGAGCTGCTCCCACAGCCTCTGGAGGTACATCTGGAAGTAGATAAACACAGCTAGTAGTAACGGTGGGGTGGCCCAGAGAATAACCTCTATGGGAGCTTCGACGCCGACAAACGGCAGCTTGGCGTGGTCATCGCCCAACAACAGCGCGCGGTCGCTTGTGCTCGCCATCGTCAATAGTGAAAAGATGCAAGCTCCGAGCAAGGTCAAGAACAGTGTTCGCGCGTTCTTCGTCGAGGACTCAGTGTTCTTGCGCTGATCGTCGAAGCTAGATGTGTGCGCGGGAAGCGTTGCACCCCAGACGTTCGTACCGCCCAGCTGACCTGCGCTCAAACCACCAACCTCAACCCATTGCGTATGCGCGAGGTTGGTACCGTGCAACCGGCTTCCGCTCAGGTCTCCCCTGAACAAAGTCAGCCCCGACAAGTCTGCTCCACGGAGATCAGCACCTGCAAGATCCCAACGGTCCCCATGCACCGACAACTTGGCACTTTGCACATTCATCTGTGCTGGCCGCAGATCGGTTAGATCCACTCCACGCAACATGGCGCCAACAAAGCACACGTCCCGCAGACTGGCGTTCCTTAGGCTCGCCCCCCGGAGATTCGCGCCACTCAGGTCGGCTGCACGCAGCGTGAGGTCATCGAGGTTAGCATCTGTCAGATCTAGTTCGTGACCGGGGTTATCTCTGCGCCAGGCATCAATCGCGGCACTCCCCTCGCGCACGATCTCGACGTGTCGCGGATTCGCCATGCCCCTACCCTCCCAGTGCCTTCTTGCGCCAGCTAATAGAAGATCGACCACCCGGCTTTTAGGCGCTCATAGGTGTCCCTAAACCCCACGTCATCCTCCCAATCCTGAAACGACAAAATGTTGTACCGCTTCACTTGATCCATGATGACTGGGTCCCAGTCGGCACTCTTCCAGGACTCGTCGAGCGCTATCGGGCAGAGTAGATCCCGTTTCTCCTCTTTCTCGCGCGCCCGGGCAACCCTCACTTCGTGCTGCACCCAGTCGCTCTCGACGGAACTCTCTGACAGCACAAGGAGCGTTACATCTTGCAGCCTAATAGCGCGCTCGACGACCTTGTCGAGTCGGCCTGCCGTTGCGTGATGCACGTCGCGCCAATAACGAATTCCCTGACTGTCTAGGACGCGCTCAAGCTTTGTCACGAACCGACTGTCTGCGTGGGAGTAGGAGATGAAGAGAGAGCTCACCTGCAGAGGCTGGCCAACACGCAAGTCAAAAACACGATACTGCAGGTCACTGATTGCCTCAGCCGACAGCGTCGGATCGTAGAGTCTGGCATTCAGCAATTGCCAATCCGACAGGCCGCAGCGCTTCAGGAATTCGTCTGGGAGCTGACCTCGCGCGAGGGAAAGTGCTTGCTGGCCGATTTCGCTCGGGCCAGAGTGCACCAGGGTTTCGAGCCCTTGGACCTCGGACAGGTCGGTAGCCCAAACAGTCTGGCCCACGATCGCAGAGTCGATCACAGTGTTGACCATGGTTGCTTGGTCTAGCCTAGCACAACGTAGATCAGCGCTGCCAAGGTCTGCCCCTGTCAGGTCAGCATCAGACAGATTCGCTCCGCCTAGCCGAGCCCAATTCAGCGAGGCGCCCCTCAGCCAAGCATGCCGCAGATTCGCGTTCCACAAGGTCGCACGTGTCAATTCTGCCTGATCGAGCTTCGCCCGCCACAGGTCACAGAGCGACATATGGGCGTTCTTCAGTCGCGCGCCACACAAGTCTGACCTGCGTAGGCTAGCAGCACCAAGATCGGCAGCACTAAGGTCCGCATTGCGCAGGTCTACCCCATCCAGACGAACCCCGCGTAGGCGCGCTTGTGCAAGATCGAGAGAGTGCCCTTCGTGATGCGCTTGCCACTCATGTACTGCCTCTGCCCCCTGGAGAACGAGGTCAACATGCTCGTCGTTTGCCATCGACCTCTCTCATAGCAGGAAACGTGAGTCTCGTAGCGATTCTATACTCGTCTCTCAACGACAACTAGCCCTCCCACGCTCTCGCGATTTCGAGTGGCCAGGCGCTAGCGCGAAACTCTCCCCTTCAACGAGAGCCTCGAGGGGGCCGCGCTCGAAGCAACCCCGGGTCGAGAGCAGCTGCACTAGCCGTGCCCTAGCTTCAGCTTCGATCCCAGCTGTGGCACTACTTCCGTTACGACCTCAGCAGCTCGTTGGCTTGCGCCTGCCGACCCTATCAGACTCGCTGCTCGCACGTCGAGTTCGGGCGCTGCAACAGCGCTGCATCGTCAATTGCCGAACCCCTAAGCGCCCTCACAAAGTGACGAGGCGCGCTACGTCCACTACGGCGAGATCGAATCGACAACACCCTGATCGAGAACTCGATTCGTCCGATCGGGCTCAGCCAGAAGAACATCGTGTCTCCCGGGCCAGAGATGGGGGCCGTTAGGCAGACGCCCTCCTTCACTCGGCCACGGAAGTCCTCGCCTACTGGCGATCAGCACCTCACGAATCTCGTCGATGTCTTCCGTCAACCGGGTACCGTCGACGCCACGGCCACCACTGACGCTAGCCAAGCGACTACACCGTCGCGGTGGAGAGCCACGGGGTCGTTCTGGCTCGCGAGCTATCGGGCATGGCTTCGATTGAGCCAACCCTACGCACAGGACCAAGTGAACCCCGCGCGCATGCAAACGCCTTCGATAGGGCTCGTCGATGCTCGGCTACTGCCTCTCTCGTAAACGGCTGGGACCAGCTGCTATCTGCAGATCCAGCTTGCGGATGTCTTCGCGAACTCTACGTGCGTGGTTAAGACGATTCTCGGCTGCTTGGCACTCTTGCCAAAGCTCGTCGAATCTTGTTTGCCCCTCGCGACGTTCGACGCCCAGAACGTCGAGCTGCTTACGGAGCTCCTCACGCTTCACGCAGTGCTGCTCGAACGTCGCTGCTTCGGGTTCGAGCGCTCCCCTCTGTCGGAGAAGGTCACAGTGAGCGTCAAACTCGTCCAGCGTCCAGCCGGCTGCATCGCACTGCTCGATAAGCTCCTCAAGCTCTGTTGGCTGGTCCTTGCATGCCTCCTGAGCCATGGCGCGCACGCGCTCGCCGGCAGCAGCCTTCTTATCAGCGACCAATGCAGCTGCGCGCTCCGCAAGGGATAGTTCTTGGTTGTTCATCGATTTCGCTTTCCGTTGGGACGACGCGAGTGAAGGGAGCGCCGTTGAAGTTGGATGTATGTTGTCATGTACAGTAGGTTCCACGCGACACTCCACAGGTTGAGCTTCACCACCTCATCTCAACGTGCTCAGAGAACTCGTTGTGTTCTCCGACGAACCCCAGCTTCTCGACACCTACAGCACCGTTCCGGTTCTTAGCCACCCTCACCTCTGCAACGCCAGGCTCGTTCGTGTCTGGCTTGTAATACTCGTCCCGGTATAGCAAGAGGACAACGTCCGCGTCTTGCTCGATGGCCCCAGACTCTCGTAGGTCGGACAAGAGCGGACGCTTGCTCTCGCGCTGTTCCACAGCCCGGTTCAGCTGGCTAACGACGATGATTGGCACGCCAAGCTCCATCACCAGCGACTTGAGACCGCGAGAGATTGTCGCCACCTCCTGCTGGCGGTTCTCTTGCCTGTCGCACTCGATGAGACCAATGTAGTCAACCACGATCAGTCGAATGTCGTTCGTAGCCTTCATCTCGCGAGCCGTCCTACGGATGCTAGCGAGCGTCACCGGGGGTTTATCACACAGGTAGATCGGCTGTTTTCGGTACTGGCTCAGCTGAGCGTGGAGGGCGTCGTACTGCTCGCTCGTGGCCGTCCCCTCGCGAAACGTTGACGTGTCTATCTTGCCGTTGCGCGCGCACCAGCCGAGCGATAGTTGCTCCTGCGACATCTCCGCGCTGAAGATGAGGACGCCGTTTCCAGATTTCGCGACATTCGCTGCGACGTTCATCGCGAAAGTAGTCTTCCCCATCGAAGGTCGTCCCGCGACGACGATCACTGCGGCTTTTTGCAATCTCCCCATCACTGCTTGGAGGGCAGGGAAGCCTATCTCGAGCCCACCCCCCTCTTGCATTGAATCCACATACGCGGCGGTCGCGGCGGCGGTGGTGGCCGCATCTGACACACGAGAGGAGCCGGCGTTGTATCGTAGGCGCCTCATAGTGCACTCCGCCGTCTCTACAACGCGATCGATAGGAGTTGTACGGTCAGCAAGAGCTGCCATACCACTGGAGAAAGCATCCTGCAGCCGCGCTCGAGCAGAGACTTCGTGCACCTCCTCGATGTAGTCATCGATCGCGAACGTTGTCGGGCTAAGGTCGTCGATCAGGAGCTCGTCGAGATAGCGGAGAGCTGCGGCATCGAGGAAGGGACGAACGGTTGCACGCTCGAGCGCCCCACGACGCTCCCAAGCCTGCAAGCAAGCCTCCCAGATTTCAGCATGTCGTCCGGAAAGGAAGTGGTCAGCGGAGAGTTCAGCGATGGCTCTTGCCGCAGACTCATGATTCTGGAACGCGGCAAAGATCAGTATTCGCTCGTGCTCATGCTCGCGCGGCAAGGTACTTCTCCTTCTCCGATGCAGTCATCCACTCCACAGGCTTCTCGGGCTCGGCATTCCTTTGGCGCCAGCTCTCCAGCAACTTGCGGGAGTTCCGCCACGTGCACAGCCAACCTGGTCGTCTGTTCTCGCGCCTGACCCAATCGGCGCTGGATCGACATGCCTCAACGATGTCCTCGTAGTAGTCCCGCCGATCGCCAGCCTCTCGCTGGTATGCCCGCGCACACTCGCTGAAGCCCTGAGCGTCCTTGGACGGCATCTCTCCGAGGGAGCACTTCAAGCTACCCGGCCAAACACGGCAGACGCTGTGGTTCCACCAAGCAGCGAGGGAAGCTGGCTTCTCGCGCAGAACCTCCTTGGCCTCGCGAATGACCTCAGCCTCATCCTCCGAGGAGGAGGAGGTCTCTCCCTCTGTCGTCTGTAATCTGTCATCTGTTATGGCTGAGCGTTCGCTGGATGAGCCTTCCCTGCGTTCGCTAACACGCTCAGGCTCATCACACTCCTCAGCCCCGTGACGTAACCTACCCGCTTTTCGCGCTTTGCCGCTCTTGCTGGCGACCTCCAGCCACTCTTGGAGCTGTCTCTTTTGCACGAAACACTCACCAACCCGGAGCAGACTTCCCGAGAACTTCCCGGAGACTTCTCCGAGATGTCCGGGAGAAGTTCCGGAGATGTCTCCAAGATGCCTGGCGGAAGTGGGCTCTACACACCGATTGACGAGCTCCACGATTCGCTCCCGAGCAACGTCAATCTCGATCTCAGCCAGCGAAGCAATCGCGTCTTCATCGATCTCCGCCAGCAATGCGATTCGCTGAATGCGCAAGCAACCCGCAGCAACAAGCTCCCTTAGTAGACGGCGGGCCTTGCGGACGTCGACTCCCAGGAGCTGCTTGATGCCTACCTCGTCGAGAGGCAGTCCAGAACCGTCGACGAAGATCCCAGGACGCTCAAGCCTGGTCCACGCGACACACAGGAGAGTTAAGTAGAAGCCGCGTGCGTCGAAGTCCAGGGAGCAAAAGCCAATATCTTCAACAAGGTCTCTTGGGTATAGCTTCATGTACGGAAGGTTCATTGAGCCTCTCCCTCTCCTTACGTCGGTGCCCTTCAGACCGCTTGCACGTGTCACCACAGCATCTCCTCGGGTTCGCTTGCGCTTGAATGACCTTCGCGAGAGGGAGCAAAGGTTTCGGCAGAACGCCGTGTGGGACGAGCGTACGACTGAGAGACCTAGAGGTCAGCTTGTATGACGCGAAAGAGCTGCGCCGTGTTATCATGCTCGTCCTGTTACAGATCATTCGCCACGGCCTGGTTCGCTGTGGCGAATCTGTTGTGTTCAGTCAGCGAATCTCATCGCCAGCCCCCCTCCAAGCCTCCTTGGGGAATGCGGAGTTGGAGGGGGGCACTTCGGCAGAAAGGCAGGGTTGAGCGCGAAGCAGCGCCTGGGCCTGAGGCACGTCATGCGTCGGCACCACCCTGCGACGAAAAGTGGGCGAGGGCCTCGTCCCACCTGTAGCGAACGAGACTCCGGACGCGATAGCAGGGCAGTCCGTTCTCGTCGCGCGCTCGAGAGAGTGTTCGCTTCGACACGCCAAGCCGGTCAGCCAGCTGCTTCTCGGTCAGCAGCTCGGGATGCGAGTCCCCCAGTAGCTGCGCGAGGAGCGTTCGGTTGATGAGTGGCTCACCCGCACATTCACTCATGCGGAGGCGGCCGCACTTTCCATCCGGCTGCGGAGCGCGGCCACAAAATCCTGCCGCGGGATGCGGACGCACCTCTGCCCAAAGCGCAACACTGGAACGTCCTGTAGCCAACCGCCTGGACTTAGCCAGCGCCTGATAGTGTCCGTGGACACGCCCGCGTAGCGGGCCGTGTGGTCGTAAGTCCACAAATCAGGCTTTTCAGTCGCGGGTTCGACCTCTGACATAACGACTCCTTTCGCGGCGTCAATGCAAGCATAATAACGCCTTAGGCAGCAACATCCAGGAAAAAGCTGCAGATTCTAGCCTAAGTGCGTTACAACACGGACTGCGGAGGTGAATCACCAGCGTGGAACAAGAAGTAGCCCAACAGTTTCAGGAACAACTAGCAGCGCTAGATGGTCGCGAGAGTCCGCTGATCCGGATCATCGACCATTGGCGTCAACTCTCACTAGAGGTCGAACCGGACGACCCCGCACGAACTGAAGAACGAGCCCTGCCAAAGCAAGACCGTCGGTGGCTAAACGAACGGGCTGCGTTCACCAGCTACCGCATCTCAGAGGAACCCGCGGCAGACACCGCCGCGGAGGTAGGGCTAGTCTTTCCTGCCGACGATCAAGGGTACGCTCGCACTGAAGCACGCACAGAACGCCTGGCGGTCAGAACATTCCTCGCACTCCTTGCAGAGTGTGGCGCCCGGCGCGCCGACATAAAATTTAACCACCTGAACCGTGTTACTATCAAATCTTAAGGGTAGATTTACTGTTCGGTCAACCGAGGTACTACTTCCATT
>JBCCHQ010000053.1:0-35286 GCA_039028735.1 Planctomycetota bacterium | reverse complement strand
CGTCGCTGGCCCGAACCAGGCTCCGACCATCACGACGGCTGCGGTCACGACTGGCCAAGAGGGTGTCCCCTACAGCTACGACGTCGACGCCCCGGATCCGAATGGCAGCGACACGCTGACGTTCACCCTCGAGGTCTTCCCGACTGGCGCGACGATCGATTCCGGTACCGGAATCATCTCGTGGACCCCGGCTGCGGTACATGTTGGCGCGACAAACGACTTCACGGTTCGGGTCACCGACGACGGCCTCCCCACAAACCTGTTCGACGAGCAGATGTTCGTCGTCAGTGTCGCCGGACCGAACCTGGCTCCAACCATTACGACGACTGCTGTCACTTCCGGCCAAGAGGGTGTCGCCTACAGCTATGATGTCGACGCCAGCGATCCGAATGGCAGCGATACGCTGACGTTCAGCCTCGAAGTGTTCCCGACCGGCGCGACAATCGACTCCGGAACCGGAATCATCTCGTGGATCCCGGCCGCGGTGCACGTCGGCGCGACGAACAACTTCACGGTGCGGGTCACCGACGATGGCCTCCCCACGAACCTGTTCGACGAACAGATGTTTGTCGTCAGCGTCATTGAGGCCAATGTGGCTCCAACCATTACGACAACTGCAGTCACTTCCGGCCAAGAGGGTGTCGCATACAGCTATGACGTCGATGCCACCGATCCAAATAGCAGCGACACGCTGACGTTCAGCCTCGAAGTGTTTCCGACCGGTGCGACGATCGACTCTGGCACTGGAATCATCTCGTGGACCCCGGCCGCTGTGCACGTAGGCGCCACGAATGACTTCACGGTCCGGGTCACGGACAACGGTACGCCGACGAACCTGTTCGATGAGCAGATGTTCACCGTGGCCGTGTCGGGGGCGGTGAACAACCCGCCGATGTTCACATCAAGCCCAACGCTCGAGGCGAGCGTCGGGTTGCCGTATCTGTATACGGCCGTGGCGACGGACCCGGATCCAACCAACACAGTTAGCTACACTCTAGTCTCCGGACCAACGGGCGCAACGATCGATGCCGTGACGGGGATCGTCTCTTGGACACCCACCAATGATCAGATTGCAGACCAGTCCATCACCCTTCGTGCGACCGACGACGCCCCATCCCCGCTATCGGTCGATCAGACGTTCTCGGTTGTGACTGGCTACCGCATCAACACGGGCGAGGAGACGAACCTGTGTTGCAACGGTGAAGACCTTTGGTCGCTGGATCCCGGAGCGAGTGGCCCCGGGGGCGTCACAGCCAGCACCGATCCCATCACCGGGACGGCCGCGCAGATGGCGATCGAGGAAGTGTTCCAGTCGGTGCACTTCTGGTTCAACACCGGGCCGGGTGGTGCGTACGCGATTCCAGTTGCCAACGGCGAGTACTTCATTCGCTTGTCGTTCCTCGAAGGTTTCGCGACGGCCAGCGGCCAGCGCGTGTTCGACGTCACACTGGAAGACTGCCCGATCCTGACGAGCTTCGACATCTTCGACGAAGTGGGCCAAGACGCGGCACTACAAAAGACCTACCTGGCGACGATCAGCGATGGCTCGCTGGATCTGGACTTCGCAAACATCGTCGACGCTGCTGTGATCTCCGGCATCGAGGTCCTCGCCGCGAATCACGGAACCAACACGAATCCTATGATCACCTCGACGGCGATTCTGACGGCGAACACCGGCGTGCCGTACAGCTACGACGTCGACGCGACCGACGCGGACGGTTGTCAGGCACTCACGTACGCTTTGACGACGGGTCCAGGATCGATCGACTCAGCAACAGGCGTCATTAGTTGGACGCCGACGATCTTCGACGAGAACACCAGCGTCCCATTCATGGTGACAGTGACGGACGCGTTGGGTGGTAGCGACGATCAGAGCTGGAACGTGTTCGTGAGTCCACCGGCTGGTAACACGCCGCCGAGCTTCACGTCGGTTCCGGTGACCACGGCCACCGTCAACGGGTTCTACTTCTATCAGGTTACGGCAGACGACCCGGACGTCAGTGATACGCTGTCCTTCCAGTTCTTGATGAATCCGTTCGGTGCCAGCATTGGCAGCTCGAGCGGTACGATCACGTGGAATCCCGCGGCCGGCGATATTGGAGATCAAGTGTTCGAGGTCGAAGTGTCGGACGGCACGGACACTGCGACACAGATGTTCACGGTGGAAACCGCCTATCGCATCAACGTTGGAGAGCTGGCTACACCCTTCAACGACGGCACTCAAGTGTGGTCGACCGACTCAGGATTCGATGGCGCCACAAGCACGAACTTCTCCGTGACGAACGCGATCGATGGCACGACAGCGGACCCGGTCTATCAGCGTGGTCGGTTCCCCGACCCCGGAGCGACAACGACCTACACTCTTCCGGTCTTGGGCTCGGCTGCGTTCTACGAAGTACGTTTCCACTTCGCCGAGATCTTCTTTACCAGTCCCGATCAGCGCGTGTTCGATATTGAACTCGAAGGCTGCACAGCACTAGACGACTACGACATCTTCACAGCTGCTCTGGCCGCAAGTGGTTCGACCGGCACCGACTACGCTGTGGTCGAGAGTCGCTTCGTCGAAGTCACCGACGGCACCCTGAATATCTCCCTGACGAACGTCAGTGGTGATCCAGGTTACATCTGCGGTATCCAAGTCTTCTCGCACGACGGCGCGAACCTGCTGCCGGTCGTGACCTCCACCCCGTTCGTGACGGCCTTCACAGGCAACCCCTACAGCTACACAGTGGATGCTTTCGATCCCAATGCCTGTCAGACGTTGACGTACGCGATGACCGTGTCGCCGGCGTTGGCTTCGTTCGACGTGGGTACCCGTACAGTCTCGTGGACGCCCGGTGCTGGTGACTTGGGCGACCATCCATTCACTGTGGAGATCACCGACAGTAACGTACCCGCCGGTGTCACGATGCACACTTGGACCGTGACCGTCGTTGACCCGGTGCCGCCAGTGATCGACCTGACGCCGGCACCGCCGGCAACCGCGCCGATCAACGAACCGTACATCTACACCGTGAATGCGACGGACCCTGGTGACATCATCACGTTCTCGCTGGATCCGTCGTCGCCGTCGGGGGCCTCGATCAATCCGATCTCGGGTGAGATCACCTGGACCCCAAGCGGTCCAGAGATCGGCATGCAGACGATCACCGTCATCGCCACAGATACGACGATGGCGACCGACACAGAATCATTCGTTGTCGACGTCGCCTATCGCATCAATTGCGGTTTCACCGCAAGCGTAGTCACCGACAACAATGTCCCAGCGCTGGATTGGGCGCGCGATTTTGCGTTCTCCGGCAGTACCGGGGCATTCGTGCCTGCGGGCCCGCCGCTGATCGAGTGTGGCAACGGTGCTGGCGACGACGCGATCTTCAGCAGCGTGCGGGTCAACACCGAAACCGTCTCGGCCCTGACCTACACGCTGCCGCTTCCGGCAGGTTCCGCGAGCTACACGGTTCGCTTGTACTACGCCGAGGTCGATCCGACCGCAAACATCGGCGATCGCTTCTTCGACGTGATTCTCGGCGGGACGACCGTTGAGACCGCCTTTGACATTGCCGCAGAGGCAGTAACCGACTGCCCGGCGTCGGCACCGTCTGGAAGGTTCGGTTTGGTTGTGCGGGAATACACCGCGACGAGCATGTTCGGGTCACTGGCCCTGACATTCGCCAATGGCGTTGGTAGTGCTGAAGGCATCATTAGCGCAATCGAGGTCGTTCCAGCGCCGTAGGAATCTAAGGGACGCGCCTACTGCCGTTTCCACCCGACCCAGGCACCCACGCCTGCGAGTCCGGTGGACGGCAGGTGGCCCGTCACGAAGCGCTGGAAGCTGGCGAACTCTTCCCCCCAACTGGCGAACCAGCCCTTCACGTGCTGGTCGATCGTCTCCCAGTGAACCTCGACCCAACCGAGGTACGAGAACAAGAAGAGCACCAACAGCTGCGCGCCGATCACGATGCCGAGCATCCGCAAGAAGAGGCGCAGCGCGATCCCAACTGCAAAGCCTAGGAACAAGCCAAAGCCGCCGCGAAACAAGGCTGGCGACCATGGCTGGTTGCTATCCCCCTGCAACTCGGTCCCGTCGGGGCCAAGCCCCGGCAACGTAGGATCCTGTCCGTCTCCACCGGGAGCAAAGCCGTGACTGACAGCGGAGGGTTGCGACCCGCCGGTCACCCCGGAGTCGGCGATGTCGACTGCGGGTGCGTCATCGGCCAGGCCGTGCACGACCCCGCCGCAGACGATCAACAGCACGGCTGTTGCGAGGACGACCTTCTTCACGAACGTGAACTGGTAGTCAACACCGCTCTGCTCCGGTAGCTCGTCACCGGCTTCAGCCTTATCGAAGTTTGCTTCGTTCAATCCGATCCCTTTCCGCGGAAACTCGGACCCATTTTGGAGAGTGGGGCCGCTGTCGGATAGCGGAAAGTGGGCAAAATTCTAGCGGCACAACACGCTCTCCACTAAGAAGGGACCTCACAACAACGCCTTGGAGGAGCCCATGTCATTCTCTCTCACGGACGCAATGGCGATCCTCGAGCGCACACCGGAGTTGCTGCAAGCTTGGTTGGCGCCGTTGGACCGAGGGTGGACGAACCAGAACGAGGGACCGGGTACGTTCTCTGCGTTCGATGTGGTAGGCCATCTCATCGAAGGAGAGCGCACTGACTGGATGCTGCGCACTCGCATTCTGTTGGAGCACGGTGAGGCGGCTGTGTTTCCAGAGTTCGATCGCTGGGCTCAGGACAGCCGCAACCGCGACCGCTCGTTTGGTGAGCTACTCGAGGAGTTCACCCGACTCCGGTGCGAGAACTTGACGCAACTGCGCGCCCTCGCACTGAGCAAGAAGGACCTGTCGGCCACCGGTACACATCCCGAGTTCGGTTAGTGTCACGCTGCAGCAGATGCTTGCGACCTGGGCAGTGCATGACCTTTCCCACATTGCGCAAATCGCCCGCACCATGGCTTCCCGCTACTACGACGCGGTGGGGCCCTGGCGCGATTACCTGCCGTTCCTGCGCGCCCCGGGATAGCCGCACACGCTGTCTAGGCCCCGACAGCCCCCCATAGCCCCCGACTTGCGCCGCCTGTTGCCCAAGTGTATAAATCACGGACGCTGCTTGGGTTCATCTCCGGAGAGGTCCATCATGAAGAGCAAGGTGCAGTTGCTCTGTGGCTGTTTTTTGATGCTGACGTTGGCGTCTCCTGGGTTCGCTCAGGCGACGTTCGCGCGGGGCGACTGCAACGATGATGGAGCGCAGAACCTCACTGATAACGTCTATCTGCTGGCGTACCTCTTCAACAACGGAAACACACCTCCGTGCCTCAGCGCCTGTGACAGTAATGATGACGACGCCGTCAACATCAGCGACGCGGTGCGCCATCTCAGCTATCTGTTCACGCAAGGGCTGCCCCCGGAGGCTCCTTTCCCAGCGTGCGGCGGGGATCCAACACCGGGTACGATCGACTGCTTGGCAACGGCATCGTGTACCGACGCTCCGTACTTCACGACAACGCCCCCGGCGGCCGCGAGCGTGGGCCTGCTGTACTTCTACGACGTCGACGCGACGGACCCTCAGGGCACCGTCGTATCCTACTCGCTGCTCGCGGGGCCAGCGGGCGCCGGCGTAGACCCAACGTCCGGAGTGCTGACGTGGTTTCCTAGTGGCGGCGACGTCGCGGACGTGACGTTCACGGTGCGCGCGATCGATGGCGGCGGTGAGTTCACCGACCAGGACTTCACGGTCTCGGTCGGCTATCGCATCAACTGCGGGGAGGCACTGGTACCATACGACGATGGCACGGTACTGTGGACCCCTGACACCGGCTTCGACAGCGCGACAAGTGCGGTCTTCTCGAGCACCGATCCCGTTGCCGGAACGACCGCCGATCCCATCTACCAGCGCCTGCGTTTTGCCAATGGCGCTGGCACTGCTTACGAACTTCCCGTCGCTAACGGTGACTTCCGCGTACGCCTGTTGTTCGCTGAGACGTTCTATACCAGCGCCGGGCAACGCGGCTTCACGACGCAACTCGAGGGTTGTTCCGTCTTGACCGACTACGACATCTTCGCGATGGCAGGCGGCCACGACATTGCCGTCGTCGAGGAGTTCATCGTTTCTGTCCAGGACGGCAGTCTCTCGCTGGCTCTGCTCAATACTGGTCCCGACGTCGCGATCTTGAACGCGTTCGAGGTGACACGCACCAGTGCCATTAGTTCGACGCCGCAGATCACGTCGTTTCCAGCCACCTCGACGCCCAGCGGCAGCACGTACAGCTATCCCCTCGTGGTCGCTGATGCCAATGTCTGTGAGACGTTCACGTACTCACTCATGCAGGGGCCTCCAACCGCGACGATTTCAGCCACCGGAGTGATCGAATGGTCCCCTACAAGTGCCGCGGTGGGCCCGCATGATTTCGCCGTTGAGGTAGCCGATTCGACCGGACTCACTACGGCTCAATTCTGGACCTTGCAGGTCGTACTCTCGAGCGCGCCAGTGATCGTGTTGGCCCCCGCGCCGCAACCCCATGCAGCTGTTGGCGTGCCCTACAGCTACGACGTCACGGCCACGGATCCTGGCGATACCGTCACCTACACACTGGAAGCCCCGTCGCCGACCACGGCGACGATCGATCCCGTGAGTGGGTTGATCACATGGACGCCGGGCCCGATGGATCTCGGGATCCAGAGCGTGACGGTGCGGGCAACCGATTCGACGGGGCTTTCCGACGTCTGGACGTTCGCGGTGGAAACTTGTTATCGCATCAACTGCGGCGAGCTACTGACCGACATCGTCGACACGCAAGGACGCGACTGGGCAGCAGACTTCGGGTTTGGCGGGGGGATCGAAGATGTTGCCGTTGGCAATCCAGCCATTGCCTGCGCCGGGGGCGACGACGTGCTGTACCAGAGTCGTCGTTGTGCTAGCGCCGGCAACGCTTTCGAGTACGCCTTGATCGTGCCGCCGACGCCAGCGTGCTACGAGGTTCGTCTGTACTTTGCCGAGATCGACGCGGCGACGATCGTAGGCAATCGGGTCTTCGACGTTGCCTTCGAGAGTGCGACGCCCCTACCCGCATTCGACATCGTTGCTGCCGCGAACGTCGATTGCCCTGCTGCGCCTGGCGGGATCATGGGCGCGGTCGTGCGTGAGGTTTTCGTCAACGTATCCGACGGCACGCTGAACATAGCGCTGACCAGCGTGGCGTCGAGCGCGTGCGTCTCCGCGATAGAAGTTTGCGAAATCTGCAGCCCGTAGCCGCGCACTCAGCTGCGGACAGGAGTGTGCGTGTCGGAACTGCGCAAAGACCCCTTCCTCGAGCGCTGGGTGATCATCGCCGAGGAGCGTGGCCAGAGACCCACTACGATTCAGGCCGCAGACACTGCCGCCGATCGATCCACATGCCCGTTTTGTGCCGGTAACGAAGCGGAGACCGAGCCCGAAATCTTCGCGGTGCGTGACGCCGATACGGCGCCGAACGGCCCGGGGTGGCAGGTTCGCGTAGTCCCCAATCGATACCCCGCGCTGCGGCCCGATGCGCCTGACGTGGCGGCGGTCGAGGAGAATGAACTGCTACAGCGCCAACCCGGCGTTGGGCATCACGAGGTGATCATCGAGGGGCCACACACCCGGAGCGTCAGTGAGATCCCAACCCCGGAGTTCGCTGAAGTCGTGGGCGTCTATCGCGAACGCTATCGAACTTTGGCCAAGGACGACACGCTGCGCAGTGCCGTCTTGATCAAGAACGTTGGTGCCGCCGCAGGAGCCTCGATCGAGCACAGTCACAGTCAGTTGATCGCGACTCCGGTATTGCCGATGCTCTTGCAGCGAGAGTTGGTTACCGCTGCCGAGTGGTCGAAACGCCACGAAAGTTGCCTCTGGTGTTCTTGGTTGGCCACGGAGCAAACCGCTGGGAGCCGCGTGGTCGCGCGTAACGACTACGTTACGGTGTTGTGTCCCTACGCTCCCCGCTTCCCGTATGAGACTTGGCTGCTGCCGACCCAGCACGCGTCGCACTTCGAGCACGCGGATGACGCCTGTGTGGAAGTGCTTGCAGAGATGCTGCACCGCAGCGTAACGGCGATCGAGCGTTGCCTCGGAGAACCTGCCTACAACTACGTCGTGCACAGCGCGCCGCTGGGAGAGAGTACTCGCAGTGACTACCATTGGCGCATGGAAGTGTTGCCGCGTGTCACGCGGGTCGCAGGCTATGAACAGGCGACAGGGTTCTACATCAACCCCCTGTCACCTGAGCGCAGTGCGCAGGAGCTGCGCGCGGTCTTCTAGCCCCCGCTATTCCTGCGGCAGGTCGACGACCAGCTGTCGCGTTGTTGGATCTACTCGTACGCTCAGTCGTCCTTCGAGGAACGCGATCAAGTGGCGACCAATCAGATCCCCGCGCCAACCGGTCAACAGTGCGTGCTGGTCGGGTTGCAATCGACTGCCCAAGAAGGCTGCCGCAACATTCTGCAACTCGGCGCTGCTGGTCACGACCGACGGATCGAGGTTCTCGTTGCGACAAAAGGCCTTCAAGCAGGCATCGAGGAACGTGACGAGTAGTTGCTCGTCGCCATCGAGGCGCTTGTTGCGTGGCAGGGACGGACACTCCGTGTCGGGTACAGCGAGGCCAACCCGCACGGCTTCTGCAATGGCTTTGCTGTTGCGTTTGATGACTTGAGGGTGCAGGCCGCGTTGTTGCCCTATCTCGTGTTCCGTAGTAGGTGCCGCGCGCGCCACTTCAACCAGGACTTCGTCGGTGACAATGCGTCTTCGCGGCCGATCGCGTCGGCGAGCCTCGACCTCTCTCCAGTCGGCCAACTCGCGCAATACAGCAAGACCGCGCGGTTTGAGGGTCCCGAAACGGCGGACTCGCGTGTACATCATGCGCGGGTCGGGAAGATAGCGTTCGGCACGCTGGTAGCACCTTAGCTCTTCTTCGAGCCATTCTTCCCGCCCCAGTTCGCGGAGGCGGTTCATCAGGAAGTCGTAGGCGGCACCCAGGTAGCGGACGTCGTCCAGGGCGTACTCTTCCTGCTTGCGATCCAACGGCCGCCGGAGCCAGTCGGTGAAGGCTTTCCCCTTCTTCAACACGACTCCAGTAGTCCGTTCGATCAGGCCCCCGTAGGAGATTTGTGCACCCATTCCCAGCATCGCTGCCGCCATCTGGGTATCGAAGACGTTTGCGGGCAGCTGTCCGGTACGGTGGAAGAAGATCTCGAGGTCTTGCGTCGCGGCATGCAGGATCTTGCGCACTCCCACATCGGCAATCAGGGCATCGATCGGAGCGAGGTCCAGATCAGCGAGTGGGTCGATGAGACGTGCTTCATCACCGACGGCCACCTGTAGCAGCGCAAGCTGTGGATAGTAGGTCCGATCGCGAATGAACTCGGCATCGACAGCGACAATTCCGGCGGCTCGAATTCGCTCGCAAAGCTGAACGAGCTCCGCGTCGTCGCGGACGTACGCAGCGTGTGGTTCGGGGTCGCGCTGCTTTGTGTCGGGCGCATGGGGACGGCTCAAACTTGCTCACGCGTTTCCATTGTGGCTGGGAGTGACCCGCCGAGAGCCACGTCGAGCAGCTGTTTCTGCTCTGCAAGATGGCGTTTCTGAGAGCCGGTAGCGGTGCTCGCGCTCCACGCGCGTCCGACGTAGGCGAGGCGCTGGTGCGAGTGCAGGCGCTGCTGGATCCGCTCGTCGAGGAAGTCCCACGCTCCCATGTTGCGCGGCTCTTCCTGCACCCAGACGACTTCTTCAGCGCTGCTGTAGCGACTGAGGAGCGCTGTGATCTGTTCGCCAGGGACCGGATACAGTTGTTCCAGACGGACGATTGCGACGTCACGGCTGTCTTGCGCGTCACGCTGCGCGGCCAGATCGTAGTACACCTTGCCGCTACATAGGACGAGCCGCTGGACACCTTCGACCGGCGGGCCCATGGGATCATCGATGATCTCTTCATAGCTCCCTTGAGTGAACTCAGCCGCAGCTGACACGCACTGTTTGTGCCGCAGCAGGCTTTTTGGCGTCATGATGATCAACGGCTTGCGCTCGGTCGCCATGACCTGTCGACGCAAGAGATGGAAGTACTGAGCAGGCGTCGTCGGGTAGGCGACCTGCATATTGCCTTCGGAGCAGAGCTGTAGGAAGCGCTCGAGTCGCGCGCTGGAGTGCTCTGGGCCTTGCCCTTCGTAGCCATGCGGCAGCAGCATCACGAGATTGCTGGTCTGCCCCCACTTCTCTTCCGCACTCGATAGGTACTGGTCGAGGATGATCTGAGCGCCGTTGACGAAGTCACCAAACTGGGCCTCCCACATAACCAGCGACTTGGGATGCTCGACGCTGTAGCCGTACTCGAATCCGAGAACGCCAAACTCAGACAGCGAGCTGTTGTAGACCTGGAAGCGTGCTTGGTCGGGGCTGAGCAACTTCAGCGGACAATGTTCGTCCCCGGTCTCGACGCTGTAGATCTTGGCGTGGCGCTGACTAAATGTGCCACGCACGCTGTCCTGGCCGCTGAGGCGGACGGGGATGCCATCCAGCACGAGGCTGCCGAACGCGAGTGCTTCTGCCAACGCCCAGGGGATCTGGTCGCTGTCGAACTGTTCCTGCCGCCGGAGCAGCTGTCGCTGCAGCTTCTCGTGTGGGCGAATCTCGTCTGGTAACGACATCAGGCCGGCCATGACCTGCTCGAGAGCCGCGCTGTCTGCACCGGTTTCGATATGCGCCCGCGCTTCCCCTTCCACTGCTTCGAGGTCAGGCTGCGGCGCCACATCTTCCTCGCCTTCGCGCAGTGCTTCGAGCTCGGCGAAGCCATCGCGGAGCTTGACGCGAAAGTCCTCCAACATCCGCTCGGCGGTCTCGACGTCGATCTCGGCTCGGCGGAGCAGGCGCTCCGTACAAAGCATGCGCACGGAGCGCTTGTTGTCGATCTGCTCGTACATCAGCGGCTGAGTGTAGGCGGGCTCGTCACCTTCGTTGTGACCCCAGCGGCGGTAGCAGATCAGATCAACGACGACATCCTTCTGGAACTCCTGCCGATACGCCAGCGCAATGCGCATCGCTCGGACAGCGGCCTGCGGATGATCTCCGTTCACGTGGAAGATCGGTGCGCCGACGGCCTTGGCGACATCCGTGCAGTAGTGCGTCGAGCGTGCATCCGCAGCGCCAGTCGTGAAGCCTATCTGGTTGTTGATGACGACGTGCACGGTGCCGCCAGTGCGGTAGCCACTGAGCTGCGACAAGTTCAGCGTCTCGAAGACGACTCCTTGCCCAGAAAAAGCCGCGTCCCCATGGATCAAGACAGGTAGCGTTCGTTCGTGTTGAATGTCACCGCGCTGGTCCTGGCGGGCACGCGCCATCCCCTCGACGACCGGATCGACCGACTCTAGGTGACTGGGGTTCGATGCCAACGAGACGCGCACCTCTTGGCCATCGGGACTCAGGTGCACCCCGGTTGCGCCCATGTGATACTTGACATCGCCGGAGCCGTGCGCGGTGTCCTCGTCAATGTCTTCGAATTCAGCGAAGACTTTCGATACGGGTTTGCCCACGACATTGGCGAGGACGTTGAGGCGTCCTCGGTGAGCCATCCCTACGATCGCATCCGTGATGCCGCTGTTGGCCGCACTTTGCAGCAACTCATCGAGGAGCGGGATCAACGTTTCGCAGCCTTCGAGGGAGAAGCGCTTGTGACCGATGTAGGTGCGATGCAAGAAGCGTTCGAAGGCTTCCGCAGCATTGAGCTGTTCGAGGATCCGCAGCTTCGTTTCGACTGGCATTGGGTCGTTGTTGCGACTGGCTTCCATCAGCCTTTGCAGCCAGGCGCGTTCGTCGGGGTTGGCGATGTGCATGTACTCAACGCCAACGTACTGGCAGTACGTCGCTCGCAAGATGTCGAGGATCTCTCGCAGCGACAGCGTCCCCTTCTCGCCAGCCAAGTCATTCGTGACGAAGCGCCGATCGAGATCCCAGAGGTCGAGACCGTAGTACGACATCTCCAGTTCCCGGTGCGGTTGCGGGCGTGATCCCAACGGATCGAGGTTCGCGATCAAGTGGCCGCGCACGCGGAATGCATGGATCATCTGCATTACACGAGCTTGCTTGCCGATGACCTCCCCTTGCGATTCCTCGGCCGGTGCGCCGGCGACCCAGGAGATCGGCCGGTGGTTGATGTCGAGCCCGCGGAAGATCTCTTCGTAGAACCCTTGCTCGCCCAGCAGCAGTTTCTCGAGTGTGCCGAGGAAAGCGCCCGACTCTGCGCCCTGAATGATCCGGTGGTCGTACGTGCTCGTCAGGGTCATGACCTTCGAAAGGCCTAGCTGCGCAACCTTGCTGGCCGACACCCCCGAATACTCCGGTGGATAGCTGATCGATCCGATGCCGACGATTGCGCCCTGCCCAGCCATCAAGCGGGGCACAGAGAGCACCGTACCGATCATCCCCGGGTTCGTGATCGTCACCGTCGTTCCGGCGAAGTCATCGAGCCCGAGCTTGTTCTTGCGTGCGCGATCCACGAGCCCGCCGTACGCTTCCAAGAACGCACGGAAGCCGAGAGGAGCTGCGTTCTTGATGTTCGGGACCACTAGCGTGCGGCTCCCGTTCGACTTGACGATGTCGATCGCCATACCGAGGTTCACGCCACCAGGTCGGACCCGATGAGGAACCCCGTCCACTTCTTCGTAGCGGGCGTTCATCCCCGGATGGGAATCGAGCGCCTTCACGATGGCCCACGCGATGATGTGGGTGAAGGAGACCTTCGGACGAGCCGTTGCGTTTTGGTGATGATTGATCAGGCGCCGGTTTTCTTCCAGCACCTTGACCGGGACAGTGCGGACCGACGTAGCAGTAGGCACGCCAAGGCTGGTCTGCATGTTCTCGACGATCTTGCCCGAGACACCCCGTAGAGCTTCGACCTCGTCGACGGGTTCGCTGGGGAGCTCCGCGGCGACCTCGGCCGCGGCGATCTCGTCGCCAGCGTCGGCGCTAGCGGGGAGCGGTTCGGCCACAGGTGCTGGCGCCGCGCCGGGTGCCGGTGAGGGCGTCACCGGCGCCACGGAATGGTAGTCAGAGAAGAAGTCGCGCCACGCGGCACTGACCGAGTCCGGGTCTTTCAGGAACTGTTCGTACAGGTCGTCGACGTAACCAAGATTGAATCCGGACGGGTCCATGGGGTTCTCTCGTACGCTTCTCTCGCAGGGGATCGGATCGCGGTCAGGCAACGACCGATAAGAAGTTCCAGGGTAAGCGCCTAGGATAGGCCGCTTCTGTTCTTTCGTCCACATCCACCGCGTCCCTGCGCCCGTTTCTCTCGACAATCACAGGGTCTCGATGGGGCGTGGTAGGCGCACGAACAGGACGCAGCCGTCGACCGACCGGGGCCGGTGCGTCGAGCCAGCCGGATGCCTGACGAATGTCCCAGCCCCGTAGCTGTGCGAGCCGTCCTCGAGCGAGCCCTCGAGGATCAGGTACTCCTCGCCCCCGGGGTGCCGGTGTGGTGCATACTCGGCGCCGGGCTCAAAGCGAAGCAGAACGGCGCTCTCCCCTGAATCTGCGTCAAAGAAGAGCTTCTTCCACTCGACGCCCGGGGCCGGTGAGGGGCGCCACGGGAGCTCGTCTGCGTACGCAACATGGGTCGACGTCACTTCAGTTGCCTCCTTCATCGAAGGCGACGAGCCCTGCCACGGTGGCTGCGTCGAGGCGCGCCACCAGAGCTTGGACCAGCTGCTTCGTCGCCGCGTAGTCTTGCCAGCTGACAAGGCTCACGTGCGTGTGGATGTAGCGGGCAGGCACGCCGATCACGACGGTCGGCACCCCCTGCCCGTAGCTCTGAATGCTGCCTGCGTTGGTGCCGCCCGCCCGTCGCACAGCAAGTTGCACCGGGATCTCTTCTGCAGCGGCAACTTCCTGCGTCAGCCGGACCAACCGTCGGTTCGCGATCGCTGTCGGGTCCATGAACCGGATCTGGGGGCCCCGCCCCAGCACTCCCTGCGGTTCCGTGACGCCCGGCATGTCGTCGGCGGGGGTTGCTTCGAGGATCACGGCCGCGTCAGGGTTCGTCAGAGTACTCGCAGTGCGGGCCCCACGCAGCCCGACTTCCTCCTGCACAGCGGCGACGCCCATCAACGTGTTGGGATGTTGAGGCTGCGCCGCCGCATCGCGCAAGAGCTCGCAGAGCAGGCCGATGCCCACGCGGTTGTCGAAGGCCTTGCAGCTCGCGACTTTCCCGCCGGCAAGCTCTTGGAACTGTGCTTGTGGCACAATCGGGTCACCGACTTGCACGCCGAGCGCTACCGCTTCTTCGCGGTTGCTGACCCCGAGATCGATCGCCATCTGCTCGATCGCGATGACCTTGCTGCGTTCGTCGGCCCCTAAGAAATGCGGCGGCTTCGACGCGATGACGCCACCCACCTTGCCTCGCTCGGTCAAGATCTCGACTCGCTGCGCCAGTAGCACGTGCCCCCACCAACCTCCCAGTGGAGCAAACGTCACGCGTCCGTCGCCCCGGATCGAAGCGGCCATGAAACCGACTTCATCCATGTGGCCGTCGAGCACGACGCGTGGACCCGTCGCAGCCCCGGGCACCTGACACAGCACGCTCCCGAGTCGGTCGTAGGAGAGTTCCCCGACTCCGGACAGAGTCTCGCGGACGATTTCGCGCACTTCCCCCTCGGCACCTGGCGGGCCCGCAGCGAGCGCCAACCGGCGCAGGAGGTCGCGGTCAGGAGTCGCGCTCATCTCTACCTCGTTTCGAAAATTTTCGGTCATTCAACAGCTTGTGTGCCCATCAGGATTGCAGGCAGGGATCGTACGCAGTCCTCTAGAAGGCGTCGAGAGCACGTTCCAGAAACGGAGCGGGCTCACTGCAAACGGGCGAAACGACAGCGGGCTGCCGCTTGACCCCGCTGCTGACCTGCCGAAAGATGCTTCGAAGACCCTCCACTCACGCGAAAGGGGCTCTTGTGATCCACCGCTCTCCGACGCTACGCCGATCCCAGTTAGTGATTTCACGTTGTTGTCAAAGTGTCCGATGGCTTGCGCTCGGCTTTGTCGTCGCGATGGTCGGCTGCAACTCGGGAGGTGGTTCCGGTGGTGCCACGACGGACGCGCCCGCCCAACGCAACTTCCAGGTTGCTGCTGGCACGACGGTCCTCGACCCGACCCCGGCAGGTGCGGTGGATCCAGCTGTTGATTTTCCGAGGCTCGCGGTCGATCCCAGCGCTGTCGAGGCGGTCTACGACATGACGACCCCGGCCGGTGAACCGTTCTCTTTCCATATCGTTGGGCGGGCGCCCGGCAACACGGGCCCCGTGCAGCTGTCGATTGCCCACGCCCTTGATGACGACGCGACGCCAAACGCCGGCGTTGAGTCGCTCAGCGATGCCGGGATCGTGCCGCTTGCCAACGGCTCCGCGAATCGCGACCAATGGCTGGACGTGAATGGGGATGGTTTCTCGCGCTTGACGCTGCAAGGCGCGATCGAGCGGGACCAGATTCTTGTGATCCGGGTCGCGCAAGGCAACGCGACCGAAGCGCACCTCGTCGTGCAGCTCCGCGTGGGCCCCTCTTCAGAGATCAACAACTACGACCCAGCTGCGGGCGATTATCCGGGAATCCTCGAGACGCGAACGCTCTACAGCAGCAACTCTTGGCGCTTCGCACAGCCCGCCGTCGCCCGTTCTGGGGATCGGCTCAGCGTTGTCGCATACGAAGGGGATGTCGCGAACCCGACGTCTCCGGATCGCTACGAGATGAGACTGCAGTACGATGCCGCCACGAACGAAGTGCGTGGTGGTGGTGCCGACGGCGTGGGGCCCGATAGTGGCAACTGGCGTGATCATGAGATCGCCGCTCTCTACAACGTGCTTGCTGTCGCCCAGAGTGGCCAGAGCACGATCGAGGTGAAGCTGTCGTTCGATCGCGGCGCCTCATTCGGGCAAGTCCACAGCGTGCCGGTACCCGGGTCGAACGCAGCACGACTGGTCCAGCTGGCGATGGCTACGAACTATGACCTCGCGGTCGCGTACTGGCGCTCGCAGCCCGAAGGGACGACCGAGCTTGTCCTCGTCGAAGGCGTAGCGGCTACGTTCGATGCTACGGGTAGTCCGACGAGTTTCGCTTTCACAGCCCCTGAAGTTGTCTACTCAGTGGCCGCGGATGTCATACCGATGCTGATGGGAGTCGCCTATTCATCGGGTGGCGATCTGGTGATTGGCCACAGCTTCACTGAGTTCGGTGGCTTCAACGTGACGACCCAGTATCACTGCGCGGTTCGCCTCTACAACGATACGTTCCGCGACACCTTGATCGAGACCGAAGTTGTGATGCCGATGGATCCTACTGTCGCGTTGTTGGGGAGCGGCGCGGATCTGGAGATCTTCTACGCTTACGAAATGCGCGACGGGATCCGCGTTCGCTATAGCGACGACGCCGGTCAGAGCTTTTCGACTGCAACGGTTGTCGGTGATCAGATGTCCTCCCTGCCGCGAATCTTTGCGCGTCGCGTGGGCGCAGCGACACGGGTCGACTTGCTGTACTTGTCCTACGGTGAGTGGGGCCAAGAGCTACACATCGCTCGTTGGCAAGACTTCTTCACAACGGCCAAAGAGGACTATCGACTGACGACGTCGGTGGGCCTTCCCAGCGACCAAGTGCCGACCGGCTCACAGGTACCTGGGGCCCCGTTCGGGCAGGCTGTCCCGCAAGTCGGCTATCGCATCACCCAGGTCGCATGGTTCGGCTACGATGCGACGTTGGACGGCGATGAGATCGTTGTCGTCTTGGACGAGCAAACCTACGACTCGTTCTTCATCTGTGTTGCCGGTGGCGGCGGTGGCTTCGCCGGCGGCTTCGGATCGATCGCTGCGGGAAGCACCGACTTCGTGGCCGCAACGCCTCCACCTCTCGCTCCGGGAATGACGCAGTTGTTGCCGGCACCGGATCCGGAGCACATGCATCAGCTCAAGCTGTTGCGCCTGGAGTAGTGCTCAAAGGGCATGCAGCTCGCATGTTGGGGGGCAATGCTAGAGCCGAGTGCCTTGTGCCGCCGGCTTCGGGGGAAGTAGGTGATCGCGGATGGCGTGCCACTTCAGCAGGTTCCAGTGGGCACGCTGGTCGCGGTCGCGGATGCCGTGTCGGGCCCCTGGGTAGATCATGAGGTCGAACTGCTTTCCAGCCCGCTGCAGCGCTTCGGCGAACTGCAACACGTTCTGCATGTGTACGTTGTCATCCATGCTGCCGTGCCCCATCACCAAATGTCCTTTGAGGCGGGCCGCGGCGGCGGTCACGGACGTGCGCTCGTAGCCTCCCCGGTTGTTTTGGGGGGTATCCATGTAGCGTTCGGTGTAGATCGTGTCGTAGCAACGCCAGTCGTAGACGCCGGCCCATGCGACGCCCAACGCGAACAAGTCGCTATGTGTCAAAGCATAGGCAGCCATGAAACCGCCGTAGCTGCCGCCGGTGATGCCGACGCGCCTTGGATCGGCCCAATCGTTACGCAACACCCAGCGGACGGCATCTTCGATGTCAGCGAGTTCGCTGACGCCCAGTTGCCGGTAACAAGCTGCCGTAGCGATCTGGCCGCGCCCGGACGACGAACGGTTGTTGACCTCTAGCACGACGATCCCCTGCTGCGTCAGAAACTGGTACCAAGTGTTTGGCGACCAACGGTCACGAATCCGCGGAGAGTTCGGTCCAGAGTACGTGGGTAGCCAGATCGGGTAGCGCTTCGACGGCGAGAAGTCCACAGGGAGGGTCAGCGTGACGTCCAGAAGGAAGCCGTCTCGCGCTGCAATTTGATGGAGCGTCTTCTTGACGAGAGGTGGGTCAGTGACGCCACTCGCAGCTCCTAGTTCGTGAACGACATCGCCGTTCAGATCCAAGACACGGCAGCGCGGTGGTTGCTCGAGGTGGGAGTAACGATCGAGTAGCAAGGTGCCAGCTTCGTTGATCTCGACGGAGTGCGTCCCACGACCGGGCGTCAGGTGCACGAGCTGTTCGCCACTGAGGTCGATTCGGTATGCGTGATTGCCGACAGCACTCTCCCTGTTGCTGGTGAACCAGATCCGCCCCTCCGTGTTCGTCTCCGCGGCGGGTTCGTCGATGCGGAGGATTCGGCGCACTGCCCAATCGCCTTGCGTCACCGGACGCTGCAAGACTCCATCTGCAGCGTAGTGATAGACATGCTTGTAGCCAGTGCGCTCGCTGAACCAGAGGAAGCTGCCGTCGTCGAGCCACATTGGGTCGCCGAGCCCATTGACCCAAGTCAGCGACTCTTCGCGGAGCAGTCTCGTAACCTTGCCCGACTCCGGATCTGCGTAGTTCAAGTCGAGCCAAGTCTGTGCCCGGTCCTGAACCTGAAAAACGATACGGTCTCCTGCCGGGTTCCAGCCAACCGAGACGATCAGGATCTCATCGTCATAGCTGGTGAGGTCCACCCAAGTCACTACTTTGCCGGGGTTCCATACCCCCAAACTGACCCGCGGGTTCGGGTCACCTGCCTTCGGATAGTGCATCGTCTCCGCGGCCACGCGAAACGGGCGGTGGTCGACGATCGGGAATGTCGGCACGTTGCTCTGTTCGAGGCGGAGAAACGCGCAGGCGGCCGAGCTGGGACTCCACCAAATCGCGTCCCAGGTGCCGCGACCGTAGATCTCCTCTTGGTAGACCCAGTCCAATCGACCGTTCAGAAGACCCGCGTGGCCGTCGGTCGTTACGGCAACTTCGGTCCCCCCCTGCGTCGGGACCGTGAATACGTTGTGATCGCGCACGAACGCCAGCCAGCGGCCGTCGGGACTCAGCTGTGCGCCCTCCTCTGCGCCAGTGCCGACCCGAGTTGCCGATCCGTTTCGAAACAGGAACAGCTTGCCTGCAATCTGCACCACCGCGACGCCGCTCGCGCGGCGCAGCGTCCGGGTCCACCGCCGCCCTTGTGGGAATTCATCCCCAAGCTCCTGTTTGAGCGCTGCGCGCACCTGCGCTTCAGTGGGTGTGGCCGCGGGAGGCTCCGGTGTCGCGATGGCGGCCACCGGTGTGCCGCTTCTTGGATCGAGCCAGCGGCGCTCGCGCCCACCCTCGACGATGTGCTTCCCGTCTGCGGCCCAGCGGTATGTGGGCAGGTCGCTCTTCCATAGAGAAACGCGTCCGCGCCCCCGTGCTTGCTCGAATGTGAGTTGCTCTGCGGGAGTAGTACCGTCGTTACGACTTGCCAGCGCCGCGGGCACGCGGTCTTCTGTCGCAGTGAGCCCCTTCTGCTTGGCCGCGCAGCCGATCAAGGAACTCGCCACAATCAGAATGCAGAGTGCCGAGAGTCGGATGGTTCGTGGGTTCGATCGCTGTGCCATGTCGGGGCTCCTCAGGCGTTGGCTCTACTGGCGGTTGTTGCTGGACTGACTCGGTTGCGCACGAGCCGCTGCAGGATACCGTACGATCCGTGCGAAGGGATGCTTTTCAGTTGACCCTGTTGGCGACTCGCCGTCACAATCCCCTCCTCACCATGGATCGCAGCCTCGAGCCGCGGATTTCCGTAGTTGTCTAGTCCGCGAGAGTCTTGGCAGCCGCGATCAGAAGGAGACGAAAGCGTCCCATGAACGAACAGAAGCAAGCGCCCGATGCCAGCGCGATCTCGGCAGAGTTGCTCGAGTTGTTGCGCTGTCCGCTGACTCACAAGCCGGTGGTCTTGGTCGACAACGAACTGCGCTGCTACGAATCGCGTAAAGGGTATCCGATCGAAGACGGCATTCCGGTGATGCTCGTCGAAGAAGCGCGCGACCTCAGCGAGAATGAAATCCCGGAGTCGTTCCGTGGCCAGACTCCGCTGACGGCACCCGAGTAGACCAACGGCCCCTTCCCTCGAAGTGCACGCTCGGAGAAACCTGCAATGAACGAAGTCTTCACGCCGAATCCCGATGCTGATCCGCAGGAGACCCGCGAGTGGATGGAGTCACTCGACTCGGTCCTGCGTGTGTCGGGTCCCGCACGGACGCGATACATCGTGCGCAAACTCATCGAGAAGGCGCAGATCAACCGCGTCGGGCTGCCGGCCCTCGTCCAGACGCCCTACATCAACACGATTACGACCGCCAACGAACCGGACTTCCCCGGTGACGAGCAACTCGAACGCAAGATCCGTCGCTTGATTCGTTGGAACGCCGTGGCCCAGGTCGTGCGCGCAAACAAGCTCTTCGATGGCGTCGGCGGACACCTGTCGACCTATGCCTCCGCAGCCAGTCTCTATGAAGTCGGCTTCAATCACTTCTTCCGCGGACGTGACGGCGAAGGCAACGGCGACCAGGTCTACTATCAGGGGCACGCGGCGCCCGGCGTCTATGCACGGGCTTTTCTCGAGGGGCGTTTGAGTGAGGATCAGATGCACCGATTTCGTCGTGAGATCGGCGGCCCCGGCCTCTCCTCGTACCCTCACCCACGACTGATGCCCGACTTCTGGGAGTTTCCCACCGTGTCGATGGGCTTGGGTCCGATCCACGCTATCTACCAAGCGCGGTTCAACCGCTACCTCCACAACCGAGGACTTGCGGACACTTCGCAGTCTCGCGTCTGGGCGTTCCTCGGTGACGGAGAGTGTGACGAACCCGAGAGTCTGGGTAGCTTGAGCCTCGCAGCGCGCGAAAAACTCAACAACCTCGTGTTCGTCGTCAACTGCAACCTGCAGCGCCTCGATGGACCCGTACGTGGCAATGGCAAGATCATCCAAGAACTCGAAGCGGTGTTCCACGGCGCCGGCTGGAACGTCATCAAGATCGTCTGGGGCCGGGAGTGGGATCCGGTTTTCGAGGCAGACAAAGAGCAAGTTCTGATTCGACGGATGACGGAACTCCTCGATGGGCATTTCCAACGCTACTCCGTCGAGAGTGGGGCCTACATCCGGCAGCATTTGGCAGACGGCGATGAACGCATTCTCGACCTCCTGTCGGTCAAGAGCGATGACGAGTTGCGATCTGCACGCCGTGGTGGCCACGACTACCGGAAGATCTACGCCGCCTACAAGAAGGCCACCGAGGAAGACGAGCGTCCCACGGTGATTCTGGCCAAGACGGTCAAGGGGTGGACCCTGGGCCCGGGTGCCGAGGCCCGCAACGTGACGCACCAAGTCAAGAAGATGGAGGAAGAGGAACTCCGCAAGTTTCGCGACCGACTCGAGCTGCCCATCCCTGACGACCAGCTGGAGAATCCACCGTTCTATCACCCCGGAGCTGACTCTGAAGAAGTGCGGTACATGCTCGAACGCCGGGCAGCTCTGGGAGGTTGCGTGCCTACGCGGCGAAACAGCGCCGTGGTGCCAGAGCTGCCGAAACCGGAACTCTACGCGCCGTACGCCGAGGCCGGTCGTGGCGGCGTTGCCGCATCAACCACGATGGCATTTGCGCGGTTGATCCGTGACCTGTTGAAGCACGACGGGATCGGCGACCGCGTCGTGCCAATTCTGTCCGACGAAGCCCGTACGTTCGGTATGGAGCCACTGTTCAAGCAGGTCGGCATCTATGCCCACGAGGGGCAGAAGTACGAGCCGGTCGACCACGACATCTTGTTTAGCTATAGCGAGCGGCGCGATGGCCAGATTCTCGAAGAGGGAATCACGGAGTGTGGGTCGATGGCCAGTTTCACGGCTGCGGGCACCAGCTATGCGACCCACGGCTTGCACATGATCCCGTTCTTCATCTTCTATTCGATGTTCGGCTTTCAGCGCGTTGGTGATTCGATTTGGCAACTGGCCGATCAACGCGGGCGGGGCTTCCTGCTCGGTGCAACCGCCGGCCGCACGACACTCAACGGTGAAGGGCTGCAGCACCAGGACGGCCATAGCCTGCTGGTTGCGACCACGGTCCCGAACTGTCAGGCCTACGACCCGGCCTACTCGTACGAAGTCGCGGTGATCATTCAGGAGGGCTTGCGCCGAATGATCGACAACGACGAAGACATCTTCTACTACCTTGCTCTCTACAACGAGAAGTTCGACATGCCGGCCATGCCTGAGGGGTGTCGCGACGGAATCTTGCGTGGCCTCTATCAGGTGCGGGAAGGAAACGGCGACAGCAGCGCGAACAAGGTACGCATTCTCGGGAGCGGGTCGATTCTGCCCTATGCGATCGAAGCCGCTGAGATCTTGGAGAGCGACTACGGCGTCAGTGCAGCGGTCTTCAGCGCTACGAGCTATCAGCAGTTGCGTAGCGACGGCTTGGCGATCGAGCGCCAAGCGCTGCTGCACCCGACGGCCGAAGCAGACGTCCCGTACGTGACGCAGCAGCTACCGGCGGGCGGTGGCGCCGTCCTCGCGGTCAGTGATTTCATGAAAACGGTCCCCGAGCAGATTGCTCGTTGGGTTCCCGACGGCCTTACGGTACTGGGAACGGACGGCTTCGGTGCCAGCGATACACGCAGGGAACTGCGCCGTTTCTTCGAGATCGACACGGCTTCCATCGTGATCACGGCTCTGGCGACGCTGGTGAAACGGGGCGAGCTCGACGCCGCTGTGCACGAGAAGGCGGTGGCCGCGTTCGACTACGACCGGGACAAGATCGATCCTGTCACACGCTAGCGCGGGGCGAGGAGTGCGGCACACTCATTGCATGCGGGTTCATTGCATACGGACCGTCCCCGTCTTCGCGGGACAACCAATGGCTGCATGTGGAGGTGACCGATGGCGCGCCGCAAGCGAATCTCGAAGTGGGCCTGGGGCGAGGAAAGCCGATACGGTGGTGGGTTTCGCCACTCGCGTTTTCGCCGGGAGGTCCCCTTTGGCACAGCCCCGGAAGACCCGGAGAGACGTCGTTCGCGTCCCGGTCCGTTCAGGCTACTGAAGGGCGGGCGAGAGCTGCGACTGACGCGGGCGCAGCAAGTGCTGGGCGTTGCCAGTCTACTGCTGCTTGCAGCGCTCGCATTCGTGCTGGCGCTGGAGCTCCTGCGCTAGCCAGAACCGGCAGCGAGAATCCGACCAAAAGAAACGCCGACGACCGCGAGCAGCGGGCGTCGGCGTTGTTCGTTTGCGCGAAACAAGTCGCTTAGTAGCGGTAGTGTTCCGGCTTGTACGGTCCGTCGATCGGAATGCCGAGGTACTCCGACTGCACCGGCGTCAGCTTCGTCAACTTGACGCCAAGTTGATCGAGGTGCAGGCGCGCCACTTCCTCATCGAGGTGCTTCGGCAGCATGTGCACACCCACCGGGTACTTCTCGGAATGGTTCCACAGCTCGATCTGGGCGATGACCTGATTCGAGAACGAGTTCGACATCACGAACGACGGGTGGCCGGTGGCGCAACCCAGGTTCACGAGACGCCCTTCGGCGAGAATGATCACGCCCTTGCCGTTCTTGTCGACGTAGCGGTCGACCTGCGGCTTGATCTCGGTCTTCGTCAGATCACTCTTGTTGTTCAGGTAGGCGACGTCGATCTCGTGATCGAAGTGGCCGATGTTGCAGACAATGGCGTCGTGCGGCATGACATCGAGGTGCTTGCCGGTGACGACGTCGCGGCAACCGCTGGCCGTGACGACCAGGTTGGCCTCTGGCGCGGCTTCATCCATCGTCGTGACTTCGAAGCCCTCCATCGCTGCTTGCAGCGCGATGATCGGATCGATCTCGGTGATCAACACGCGGGCGCCTGCACTGCGGAGTGCGTGCGCGCAGCCCTTACCGACATCGCCGTAGCCAACAACCACCGCAACCTTGCCTGCGATCATGACGTCGGTGGCTCGCTTGATACCGTCGAGCAGCGACTCACGGCAACCGTAGAGGTTGTCGAACTTACTCTTCGTCACCGAATCGTTGACGTTGATCGCCGGCATCGTCAGCGTGCCCGCCTCGTGCATCTGGTAGAGGCGGTGGACGCCGGTCGTCGTCTCTTCGCTGATGCCTTTGATGTCTTTGACGAACTGCGGGTACTTCTCCATGACCAGCGCCGTCAGGTCGCCACCGTCATCGAGAATCATGTTGAGCGGCTGTCCGTCCGGGAACACGACGGTCTGCTCGATGCACCAGTCGTACTCTGCGTCCGTCTCGCCCTTCCAGGCGTAGACCGGCACGCCGGTCGCTGCGATCGCGGCCGCGGCATGATCCTGCGTCGAGAAGATGTTGCAGGAACTCCACGTGACGTCGGCACCCAACTCCACCAGCGTCTCGATCAGCACGGCGGTTTGGATCGTCATGTGCAGACAACCTGCGATCCGCGCCCCCTTGAGCGGCTTCTGCGCACCGTACTTCTTGCGCAGCGCCATCAAGCCCGGCATCTCGTGCTCAGCCAGCTCGATCTCACGACGACCAAACTCAGCCAGCGACATGTCGGCGACTTTGTACGGGACCTTCTTTTCGGTCTCTAGCATGAAAAACTCCTTCTGAGTCGGGCTAGGAGGCAGCCCGGTAACCACGAATCATGAACAAGTCCAACCGTGCGGTTCGTCCACGACGACTCCGCATTCGATATCGGTCTTCCACCGAGATCTCTTCGATGCCTTCGAACCCACCGATTCGAAAAGCTTCCTGCAACTCCGTCGGGTCGATCCCTAGGCGCAGGTCTTCCATTTCTTCTCGCATCCACTCTTCCCCATGTGGACGCAGGTCACTGATCACCACGACGCCGCCAGGTCGCACGACGCGGTACATCTCTTGGATTACCGGCCCAAAGTCTGCGATGTGGTGCAAGACCAAGTTCGCCAGTACCCCATCCACTTCAGCGTCCGCGATCGGTAACGCGTCGAGCTCCCCTTGCCGGTACTCGATCTCACCACCAGGGTCATTCGTGCGAGCCTCTCGCAACATCGCGTCGGAGTGGTCGACTGCGATGACCTTCGACACCCGCTCCCCGAGGTAGTGACTGAAGAAGCCAGTCCCACAGCCCAAGTCCGCGAGCACGAGCCCTGGAGTGGCCGCGGCGGCCAACGCCTCGGCCCGCAACGAGCCACGCTCGAGATCGGTCCCGACGAGGCGCCAAACTCCGGCCAGGCGATCGTGGGCTTGCAGGTTCCGAGCCTGGCGATCCGCGAGCACGGCCTGCAGCGCGGTTCCGTCGAGCTCCGCCTGCTCGGACTGTCGAAACAGCCCCAAGATCTGCTTCCACAGCTCGGGCGGCAGCCCTGTGCCGTTGCCGAGGCTCCCCATGCGGTAGAACGTCCACGTCCCTTCGCGTCGATCCTCGACGAAGCCGGCCCCTTTCAGCAGCCCCAAGTGGTGGCTGATCCGCGACTGGCCGATGCCAGTCACGGCCACGAGTTCCTGCACGGCGAGCTCTTCCTGCCCCAAGAGGACCAGGATGCGTAGGCGCGTTTCGTCTGAGAGCAGCTTGCACAGCTGCGGTACCGGTAGCGACATGCCCATATATCAACATACCTTGATCTATCGATCTAGGCATTCTTTGCCGCAATTCGGTGTCAAAATGGCAGCGCTGAAGGCGGTCGAGAGAAACGCGTGGTGGGCCATAACGTACTACGAGGAAGCCACTTGTGGAGTTCTGAGCCGAGACCCCCTCTCCGGCTACCCTGTTTGCTGCCGATAGCGCGATGGGCGGGCCGCCCGCGGAGTGGGCTCGTCCCGGAAAGAAGGAGCAGCATGATCGTCTTTGATCCCGTCTATTTCATTTTCGTAGGTCCCGCGTTCCTGCTGGCCATGTTTGCCCAGATGCGCGTGAAGTCGGCGTTTGCGCAGTGGTCGCAGGTGGGCAGTTCGGCGCGCCTCCCCGGGCGTGAAGTCGCTCGTAGGGTGATGCAGCATGCCGGCGTCGGTGGAGTCCAGATCGAGCCATCTCAGGGTTTTCTGTCCGATCACTACGACCCTAGCCGGAGGATCCTCAGACTCTCCCCGGACAACTACGAAGGCACCAGTATCGCCGCTGCCGCCATCGCCGCCCACGAGGCCGGTCACGCGATCCAGCACGCTCAGGCGTACGCCCCGCTGAAGCTGCGCAGCGCAGCAGTGCCGGCGGCGACTGTGGGCAGCAGCCTGTCGGTGATTTGCTTCTTCGCCGGGATGTTCCTGCAGATGCAGCCGCTGCTGTGGGTCGGTGTCATCGCGTTCAGCGCGGTCGTCTTGTTCCAGCTGATCACGCTTCCTGTTGAGTTCGACGCGTCACGGCGAGCCAAGGCGGTCCTCGTCGATAGCGGAATCGTGCACCTCGAGGAGGAAGAGAAGGCTGTCGCGAAGGTGCTCAATGCAGCAGCGCTGACCTACGTCGCTGCGGCGATCCAATCGATCCTGACGCTTCTGTACTTCTTGTACCGGTCCGGCTTGATCGGCGGGCGCCGCTGAGCAGTTTCCTTGGCCCCGACGTCTCTCGCGTCGGGGCCAGAAAATCACTGCCGGTCGTGTCGCACGACGGCTATCCTGCAGGCATCGCCTCTCAATCATGGGCCGCAGGAGATACAGCATGTCGCAGACGATCGAGAACCTCTTCCACGAGGATCGCAACTTCCCCCCTTCCGCCGCATTCCAAGCGCAGGCCAACGCCCAACCCGACATCTATGAACGGGCGGCGGCCGATCCCCTCGCGTTCTGGGAAACGGAAGCGCGCAAGCTCGCCTGGATGGAGCCGTGGCAACAGACTCTCGATGACTCCAAGGCACCGTTCTACGAGTGGTTCGTGGGTGGCAAGCTCAATGCAACGGTCAGCTGCATCGACCGCCATCTAGCAGAGAACGGCAGTCGCGTCGCCTTCCACTGGGAGGGTGAGCCCGGCGACAAGCGCACGATCACGTACCAGGATCTGCATGATGATGTCTGCCGTTTCGCCAACGCGCTGAAGTCCATCGGCATCCAACGGGGTGAGACCGTAGCGCTCTACATGGGCATGATTCCCGAACTCGTCGTCGCGATGCTTGCGTGCGCACGGATTGGCGCGGCGCATTCGGTGGTCTTTGGCGGCTTCTCCAGCGACTCGTTGGTCGAACGCATCAACGACTCTGGCTGTGTTGCGGTGTTGACTGCCGATGGGGCGTGGCGTCGCGGCAGCGTCGTGCCACTGAAGGACAATGTCGATGCAGCACTGGATCGGACTCCTAGCGTCCGCAATCAAGTCGTTGTACGACGCACAGAGAACGATGTCGCGTGGCAAGACGGCCGCGATCTCTGGTACCACGATCTCATTGCTGACCAACCGGCGACTTGCGAGCCTGCCGCAATGGATGCCGAGGATCTGCTTTTTATCCTCTACACGTCCGGTAGCACCGGACACCCCAAAGGCATCGCACACACCACCGGCGGCTACTTGACTGGCGTCGCGACCACCCATCGGAACGTGTTCGACATCAAGCCGGAGAACGACGTCTATTGGTGCACCGCGGACTGCGGCTGGGTGACGGGGCACAGCTACATCGTCTATGGCCCACTGGCCAACGGCTGCACTTCAGTGATCTACGAGGGGTCGCCGGACTATCCCGACAAGGACCGCTTCTGGGAGCTGGTTGCGAGCTACGGCATCACGATACTGTACACCGCGCCAACGGCAATTCGTACGTTCATGAAGTGGGGCGTCGAGTATCCGCAGAAACACGATCTCTCGTCGTTGCGGCTGCTTGGTAGCGTTGGCGAGCCGATCAATCCCGAGGCGTGGATGTGGTATCACGATCACATCGGCCACGGCAACTGCCCGATAGTGGACACCTGGTGGCAGACCGAAACGGGCGCAATCATGATCACGCCGCTCCCGGGAGTGACAACGACCAAGCCCGGCTCGGCGACGCGTTCGTTCCCTGGGATCGACGTCGACGTCGTCGACGAGAACGGCAAGTCGGTGCCCAACGGCGAAGGAGGCTACGTCGTCGTGCGGAGCCCGTGGCCGTCGATGCTTCGCACGATCTATGGTGATCCCGAACGCTACAAGGAAGTGTACTGGAGTCGTTTCGACGGCATGTACTTACCCGGCGACGGTTGCAAACGCGACAACGACGGGTACCTGTGGTTCCTGGGGCGGGTCGACGACGTCATGCTGGTGTCAGGCCACAACATCTCGACGACAGAAGTCGAGTCGGCGCTGGTCGATCATGACGCCGTGGTAGAAGCCGCCGTCGTGGGCCGCAGCGACGCACGCACCGGACAAGCGATCGCTGCCTTCGTGATTCTGCGCGGCGACGTGCACGGTGACGAGCAACTCGTGTCAGAACTGCGAGGGCACGTCGCCAAGAAGATCGGTCCGATCGCAAAGCCTGCATCGATCGTGATCACGGCAGACCTACCGAAGACTCGCTCGGGAAAGATCATGCGTCGCCTCCTGCGTGACATCTCCGAAGAACGGCAGCTCGGCGATGTAACCACGCTAGCGAACGCCGACATCGTGGAGGCGATTCGCGATCGCGTGCAGGAGTCGCCGCAAGAAGACTAGACGGCGGACGAGACCGCGAAGGTGAGGATTCTCGATGAGTGACGCGGCCGTGCATGCCCACGAGTCGAAGCATCCTGGCCGTTATTGGCACCTGCGCAATGACGGTCGGATCCAGTGCGACCTCTGTCCCCGTTACTGCACGCTGACCGACGGTGCGCGCGGCCTCTGCTTCGTGCGTGCTCGCCAAGGCGACGAACTCGTGCTGACGACGTACGGGCGCTCGAGTGGCTTTTGCATCGATCCGATCGAGAAGAAACCCCTCAATCATTTTCTGCCAGGCACTCCGGTGTTGTCGTTTGGCACCGCCGGCTGCAATCTCACGTGTCAATTCTGCCAGAACTGGGACATCAGCAAGGCGCGAGAGTTCGACAAGTTGAGCGCTGAGGCGACACCGGATGACATCGCGTTGGCCGCGCTGCAGCTGGGGTGTCGCAGCGTCGCGTTCACCTACAACGACCCGGTGATCTTTCTCGAATACGCAGTCGATGTCGCCGCGGCTTGCCGCAGTCGTAACATCCGCACTGTCGCCGTGACCGCCGGTGAGATCTGCCCCGAGCCACGGGCTGAGTTCTTTGCGGCTATCGATGCGGCCAACGTGGACCTGAAGGCTTTCACAGACGACTTCTATCACCGGATCTGCGGCTCGCGGCTGCAGCCGGTGCTCGATACGCTGCGCTATCTCCGCCACGAGACCGACGTTTGGCTGGAGGTCACGACGCTGCTGATTCCCGGGCTCAACGATTCCGACGAAGAGCTCGACGCATTGACCACCTGGGTCTGCACAGAGCTGGGCCCCGACGTGCCCCTGCACTTCACAGCCTTTCACCCGGATTGGCGCATGAAGGACCGCCCCAAGACGCCGCCAGAGACGTTGACTCGGGCGCGTGACATCGGGCGTCGCAACGGCCTGCGCTACTGCTACACCGGCAACGTTCACGATGCCACCGGCGGGAGTACCTACTGTCACCACTGTGAGGCTACGCTGATCGAGCGCGATTGGTACGAGCTGCGCCACTGGGGTTTGACTGCCGACGGGCGGTGCAGCGAGTGCGATACCCCCTGCCCCGGACACTTCGAGGAACGGCCTGGGACCTGGGGGCGGCAGCGCAAGCCGGTGCGGATCGCTCGGCGCAATTAGCTGCCTGCACCACCGCGCCAGCGACCGCACAGCTCCTCAGCAGCCTCCGGCCAGGTCGGAAACTGGAACTCAAACCCGCTATCGAGCAGACGCTTGGGCACCACGCGGCGGCTCTTCAACACGAGCTCCGTCTCTGTCTGCATGAGGAGAGCGCCCGCCTCGAGCATCCATCGTGTGGCTGGCAGTCCGACCCGAGTCCCCCACGCTGCCCTCAAGGCTGCCATGAACTCACGATTCGGCAGTGGATGAGGGGACGACAGGTTCACCGGGCCGTCGAGATCCTCGCGCTCGATCAGCCAGTAGACCGCGCGAACGAAGTCCAACTCGTGGATCCAAGAGACGAACTGGCGCCCATCGCCGCAGGTGCCACCAAGCCTCCGTCGCACCAAGCGCAGCAACGTATCGAAGATGCCATCCCGATCGGGACTCATCGTCATCGCAGACCGCAGCTTCGCGACTCGGATCTTGTCGGGGATCGCATGATCAGCCACTTGCTCCCAGGCGGTCGCGACGTCGATGCTGAAACGCCACGTGCTGGGCGCCCCAGGTTCGTCACCGCCGACGATCCCAGTTGCCTCATCGTGCGCCGCGTCGTAGCGGTGGGCGTAGATCGTTGCCGTACTGGCTTGCAACCAAACCGGTGGTGGCGCAGCGAGCGACTTGCAGGCATCTCCGAGAACCTGGGTCGAAAGGACGCGTGATTCGAGGATCTGCTGACGATTGCGGGCGCCGTAGCGGCAGTTGACGCTGCGGCCCGCGAGGTTGATCAGCACGTCGCAACCAGCCAGCGTATCGATCCAATCCCCCGGGTCGCGACCGTTCCAGGCCACCTCACCAGCGGCGCGCGGATGGCGCGTCAAGATGACGACGTCGTGCCCGTCGCTACGAAACCGCCGCGACAAGAGGGTGCCAACCTGCCCGGACCCACCCGGAATCACGATGCGCATCGTGCCTCCGTGGTCAACTGGCTAGAGACTTCTGATACACGAGGTTGCGATGCTTCTCGGGTCCAAGGTGGATCTCCGCGGCGCCGATGGCCGCGTAGCCGCAACCTTCGTAGAAGTCGATGGCGCGCTGATTGTGCTCCCAGACCGCCAACCACAGCGCGGGGAGCGACCAGGTCACGCACTCCGCTTCCGCCGCCCGCAGCAGCTGTCGCCCAACGCCGCGCCGCTGGAGTGCCGGCTGCACATAGAGCTTGTCTAGCTCCGGCCGTGGCGTCGTATCGACGGGACAGGTGGAGTTTCTGCTGACCACCGCCAGCCCCACGATGTGGGCTTTCTCTGCCGCAACCAGCAACGCATGGGTGGGGCTGTGCACGAAGAACTGAAAGCGTTCGGGAGAGAGTTCGGAAAAGACGTAATCAGACATCGTCGACCGCACGCCAAGCGGTGCGTACGTGTCGAGCCACACCTGGATCGCCAACGCAGCCACGTTGTTCACGTCGGTCAACGTCGCGCGGCGCACTTCCATGTGTGGCTTCTAGCGTTCGCGGTAGACGATACGCCCCTTGGTGAGATCGTAGGGAGAGAGATGCACGGTAACGGTGTCGCCGGGCAAGATCCGGATGTAGTGCTTTCGCATCTTTCCGGAGATGTGCGCCAGCACCGTGTGTCCGTTCTCGAGTTTCACGCGAAAGGTGGCATTCGGGAGCGCTTCGCTCACGGTTGCCTGTACCTCAATAGCTTCTTCCTTGGCCAACCAGAAAAACCTTCCATCTCTTCTCATGCATCGCTGTTCGGCGGGCGAAACTGGATGACGCTGAGAAGGCAGCGACCGGAAACAGCGGTTCGTCCAGGACGACATGGATCCCACCCGGTCAGTGCGGGAACTCCGAAGGCCGGTACCCTAACGGCTTCCGCGGCCATCTTCCACATTCCGATGCTGAAAAAAAACACGTCGAGTGGTGTCGGAAGTGCAGTGCCGATGGTGCCTTGCTGCGGGCGAACAGGCTCGGTAGCCGTCCTTCTCAGCCGCGAACGACGCCGCTCCGCGGCCCTCGCTGCAGATGCGTGATGGCAATTGCCAACGCGTCGGCCGCGTGGTGTGGCGTCGGCAGCTCATCGAGGGCCAGCAGGCGTTGGACCATCGATTGCACCTGTTGCTTCACCGCCCGCCCATTGCCGGTGACGGCTTGCTTGACGACGGTCGCTGGGTACTCGACGACGGTCAGATCGTGGGTGGCGGCAGCGAGGATGCACGCACCACGCCCCTCGCCAGCCAGCAGCGCGCTCTTGGGGCTCTTGCCCTGAAACACCTCCTCGACCGCGGCGGCCGTCGGACGGTGCTTGGCGATTACCGCGCCGAGGCCGTGGAACACGTGCAGCAAGCGTTCGGCATGGGGCATGTTGGTCGTCGTTTGCAGGCAACCGCAGTCGATCAAGCGAAAGGATGCACGCCCCGCTCCCGCGCGCGAATCTTGCGCGATGACTCCCCAGCCGACATACGCCAACCCTGGGTCGATCCCCAGAACACGGCGCTGCTCGCCAGCGTTCATTCGGCCCCCGACCTCTGGCGGTACAACACTCGAATGGGCAGCTCCGGGAACGGCAACAGCTTGCGCAGGCGGTTCTCGATCGTCCGACGGTAGTTCTCGGAAAAGAACTTCGGGTCGTTGACGAACAACGAGAGCGTCGGTGGCAGCACGGCAACTTGGGTCCCGTAGTAGATCTTGGGCTCCTTGCCACCCTTGAGTCGTGGGATCCGCTCCTTGCGAATCTCATCGAGGGCGCGATTGAGTTCTCCAGTGCCCACTCTTTGCTCGGCCTGTTTTGCGAGGTTCTGCGCCAGACTCAGCGTCTCCATGACCTTCTTGCGGTTGATCGCTGTCAGCGCGATCAACGGTGCGTAATAGAGTCCAGGAAGGTAGTCCAGCAGGAAGTCGGAGTACTGTTCCGGGGTGGTCTTTCCTTTGACGAGGTCCCACTTGTTCAAGCCAATCACGCACACCTTGTGCTGTTCGATGATTGCCTTGCCGACCTTCTTGTCGATCTGTGCGACACCCTCTTCTGCATCCAGCAGCAAGATCACGACGTCCGCACGGCGAATCGCCTCGATCGCGCGCAGCTGCGCGTAGTAGTCAATCTCGTCTTTGAGCTTCGATCGTTTGTGCAGTCCTGCGGTGTCGATGATCGTGAACGCCTTGCCGTCCTTCTCGAACCGTATGTCGACTGCGTCGCGTGTGGTCCCGGCCACTTCGCTGGCGATCATGCGTTCTTCTTCGAGGACCGCGTTGATGAATGTCGACTTACCAGCGTTGCGTCTGCCCACCACGGCGATCTTCAGCGACGGGTCTTCAGGGGGTTGTTCGACGGTCATGCTGGGAGCCTCCCGAATCGCGTCGATCAGGGTCTCCACTCCGAGGCCATGCTGCGCTGACAGCGCGATGGGTTCGCCGTAGCCAAGGCAGAAGAAGTCTGGGATCTGAGCTTCGGCGTGCTCAGCCTCGCACTTGTTCGCGAGCAAGATGACCGGCACGCCCAGTGCCCGCAGTTGCTTGGCGACCTGTTGGTCGAGGCTTTGGACCCCGACTCGTGCGTCGACGACGAACAACACCAAGGCTGCTTCGCGAATCGCGACTTCGATCTGCTCGTGGATCTCGTCGCTGAGGTCCTGGCGGTCGACAATGCCGATTCCCCCGGTATCGAACAGTTCGATGTGGAGCCCGTCGAGCTCGACTTCCACAGCGATGCGGTCTCGCGTCACGCCGGGGCGTGGGTGGACGATACTGACGCGCCGCCGCGCGAGTCGATTCAGTAGCGTCGACTTGCCGACGTTGGGACGGCCGACGATGACTACACGCGGTATCATTTGCGATCTCCCCTGGAACCTAAAACGCCCGCTGCCTGCCCATAGAGGAGGCCGAGCAGCGTCTTCGAATCCTCGAGTTGACCCTTTCGGGCCATTTCCATCAACGCTTCGACGGTGTGCAGTTCCACCTCTACCCGTTCGTCTTCGTCTGGAGACGAGGGCCCGGGCCGCAGACCGGTCGCGCGAAAGACGTGCATGATCTCGTCGGTGATGCCTGGAGCCGCGCAGAATGACAGCAGATGCTCACAGCGGGCTGCCTGATAACCTGTCTCCTCTGCGAGCTCACGCACGGCAGCGGTCGCCGGCTCTTCGCCCGGGTCGAGGATCCCGGCGGGCAGTTCCAGCAGCTCGCGCCCGAGACTGGTGCGGTATTGGCGCACGAGTACGACCCGTCCGTCGTCGAGGATCGGCAAGACCACAGCAGCGCCCGGGTGGCGTACGACCTGGCGTGGCCAGACGCGGCCGTCAGGTCCCTCTTCTTGCAAGTCCAGCAGCTGGAAGCGCGGGCCGGTGAACAACACGTTCTCACTGACAATCCGGTAGCCGCTGTCAGTGTCGTCACTCGTCATCGCCAGTTCCTTCATTCGTCTCGCGCGGTACGGCCTGTTGTTGACCCACTTGCAGCGCCACCATCACGAGGTTCAGGTCCGCCGGCGTCACCCCCGAGATTCGACTGGCTTGGCCAAGCGTACGGGGTCGAATGCGCTCGAGCTTCTCCACAGCCTCTCGGCGCAGGCCAAAGACGGCGTCGAAGCGTAGCGACGCCGGGATTCGCCATGACTCATTGCGCCGCATCCGGTCGACCTGCGCCAGCTGCCGTTCGATGTACGTCTCGTAGCGCGTGTTGATCAGGACCTGCTGCTGCACCAGTGGATCGACCTGCAACTGCGCGAGCTCCGGGTCGGCCGCGACGAGTTCGCCAAAGGTCGCGCCGGGGCGTCGCAAGCGCTGCAGCAGCGACTCGCCGTCCTGGCGCCGCCCGCGCAACCATTCGGTGACTTCAGCAACGCTGCTGCGCTTGCGCTCGACTTGGTCGAGTTCGGCATCGCTGATCAGTCCCAACGCATGCCCCTTGTGCGACAAGCGCAAGTCGGCATTGTCATGCCGCAGCAGCAACCGGTATTCGGCGCGCGAAGTGAACATTCGATAGGGCTCGCGCGGGTCTGTGCGGACCAGATCGTCGGCCAGCACTCCCATGTACGCCTCTTCGCGACCGAGTACGAAGGGCTCTTCGCCGCGGAGCGCCAAAGCGGCGTTCACGCCCGCCAGGAAGCCCTGTGCACCGGCTTCCTCGTATCCCGACGTGCCGCAGATCTGCCCTGCGAGATACAAGCCGGGCACCTCTCGTGCAGCGAAAGTGACATCGATCTGGCATGGGGGGAAGAAGTCGTACTCGACTGCATATCCGTACCGCAGGAACTTCGCGTCTTGCAGTCCCGGGATCGCGGCGACGATCTGCTGTTGGACGTCCGCAGGCAAGCTGGTAGAGATCCCGTTCACGTAGATCGAGTTCGTGTGCAGCCCCTCGGGTTCGAGGTGCACGGTGTGGCCGTCGCGTTCGGCAAAGCGTACGACCTTGTCTTCGATCGACGGACAGTAACGGGGTCCTACGCCTTCGATGTCGCCAACAAACATCGGTGACCGATCGAGGTTGGCCCGGATCACATCATGCACTTGCGGATTCGTTCGCGTGACGTAGCACTGCGCCCAATCACGGCGCGGTGGTGGCAAGAAGTGCGAGAAGCCATCCGGCTCTGGATCCCCTTCTTGCGGCTCGACCAGACTCCAATCGATGGACTCTGCGGCCAGTCGGGGAGGTGTTCCCGTCTTGAGGCGTCCGCTTTCAAACCCTAGGCGTTCCAGGGCCGCTGACAACCCCTGCACAGCACCCTCGCCGATACGACCGCCACTGGCCTTGGACTCCCCGGTGTGCATGAGTCCGCGTAGAAACGTGCCGTTCGTGAGGATCACGGCGCGCGCGCTGATCGTGCTCCCATCGGCGAGGACTGCCCCGACGACACGCCCGG